>CAWUHY010000118.1:0-8980 GCA_963922215.1 uncultured Gammaproteobacteria bacterium | reverse complement strand
CGAAGCCACCCAACGCACGTCGCCGCTCGAACAGGTACTCGAGCTCCGCGCTGTCCGCGGCCGGCTTGTAGAACGGGATGTCCTCGAGTTCCTTGTCGGAAACCGGGATGTTGAAGCGGTCGCGGAAGCGCTGCAGCGACTCCATGTCCATTTTCTTTTGCTGGTGCGCCGTGTTCTGGCCCTCGCCGGCAGCTCCCAGGCCGTAGCCTTTCACTGTCTTCGCAAGGATTACAGTGGGTCGACCCTTGTGTTTCGTTGCCGCGTCGTACGCCGCATAGACTTTCTCGGGATCGTGACCACCGCGGTTGAGACGCCAGACTTCCTCGTCCGACATATTCGCGACCATCGCCGCAGTCTCGTCGTGCTTGCCGAAGAATTTCTCGCGGACGTAGGCACCGTCGCGGGCCTTGTAAACCTGATATTCGCCGTCGACGGTCTCTTCCATCAGGCGACGCAGCTTGCCGCTCTGGTCCTGGGCGAGCAGCGGGTCCCAGCGCGAACCCCAGATCACCTTGACGACGTTCCACCCGGCGCCACCGAATGCTGCTTCCAGCTCCTGGATAATCTTGGAATTGCCGCGAACCGGACCGTCGAGACGCTGCAGGTTGCAGTTGACGACGAAGATCAGATTGTCGAGACCTTCGCGGACCGGCATTGTGATCGCGCCGAGAGACTCCGGCTCGTCCATCTCGCCGTCGCCGAGAAATGCCCAGACCTTACGGTCGGACGGCTCGACCATGCCGCGATTTTCCATGTAGCGCATGAAGCGCGCCTGGTAGATCGCCATCATGGGTCCGAGGCCCATCGAGACCGTCGGGAACTGCCAGAAGTCCGGCATCAGCCACGGATGCGGATAGGATGACAGACCCCCGCCGCCAACTTCCTGCCGGAAACGTGCGAGATCTTTTTCGGAGAGCCGGCCTTCGAGGAAGGCCCGCGCATAGATACCCGGTGACGAGTGGCCCTGGAAATAGACCATGTCGCCGCCGTGCTCTTCGGTCGGGCCTCTCCAGAAGTGGTTGAAGCCGGTTTCATACAGCGTTGCCGACGAGGCATAGCTTGCAATGTGGCCGCCATACTCGGTGCTGATCCGGTTCGCGCGCACGACCATCGCCATCGCGTTCCAGCGCAGGATCGCCTCGATGCGTCGTTCCATGGAGCGGTCACCCGGGTATTCGGGCTGCCGTCCGGGCGAGATCGTGTTCAGGTAAGCCGTGTTCGGACTGTACGGCAGGTAGGCGCCGGATCGTCGTGCGAAATCGATGATGCGGTTGAGCAGGAAGTGTGCTCGCTCCGGTCCGTGTTGGTTCAGAACGGAGTCCATTGACTCGAGCCACTCGTTTGTTTCGAGCGAATCGATATCATCGTATGGATTGAACTGGGACATATGATCCATCCGGTATTTGTTATTCTTCGGGACCTGGCAGTGATGGTTCGCAGATGTGAATTCGCGATATCGTCCTGCTAGGATCGCCTCAAACGGCACGCCGTTAAAGCGCAATTGATCGCGCATGTTCCGGGTTTGCGGAGCAACGGTCAAGCCATCAAGGATTATTTCATACGAATGCATTCACTTCTTCCGAACGCGAAAGAACTTCGCGTGAATCAACAGCTTGCCCGCGTCACTGCCAAAGACTTCAACGCACTTGACCAGCTGCTGGTCATCATTCCAAAGCGGCCGAAAAAGTCACTTTGGAAACTGTTGCCAGAAGGGCCGAAACTGCAGGCCGTCCTGAAGCGCCACGACAGGGATGCAGCGCCGTTTGCCGTATCGCGACTGAACAACGACCGACAGACGCTGGTCGTCATTGCGGAAACGTCGACGACAGCTTCGGCATTCGAGCGGCTGACGCTGGCGCGCAAGATGGTCGCCGCTGCCCTGAACGACAAAGCGGGCGCGATGGGCGTTTTCGTCAGAGGCTTCGTCGGACGCGTCGAGCGGCCGATCGCGGAAGCGACGATCGCCGCCGCGCATGCAGCCGCGTTTCGCCTGCCGAGCTACAAGTCGGAGAAGGCTAAGGCGCCGCGGATCAAAAGCCTGCGCGTGCTGGGCCTTGGCAGCGAGGTCAATATTCCGCGTCTGAGGGCCGAAGCAGCAGGCAACAATCTCGCACGCTGGCTCACAACCCAGCCGCCGAACAAGCTGGACGGTGTGCAGTATGCGAAAGCGATCAAGCTACTTGCGGCGGACGAAGGCTGGCAACGCAAACGCTTTTCAACGCGAGCGCTAAAAGCGCTGGGTGCGGGGGCATTCCTCGCAGTCGCGCAAGGCAATGAGGACGACAGCGCCTCGATCATCCGACTGCGCTATCGGCCAAAAGGCAGCAGCTCTCGGGCGGCTGTCAGTCTCGTTGGCAAAGGCATCATCTTCGACACCGGCGGCACAAACTTAAAGCCATTCAACTCGATGCTCGACATGCATGGCGACATGCAGGGCAGCGCGGTTGCACTCGGCACGCTGAAGGCTTTGAGCGATCTGAAAGTCCCTTTTGCCGTCGACTGCTGGCTCGCGATCACAGAGAACCGGACCGGCCCCGAGGCCTACAAGAGCCAGGACGTGATCACCGCGGCGAACGGGAAGACGATTCAGACGATCCACACCGACGCCGAGGGCCGCATGGCACTCGCCGATACGCTCGTGCTCGCCAGCAAGGAAAAGCCTGGCGTCATCATCGACTATGCAACGCTGACCGGAACCTGTATCTCTGCGCTGACGAGTCGCTACAGCGGCGTCTTCAGCAATCGTCCCGACTGGCAGCCCGTGCTGCGCAAGACCGGCGTCGAAACCGGCGAACGCGTCTGGCCCTTCCCGGTCAGCAAAGAGTTTCTTGAGGACTTAAAGAGTCCGGTCGCCGACCTGATGCAATGCTCGCCCAAAAACGACGGAGACCACCTGCTTGCCGCAGCGTTTCTGAACGAGTTCGTCGAGAACGAGACTCCCTGGATCCATCTCGACCTGTCTGCAGGACGGCGCAGCGGCGGACTCGCTCATATTCCGTCGGACACAACGGGGTTCGGCGTCCGCTACACGCTTGGACTGCTGCTGGATGAGGGCCTGCACGAGAGCGAACATGCCGCTTGAATCGATGGCCGACCGCTTCCGCGGTTTCCTGCCGGTCGTCGTTGATGTCGAAACGGGCGGCTTTAACGCGGAGACCGATGCATTACTCGAGATCGCGGCTGTCTTCGTCGAGTTTCACGGCGACGGCGAACTGCGACGCGGACAGACACTCCGCTTTCACGTGAAGCCGTTCGAGGGCGCAAATCTGGAGCCGGCCTCGCTTGCCGTAAACGGCATCGACCCTGACCACCCTCTGCGTCCCGCAATCGACGAGCGGGACGCGCTGCAGCGTGTGTTTCGGGAAGTCCGGCGGGAAATCAAGGAGAACAAATGTTCGCGCGCGGTGCTCGTGGGGCACAACGCGGCGTTCGACCTCGGGTTTCTGAACAAGGCGGTCGAGCGCACGGCAATCAAACGCAACCCGTTTCACCCGTTCAGTTGCTTTGACACGGCAACCTTGTGCGGTGTCGCGTTCGGCCAAACGGTACTCTCCCGCGCGGCGCAGTCCGCGGGCTATGAATGGTCAGAGGATTCTGCGCACTCCGCCGCCTACGACGCCGAAGTCACGGCCGATCTCTTTTGCGAGATCGTCAACCGTTTCAAACCGGTGTTTGACTCCCGGGTGGGCGGCTGAGGCTTCAGTCGGCCGGAACGGCCTCGATATCCTCGAGCGCCTTGTGCAATTCGCCCGAGTGATACATCTCGATCACGATGTCGCTGCCGCCGATCAGCTCGCCCTTGATGTAGAGCTGCGGAAACGTCGGCCAGTTGGAATAGACCTTCAGACCTTCGCGAATTTCCTGGTCTTCGAAGATATTGACGTAAGCGAACGGCTTGCCGACGGCATTCAGAGCGGCAACCGCCTGGCCTGAAAAGCCGCACTGCGGAAAGTCCGGCGACCCCTTCATGTAGAGGATGACGTCGTTGTTGTTCAGCTGTTCTTCGATTCGTTCGTTGATATCCACGAGTTCTACCTTCGTTGTTTGGATTCCTCGTCTTCTTCGGAAGACGGGGGCTGTGAGACGTTGCCACCGAGCAGCATGCCGGTGCAGCCGCTCAGTGCCAGGCACATAAATATTGTGATAATCAGTCGCATATCAATCCTTCCTTTCCGCTACCCGCCAGCGGCGTGGTAGTCGCGATCCGGATCCCAGTCCGCGAGCGCATCGACGATGTCCCACTGCTCGGCCTTGCTCATGGCCGCCCAGCCTGAAATCTGGTCGAGCGTGCGTCCGCAGCCGAGACAGCGATCCTCGTCGTCCAGTGTACAGATCAGGACGCAGGGCGACAGCGGCCAACTGTCGCGCTCGGACGCTGCCGACACTGTGGAGACTTTATGAGATTTAACGATCTTGTCGGCCATGCTGTCAGGCGTTCTGTTGAGTGGAAGAGGCTGTGATTCGGCGGGGCCAGCGCATTGCGGAAATTCTGACCAACACCGAAAGCGAGTCGCCTATAATACGGGCCCGACAACAACAAAAACAACGACGTTTCTTGCGGAGTACTAATTATGAATCCTCTCAAAAGTGTAGGCGGAACGATCACGGCCGGCATCGTGCTTGCTGTCATTATTGCCGCCGCAACCTCGGGAATTGCATTCAATTTCTACAGCTTCATGGTCTGGATACACGTGCTCGTCGGCATCGTCTGGATCGGGCTGCTGTACTATTTCAACTTTGTGCAGGTCCCTGCGCTCGGTGAGGCAGCAGCCGACGAAGGCGGTCCTGGTGGGGCCGGCATTACGAAATACGTAGCACCCCGGGCTCTGTGGTGGTTTCGCTGGGGCGCACTTGCGACCTGGATCTCCGGCGCCATCGTCCTCTGGCACATCGGACTTCTGCACCATGCATTCACGCTTGGCTTGATGTCCGAGACGCCGAATCCCGGCGCGATGTGGATCGGTGTCGGAGCCTGGCTCGGCACGATCATGCTGTTCAACGTGTGGGTTCTGATTTGGCCGAACCAGAAAAAGGTCCTCGGCATGGTCGAAGCGACACCCGACGAAATCGCAAAGGCGAAGAACACGGCGTTGCTCGCGTCGCGCACGAATACGCTGCTCTCGATCCCGATGATCATGAGCATGGTCGGCTACGGCCACGGCGGATTCTTTCTATAAGACCCGACGGTCGGCCCGGCATTCCCGCCGGGCCGTTCCCGTATGATCCCGGACGAACTAAAAGACACGATTCGCGAGCACGTCGCGCTCGCGCTTATGGAAGACGTGCGTGACGGCGATGTCACCGCCGCACTGGTCGACGCGGATGCCATCACCGGCGCCTCGGTCATTGCTCGCGAGCCGCTGGTCCTCGCCGGTGAACCGTTTGCGAACGAGGTGTTCCGGCAGATTGACGATTCTGTCGTCATCGACTGGTATATCGGCGACACGGAGCGGGCGGAACCCGATGACGTCATCTGCAAACTCGTTGGTCCATCGCGCGCAATCCTGACCGGCGAGCGCACCGCCCTCAACTATCTGCAGACGCTCTCCGCGACGGCAACGACGACCGCCGCCTTCGTCGACGCGATCGAGGGCACGAACGCGCGCATCCTCGACACACGAAAAACGGTCCCCGGGCTACGGCTCGCGCAGAAATACGCAGTGCGTTGCGGCGGTGGGTTCAACCACCGGGTCGGTCTCTTCGACGCGGTGCTGATCAAAGAGAATCACGTCAAAAGTATCGGCAACCTTGGCGACGCCGTGCGCGCCGCGCGGGAACGCTACCCAGACCTGCTCGTCCAGACGGAAGTTGAATCGCTGGCGGAACTCGACGAAGCCTTAGCTGCCGGTGCCACGCGTATCCTGCTCGACAACTTCAGCATTGACGATGTCCGGAGGGCCGTCGAAGCCAACGCCGCATCCGATCAGCCAGCCGAGCTCGAAGTGTCCGGGAACATCGACCTGAAAACGGTCCGCGCCTACGCGAAAACCGGGGTCGATTACATTTCTATTGGAGCGCTGACGAAGCATATCGCCGCCGTCGATCTCTCGATGCTCTTCAGGATCGACTGACGATTAAGGTTTCAGTGGCTGTTGCGCCCGTCTTCAGGCGACGGCGCGGGTCACGCGTTTTGGCTCACTGACACCGTAGCCCTGCGCATAGTCGACGCCCATGCCGCGCAGCATCGTGATGATCTCTGCATTCTCGGCGAATTCGGCAATCGTTTTCTTGCCGGTCAGGTGGCCGATCTCGTTGATCGAACGCACCATCTCGCGGTCGATCGGGTCGTGCAGGATTTCCTTGACGAAGCTGCCGTCGATTTTCAGGAAATCGACAGGGAAGTGCTTCAGGTAGCTGAACGATGAGAGGCCGGTGCCGAAGTCGTCGAGCGCGAACATGCATCCGAGTTCTTTCAGCGCATTGATGAAGCGATTGGCCTGCGAGTAGCTCGCGATTGCCGCTGTTTCCGTAATCTCAAAACAGATCTTCGACGCCTCGAGTCCGCTCATCTGGAATTGCTCGATGACGAAGGGGAGAAACTTCTCGTCGCCGAGGCTCTGGCCCGACAGGTTGATGCTGCACATTGCGAGGCGAGTCCGCTCGTCCGCCTCCGATACGAGCCAGCGGAACGCCGTGCGGATTACCCAGCGATCGATGTTCGGCGTAATGCCGTAGCGCTCCGCGGCTTCGATGAACAGGGCTGGCGAGATCACACCTCCGGTCTCGTCACGCATGCGCAGCAGAATCTCGTAATGAGCGCCCTCTTCCTCGGCCTGCAGCGGCTTGATCGTCTGGCGGTAGAGCTCGAAGCGATTCTCTTCGAGCGCGTTGTTGATGCGCGCGGCCCACTGCAACTCGCGACGGCGACGCATCAGGTCGATGTCGTTTTCCTGGAAGCTGTGGACACGATTACGTCCTGATTCCTTCGCGGTGGCGCAGGCCCCGTCGGCCGCACTCAGGAGCGCCGCGACGTCCTCGTTGTCGGCGGTGATCGGAACGACACCGACACTTGCGCCGAGCCTGAATGCACGGTCGTCCCACATGAACTTGTAGTCGCCGATTGCGACACGCAGCAGCTCGGCCGTCTTCATCGCTTCCTCGAGGCTGCAGCTCTCGAGCAGGACACCGAATTCGTCGCCGCCCAGGCGCGCGATCGTGTCGCGCCAGCGTATCTTCGACTTCAGCAGCGCACCGAGCTGGCCGAGCAACGCGTCGCCCGCGTTGTGGCCACAGGAGTCATTCACAATCTTGAACTGGTCAAGGTCAATGTGCAGCAGCGCATAAGAGGTCTCGCGCGCACGCGCACTCTTGAGCGCGCGCTCCAACCGGTTCTCGAACTCACGTCGATTGACGAGACCCGTCAATATGTCGTGGCTCGCGTGATAGCTCAGGCGCTTATTCAGCTCGCGCGATTCAGAAACGTCGTGGAAGACGAGAACGCCGCCTGTCACGGTCCCTTTCCCATCGCGAATCGGCGATGACGTGCTTTCGATGTACAGCTCGTTGCCGTCGCGCCGGATCAACAGCGTCGGACGGACAGACTTGATCGCTCGATCGCGACGGATCGCCACCGACAGCGGGTTCTCCAGCGGCTCACAGGTTTCCTCGTGAAAGCCTCGGAAGATTTCGTCGAGCGGCCGACCGCTCGCGTCGTCCACCTTCCAGCCGGTCAGCTCTTCGGCAACCGGGTTAACGTATTCGACGACGCCTTCGGCATCGGTTGTGATCACGCCATCGCCGATGGACTGCAGCGTGATCTGGGCGCTTTCCTTCTCGCGGAACAAGGCATCTTCATAGAGCTTGCGTTCGGTGATGTCGACTTCGACACCCAGCAGTCGCAACAAGCGGCCGTTCTTGTCGAGGACTCCTTTCGCGCGGCTGCTCATCCAGCGCCACTCGCCGTTGCGGTGCTTCATGCGGTGCGTGGATTCGAACAGCTCCGCCTTACCCTCCAGGTGTTCGCGCATGCGCGTCTGGACCCGCGCCATGTCGTCCGGGTGCACGAGCGTGTACCAGTCGAGTGACAGCTCTTCGTCAGAGTCTTCGTAGCCAAGCATCGTCCGCCAACGCGGCGACAGGTCCAGGCGTTTTTCGAGCCCGTCGAAATCCCAGATGCCGTCGTTGGCAGTTTTGGCGATCAACGCATTGCGCTCTTCGAGATCCTTCAGGATCTGACGATCACGAACGCGTTCGAGACCTGTCGCAAGCGATGCGCCGAGCAATTTGATCAACAAGTGCAGATTCGCGTCCCAGCTTTCTGCCGCATGCTCGTTGGCAAAGGCAAGGAAGCCCGCCAGCTCTCCGTTCACCGCGATGCCGGTAACGAGTAATGAACCGAAATGCAGTTCTGCAAGTCGTTCGCGTTCCGCGCTGCCCCGGCCTTTTCGATCGGCAGTATCAATTTCGAGAATACGAAGATGCCCGAGACGCGACGTAAGCCACGGCCATGCATCGAGGGAGTCACCCGCAAGGACTTCGGGATTCGACGCGGAAAAGCCGCTCGCCGCTTTGAAGACGCGCTCGATTTCGAGGCCGTCATCGCTGATCGTGGCAAAAAATGCAGCGTCGCAGCCGGTCGCTTCCGGCATACCGTTCACTGCAGACTGCAGGTCATCGTCAACGTTGTCGACGTCGAGCGTCTGCAGTTTGACGCTGAGTCGTGTTTGCAGCGCATCGACAGATCCGCGGGTACGTTCGCCGGCACGTGGCCGCCGCTGGCGGACGCCGGTCTCGTCAGTGCTGTTCGGTGGTTTAGTCAATCGACCACTCGTCGCAGTGCTGCATGGACAGCCTTCGGCAATTCACAAGGCGGCATCTTCTCATGAAACGGCTTTGATACAAATACTTACGCCGGCTTGCTCTTGTACTCGGGCAGGCCTCCACGCATACTCCCGCCGCTATGGATCAAGCACTCGAACTCAGGAAGACGCTGGCGCAGTTCGCGACGGGCGTCACCGTTATCACCTGTCGCGACGATGAG
>CAWUHY010000117.1:0-9065 GCA_963922215.1 uncultured Gammaproteobacteria bacterium | reverse complement strand
CTGTTTATCGCCTGGTTCGGCTCGACGCTCCTGCTCGTGCTGTCGCCGTGGCTGCTCAAATTCATGGGTGAACGGGGCGCGCGGGCGATGGAGCGCCTGATGGGCATGATCCTCGTCATTCTCGCAACGCAGATGCTGCTGAACGGTGTGCGGGACTTTGTCGGGAGCTTGTAGGCGTAAGAATCGGGGCTGAAGCCCCTCCCACAGGGCTCGTAGCGACCGTGGGAGCGGATTCATCCGCGAACGTATGCCTGTGGGAGGGGCTTCAGCCCCGAAAAGCCGCGTCGCCGAAACCCGCTGCAGGGCCCGCTCCCGCATTGCACCAGTCGCAGACCTGCCCTATAATTCGGGCCCAGCGCGGTGGTGATAGACAGATCATTCCGGTGATCGATGCCTCCGCTACCAGAGTACTTGGTAGACGTAAGCCCCGCTCAAGGGGTTTTTTGTTGCCTGAAAGGGCGACCGTCCGCGCCGCTAAGGAATGGGCCATTGGCCCATTTTTTTGTTTTGAAAGATGGGTTTACGACGAAATGACAGCGGATGAACTGAGCGAGTTGCTCGAGCCGACAGTGAGCCGGCTCGGTTACGAGCTGATCGATCTCGAAGCAAAGATCGGCGGGAAATCCGGCGTGCTTCGGCTGTTCATCGACCAGGACGAGGGCATCGACCTCGAAGACTGCGAACGTGTCAGCCGGGCGGTCAGCGCGCTTCTGGACGTCGAAGATCCGCTGCCCGGGCAGTACGACCTTGAGGTGTCGTCGCCGGGTTTGGACCGCAAACTGACGAAAGTCGAGCACTTTCAAAAGTTTACGGGTGAAGAAGTCAAAGTGCAGACGCGGTTCCCGATTGAGGGCCGTAGACGTTACCGCGGGACGCTGACGTCCTGCGATGACGAGAGTATTGAGGTGTTGGTTGACGGACAGTCTTATCGGATTCCGCACGCGACGATCGACGTTGCGCGGCTGGTCCCGGCGGACGCGTGAACGCACCGTGATTTGGAGTTTCAGCGAATGAGCAAAGAAATCCTGATGGTCATCGACGCCGTCTCGAACGAGAAGGGTGTCGAAAAAGAGATCATCTTCGACGCAATGGAAGCTGCGCTTGCGCAGGCGACGCGACGCAAGCACGGCGGCGAGATCGACGTGCGCGTGTCGATTGACCGCGAAACGGGCGACTACGACACCTTCCGTCGTTGGCTGGTTTTCGACGATGCCTCAACGGAACTCGAAGAGCCGGATCGTGAGCTGCGCATGATCGACGCTGTGGACGTGGATCCGAACGCGGAGCCCGGTGGCTACGTCGAAGAGCCGATGGAGTCCGTCGAATTCGGCCGGATCGCCGCGCAGACCGCGAAGCAGGTCATCGTGTCCAAGGTCCGCGAAGCCGAGCGCGAGCAGGTTGTCGAAGAATTCAAAGACCGCGAGGGCGAGCTCCTGTCCGGTCTCGTCAAGCGAGTCGACAAGCACGGCGTCTACATCGACCTCGGCGGCAACGCTGAAGGCTTCGTGGCGCGCGACCAGATGGTTCCGCGCGAGCCGGTTCGCCCGCAGGACCGCATCAAGGCGCTGCTGACCGAAGTGCGCTCCGAGCCGCGTGGCCCGCAGCTCTTCATGACCCGCACGTCACCGCAGTTCCTGATCGAGCTGTTCAAGATCGAGGTGCCGGAAGTCGGTCAGGGCCTGATCGATATCCTGGGCGCTGCACGTGACCCGGGCCTGCGCGCGAAGATCGCCGTGCGTTCAAACGACAACCGCATCGACGCCGTTGGCGCCTGTGTCGGCATGCGTGGATCGCGTGTGCAGGCCGTCTCGAACGAACTCGCCGGCGAGCGTGTCGACATCATCCTCTGGGACGACAACCCGGCCCAGTTCGTTGTCAATGCAATGTCTCCTGCTGAAGTTGTGTCCATCGTCATGGACGAGGACTCGCACAGCATGGACATCGCTGTCGACGAGGACAAACTGTCGCAGGCCATCGGCCGCGGTGGCCAGAACATCCGCCTGGCGAGCGAGCTCTCTGGCTGGGAGCTGAACGTCATGACGGCTGCCGAAGCCGAACAAAAGAGCGAGTCGGAGATGCGCGAACTCATCGAGCTGTTCTCGAAACAGCTCGACGTCGACGAGGAAGTCGCACTGATTCTCGTGCAGGAAGGTTTCTCGACGATCGAAGAAGTGGCCTACGTGCCGACGTCTGAACTGATCGAGATTGAGGAATTCGACGAGGACATCGTTGAAGAACTGCGCAGCCGTGCGCGCGACGTGCTGTTGACGCAGGCGATCGTGCAGGAAGAGAAAATCGACGAAAGCGAGCCCGCAGAAGATCTGCTGGCGCTCGAGGGCGTGGACAAGGGACTTGCCTACCTGTTGGCGAGCAAGGGTGTTGTGACGCGGGACGATCTCGCGGAACTGGCGACGGACGACCTTCTGGAGATCAATACCGAGATGGATCCCGAGGCCGCCGCAGCACTCATCATGAAAGCACGCGAACACTGGTTTGAGGCCGAGCAGCAGGCTTAGGGCCCCGGACAAAGAGGTTTACGAATGGCAGACGTTACAGTTGCACAATTTGCGGAAGTCCTGAAGGTTCCGGTCGAGAAGCTCTTGAGCCAGCTCGACGAAGCGGGAATCGAGGTCAGCGGCTCCGACGATACGATTAGCGAAGACGCGAAGATGGAGCTTCTGACGCATCTTCGGCGCAGTCACGGGCAGGAGGATGCATCCTCCGGCGTCGCGTCGCCGCGTCGGATCACGTTGAAGCGGAAATCACAGTCGGAGTTGCGGCTGTCCGGCAACCAGGGCCGGTCGCGCACCGTCAACGTCGAGGTGCGCAAGAAGCGGACCTACATCAAGCGCGACGTCCTCGAAGAGCAGGCGCAAAAAGAGCAGGAAGAGCTCGATCGCAAGCGCCAGGAAGAAGAGGACCGTATCGCTGCTGAGAAGGCGGAGCAGGAACGCCTCGAGAACGAAAAGCTCGAAGCGGAACGTGCCGAGGAAGAAAAGCGCAAGCAGGAAGAGCAGGACCGCCAGAACGAGGCGGAGGAAGCTCGCAAGCAGGCAGAAGCAGCAGCGGCTGCGGCTGCCGAGGAAAAGTCCCGTCTCGAGAAAGCCGAGCAGGACGCGCGCGCCCGCCGCACGAAGGACAAGCCGAAGAGCTCAAAGCCTGCCGACACACGCTACGGCCGCAAGGAGCTGCACGTTGCTGGCGACAAGAGCGGACGCCGCAAGCGTCGCACGCCGACGCGCCGCCGTTCGGTCTCGGTCAGCGGCGATTCGCAGCACGGCTTCGAGCGCCCGACGGCCCCCGTCGTACGCGAAGTCGAAATTCCGGAATCAATTGCCGTCTCGGAGCTGGCACAGCGCATGGCTGTGAAAGGCAACGAAGTCGTCAAGGCGCTGTTCAACATGGGCGCGATGGTCACGATCAACCAGGTCATCGATCAGGACACGGCAACGCTTGTCGTTGAAGAATTCGGTCACACGCCGAAGGCGATCACGGAAGCCGATATCGACGAGAAAATTCTCGCGTCGGAAGACGTTGCCGAGGGCGAAGAGGTCGGTCGCGCGCCGGTTGTCACGATCATGGGTCACGTCGACCACGGCAAGACCTCACTGCTCGACTACATCCGACGCACGAAAGTCGCTGACGGCGAGGCCGGCGGCATTACGCAGCACATCGGCGCGTACTCGGTAACGACAAAGAAAGGGACGCTGACGTTCCTCGACACCCCGGGTCACGCCGCCTTCACGGCGATGCGTGCGCGCGGAGCTCAGGCGACGGACATCGTCGTACTGGTCGTCGCAGCCGATGACGGCGTCATGCCGCAGACGATTGAGGCGATCCAGCATGCGAAGGCGGCGGAAGTACCGCTCGTCGTCGCGGTCAACAAGATCGACCGTGAAAACGCTGATCCGGAGCGCGTGCGCAACGAACTCGCGCAGCATGAAGTGATCCCGGAAGATTGGGGTGGCGACCACCTGTTCGTCAACGTCTCGGCTCACACCGGCGAAGGCATCGACGACCTGCTGGATACGATTCTGCTGCAGTCCGAAGTCATGGACCTGACGGCACCGGAAGAAGGTGCTGCTAAAGGCCTCGTGATCGAGTCTTCACTGGAAAAAGGTCGCGGTGCTGTCGCGACGCTGCTGGTCCAGTCCGGAACGTTGAAGCAGGGCGACATGATTATCGCGGGCGAAGAATACGGACGTATTCGCAACATGTTTGACGAGTCCGGCGAATCGATCGAGGAAGCAGGGCCGTCCAGCCCGGCGGTCGTTCTCGGTCTTTCGAAGACGCCGACGTCCGGCGACGATTTCATGGTCGTAAAAAACGAGCGCAAAGCGCGCGAGGCGGCCGAATACCGCCAAGCGAAAACACGCGACGCGAAACTCGCGGCGCAGCAGGCCTCCAAGCTCGAAGATGTCTTCAGCCAGATGAAGGAAGGCGAACTCGCGTCTGTCTCCGTGATCATCAAGTCCGATGTGCACGGTTCTGCCGAAGCGCTGCGCGACGCGCTGACGAAGCTGTCCACGGATGAGGTCAAGGTGAAGGTTCTTGGCTCGTCGGTCGGTGGTATCACCGAGACCGACGCGAACCTCGCGGCTGCCTCGAACGCCGTCATCATCGGCTTCAATGTTCGAGCCGATGCGGCTGCGCGCGCAGCGATCAAGGAATCGGGCGTCGACGTGCGCTACTACAGCATCATCTACGAAGCGATCGACGACGTGAAAGCGGCCTTGAGCGGCCTGCTCGCACCGGAAGTCCGGGAACAGATCGTCGGCCTTGCCGAGGTCAAAGAAGTGTTCTCTTCACCGAAGTTCGGCGACGTTGCGGGCTGTATCGTGACAGAAGGCTACGTGAAGCGGTCGAACCCGATTCGTGTTCTGCGCGACAATGTCGTGATCTACGAAGGCGAGCTCGAATCACTGCGCCGCTTCAAGGACGACGTGAACGAAGTGCGTTCAGGCACCGAATGCGGTATCGGCGTGAAGAACTACTCCGACGTGAAGGCGTGCGACCAGATCGAGTGCTACGAGCGCATCGAAGTCGCGCGCACGCTCGACTAGGAAACGCTTTGGCACGCGAGTTCACACGCAACCAGCGGCTGGGCAACCAGATCCTTCGTTCCTTGAGCGAGCTCATTCGCTTCGAGACGAAGGACCCGCGCCTCGACGGCGTGTCACTAACCGTTGTCGAGCTGACGCGTGATCTGAGCGTCGCGCGCGTGTACTTCAGCCTGCTGGATCCCGACGGCGACGTTGCTGCGGCGGAAGAGGGGCTCGCGAAGGCCTCCGGCTTCCTGCGGTCGAAGCTCGGTCAGGCGATCAAAGCACGCTACGTGCCGGAGCTGCGCTTCAAGCACGACGACAGCGCAGCACAGAGCGTGCACATCAGCAGCCTGCTGGACAACGCCAAGTCCTGAGTCGGTCACGATGGCAAGGCAAAGCAAGAAGCGTCGCGAGAACATCGACGGCGTCGTGCTGCTGAACAAGCCGCGGGGCTTGAGTTCAAACCAGGCGCTGCAGCGGGTGAAGCGTCACCTGAACGCGGCGAAGGCTGGTCATACCGGCAGCCTGGATCCGGCGGCCACAGGTCTGTTGCCCTTGTGTTTCGGCGAAGCGACGAAAGCCAGTGCGTTTCTGCTCGATGCGGACAAGACCTACCGCGTCGAAGCCCGGCTCGGAGAATCGACGGACAGCGGCGATGCGACGGGCGTACGCCTAGAGGAAGCCGCCGTACCGGACAAGACGTTGGCAGACTGGGACGCGTTGTTGAAGACGTTTCTCGGCGAGTCCGAGCAGATACCACCGATGTATTCGGCGCTGAAGAAAGACGGCAAGCGCCTGTACGAACTGGCGCGCCAAGGTGAGACGGTCGAGCGCACACCGCGTCCGATTCGGATCGATGCAATTGCCCTGCTGGAAGCGCACGGGCACAGGCTCGTGTTTCGCGTGCGCTGCTCGAAGGGCACGTACATCCGGACACTGGTCGAAGACATCGCGAAAGCGGCAGGAACGCTGGCGCACACGCGCAGCCTGCACCGGGAGTCGGTCGGTGCGTTTCGTGGCGACGCGATGCTGGATCTCGATGAAATCGAGAACACGGCGCCGGATGCGCTCGCCGCGAAGCTCCTCGAACCCGATGCGGCACTGGCCGAGATGCCGGACGTGCGGCTGGATGCCACTGAGTCGGAGCGATTCGCTCTCGGTCAGCGCATTGCGAGTGATGCGGGCTGGGATGACGGGCTGTGCCGGGTCTACGGAGCCGGGGACGAGTTCCTCGGCGTCGGTGAAGTCAGTGGCGGCAGAAGGCTGTCACCGAAGCGAATTTTCGCCCGTCGGGCCGGGTCCGCCCGGCAACAGGGCAAAAAGTATGGGGAATCGCTGGATTTTCCTGCAAATAGTTGATTTTGGACTGTTAAACGCCAATTTGTGGCGCTAGAATACCGCGCTCTTAAAAAGGGCCAAGACAAGAGAATACGGAGTTAATTGGACATGTCACTGTCAAGTGAAGCAAAAGCCACGATCGTGGCTGAGTACGGCCGAGGCGAGGCCGACACCGGATCACCGGAAGTACAGGTGGCGCTGCTCTCTGCGCGCATCTCTGAACTCACCGAACACTTCGGCGAGCACAAGAAAGATCACCACAGCCGCCAGGGGCTGCTGCAGATGGTTAACAAGCGCCGCAAGCTGCTTGACTACCTGAAGTCGAAAGACCAGGGCCGCTACCGCGAGCTGATCACCCGGCTCGGACTGCGTCGCTAATCCGCGAGCACATCTGTCAATGAACTAAACAACACGGCGACCCATCAAGGGCCGCCGTGTTGGTTTTGTTCTCATTAAAATCATTGAGAAATCTATCGTGAATTCAATCAAGAAATCCTTCAAGTACGGGGACCATAATGTCGTCCTCGAAACCGGCGCAATCGCGCGTCAGGCTGACGCCGCCGTCATCGTCGACATGGACGACACCGTCGTCATGGTCACGGCTGTTGGTCGCAAAGCAGCCGATCCCGGCCGCGACTTCTTCCCGCTGACGGTTAACTACCAGGAAAAAACCTACGCTGCTGGCAAGATTCCGGGCGGATTCTTCAAGCGTGAAGGCCGTCCGAGCGAAAAAGAAACGCTCGTCTGCCGCCTGATCGACCGCCCGATTCGTCCGCTGTTCCCGAAAGGATTCAAGAACGAAGTCCAGGTTATCGCGACCGTCATGTCGCTGAACCCGGCGGTCGATCCGGATATCCCGGCGCTGCTCGGTGCCTCTGCGGCACTCTCGCTGTCCGGTATGCCTTTCGCAGGCCCGGTCGGCGCTGCAAAGGTCGGCTACAAAGACGGCAACTACATCCTGAACCCGACGGTCGAGCAGGTCGCCGATTCTGACCTCGAACTTGTCGTTGCGGGAACCAAGGACGCTGTCCTGATGGTTGAATCCGAAGCGAGCGGACTGTCGGAAGACATCATGCTCGGCGCTGTCATGTTCGGTCACGAACAGATGCAGGCGGCAATCGACGCGATCAACGAACTCGCGGCCGAAGCTGCCAAGCCGGCCTGGGACTGGGAGCCGCAGCCTGAGAACGAAGCGCTTGCGAATGCGGTGGCAGAACTCGCCGAATCAGCGCTCGCTGACGCGTACCAGATCACGGACAAGCAGGATCGCCAGGCGGCAGTCCGCGAAGCCAAGAACGCTGCCGTCGAGAAGCTGGCTGGCGACGAGAATGCTGAATACACGCCGGAAGAAGTCTCCGGTGCACTCGGCAAGCTCGAGAAGAACATCGTTCGTCGCCGTGTCATCGCGGGCGAGCCGCGTATCGACGGCCGCGACCAGACGACGGTCCGACCGATTCACGTCGAAACCGGCATCCTGCCACGTGCACACGGTTCTGCTGTGTTCACGCGCGGAGAAACGCAGGCCATCGTTGTGACGACGCTTGGCACCGGTCGAGACGCGCAGATCATCGACGCGATTGAAGGCGAGCGCAAAGACTCCTTCATGCTGCATTACAACTTCCCGCCGTACTGTGTCGGTGAAACCGGCTTTGTCGGTTCTCCGAAGCGTCGCGAAATCGGCCACGGCAAGCTGGCCCGTCGCGGTATCGAAGCTGTCATGCCGGACATGGACGAGTTTGGTTACGTCATCCGTGTTGTCTCTGAGATCACGGAATCGAACGGCTCGAGCTCAATGGCTTCGGTCTGCGGCTCCAGCCTGTCGCTGATGGACGCTGGTGTGCCGATCAAGGCACCGGTGGCCGGCGTTGCGATGGGTCTCGTGAAGGAAGGCGACGACTACGCCGTTCTGACCGACATCCTCGGCGATGAAGATCACCTCGGCGACATGGACTTCAAGGTTGCCGGTACCGACGACGGAATCACCGCGCTGCAGATGGACATCAAGATCCAGGGCATCACGCGTGAAATCATGAGCAAGGCACTCGACCAGGCCCGCGATGCGCGCATCCACATCCTCGGCGAGATGAACAAGGTCATCGACTCACCGCGTGAAGAGATGTCCGAGTGGGCGCCGACGATCATGACCATGAAGATCGACCCCGACAAGATTCGCGACGTCATCGGTAAGGGTGGTGCGGTTATTCGCACGATCACCGAAGAAACCGGCGCGACGGTCGACATCGACAACGACGGCACGATCCGCATCGCATCTGTCGACGGCGCATCCGGCAAGGAAGCGCGTCGCCGCATCGAGCTGATCACGGCCGAAGTCGAAGTTGGCCGCATCTACGAAGGTCGTGTCGCACGCCTCATGGACTTCGGTGCATTCGTGACGATTCTGCCGGGCAAAGACGGCCTCGTGCATATCTCGCAGATCTCGAACGAACGCGTCGAAAAGGTCAGCGACAAGCTGTCCGAAGGCGATGTCGTGAAGGTCAAGGTTCTCGAAGTTGACCGCCAGGGTCGTGTGCGTCTCTCCATGAAGGAAGTCGACGCAGCGTAAGGGCTAGACCCGGGACTTTAGAAAGCGAATCACGCGCCCCGGCAGGAAATACAGACACTGACCCGGTCCTCCTCCCACAATAAAACCGACGAGTCCCCCAAGTCGGCTCAGTTCCAGCG
>CAWUHY010000116.1:0-9080 GCA_963922215.1 uncultured Gammaproteobacteria bacterium | reverse complement strand
GGGTGACCTGTCATTTGTCGACGGTCTCGCCGAGGACGCATCCGTACAGATCGCTGTCCTCGCCGACGCTCCGATCACGCTGACGGACGGCCAGTTCGCGCACATTCGCCTGACGGCGACTGCAGGCAACTCCGGTGCGGCGCCGGACGGTTCGGAAGGCGCGGCGCTCGCGCCGTCTGCGACGGACGATCCGACGCTCGTCGATAACGTCTTCGATCCGGCAGTCGACAACACGACGAACGCTCAGGCTTCTGCGGATGACGGCTACGCCGTTGTTGCAGCCGCGTTGACGGTCACGAAGGCGGCAGCGGTCATCTCTGACCCGATCAGCCCGGGACCGGACTTCTTCGCGATCCCAGGTGCAATCGTCGAGTACACGCTGACGCTGTCGAATACAGGTTCTGCGACCGCCGAGAACGTCTCTATCAGCGATGCGCTCGAAGCCGCGCTGATCTTCGAAGCGGGCAACCTGCCAGCAGGCACCGGCAATATCTCCATCGAGATCGCGGGTACCACGACCTACTGCATCGCCGACGCGCTCGACGCAAACTCGGACGGCTGTACGCTGACCGGCGGGGACACCCTGACCATTGCGGGAATCGACGAGTCTTCGGGCCCGATCGTGCCGTTGGATGTTGGCGCTGATGACGTGACGATCACGTTCCGCGCCATGATCGACGACTCTCCGTAAGGCAGGTCATCACGGTGCTCAATTGCTTGCGCAATCGTGCTGATTCCGGGACGGACATGATGTCTGTCCCGGCGTCGGCCGACAGCCGATCGGGACCACCCGGTCGGCTGCCGTTGCGCGGGCAAAAGAGTGACTCTCGGGGGAAACGGTGGTTTCCCCCGAGGTGTATCTGGGATTCGGTCATCGGCCCGCTGAAGGCCGTTTTCCAGACCCTGACCCTGCTGTTTTTTGCATCGCAGGCGATCGCTGCGCCACCCGGCGCGGTCATCGAAAACCAGGCGAGTTTCAGCTACACGAACGCCTCGGGAACGCGGGACACGCGGCTCAGTAATCCGGTTTCTCTGGTTACGGCCGTCGTCCGCTCACCGGCCTCGGTCGAACTGACGCGCGTCGCCACAGGCGGCAGCGGAACCTACCTCGAAACTGTCGGCCCGGGAGCCTGCATTAGTGGCGGGAGCGTCATTCCGCTCGGCGACCCGGTGCTCGTCGGTGGCAACAGCATTGATCCTGCCCAGGCACAACAAGTAAACGCGAGCCTGGCCTACAACTCTGGTGAACCTGTCTTCCTGCGACTGGCAGACTCCGACCAGAATCTCGACTACCTCATCGCTGAGACCGTCACGGTAACCGTCACAAGTTCCGCCACGGGCGACAGCGAACAAATTCAGCTGACCGAAACCGGCTTAAACACCGGCGTTTTCGCGGGCTTCGTTCCGAGTGCGGGCGGCGCCGGCACGTCCGGCGACTGCACGCTGCAGACGGTCAGCAATACCGACATCGACGTCTTCTACACCGACGTTGCCGATGCGAGCGATACGGCCCGCAATTCGGCGCGAGTCGACCCGACCCAGCGCGTGTTCGATTCGTCGACCGGCCTCGTCGTTAACGGCAGCCTGGTTTCGCTCGTCGACGCAGCGACGGGACAACCGGCAGTGGTCTACGGCAATGACGGCGTCAGCCAGTTTCCGTCGTCGATCATCGCGGGCAGTTCAGTTACGGACAGCTCCGGCACCGTCTACGTGTTCAGCGCCGGCGAGTTCCGTTTCCCGGTCGTGCCGGACGGACAGTACCGGCTTGACGTGACGCCGCCGCCGCAGTTCTCGGCGCCCTCAATCGTTTCCGTCAGCGATCTGCAGCAGCTGCCGGGCGCACCTTTCGATCTCAGCCCCGCGTCGTTCGGAAACCCGTTTGCAAAATCCGGCGGCCTGTCATTCGCCGTCGATATTCCTGTCGACGTCAATGCATCGCAGCTCTTCCTGCAGAAGCGAACAACGTCGACGCAGGCGTCGCTCGGCGACTTCATTCGCTTTGAACTGACGCTGCAGAACACCGGACCTTCAGGCGTGGCCACCGATGCTCGCATCGTCGATACGCTGCCCGCGGGCATGCGCTACGTTGCCGGCTCGGCGCGCTGGGACGGCAACACGATCGAACCGGACGTGAGTTCGGATACGCGAACTCTCGTGTTTGAATTCAACGACCTGCCGGCGGGCGCGGGAATCCGCCTGAGCTATGTCGTCGAGGTTGTCTCCGGCGACAAGGGAGAGCGGCTGACGAACCGCGCAACGGCATCGGCCGGCGGCGGTCTGCAGTCAAACGCTGCGGAATCCTCGGTCATCCTGCGCGACGAACTGTTCCGCGACTCGGCGACCCTGATCGGGCGAGTCCTCGAAGCGGACTGCACGGACAGCGCCTTCACCGAAGAGCAGGGCGTCGCCGGTATTCGCGTCTACCTCGAAGACGGCCGTTACGCGGTGACTGACGAGGGCGGACGTTTTCATTTCGAAGGCTTGAAGCCCGGCCGTCATGTCGCACAGCTCGATCCGGACACGGTGCCGCCGTACTTCGATGCGATCGGATGTGCGGCTGATGCCAATTTCGCCGGCCGCACCGACTCTCGCTTCGTTGCGATGGGTCGCGGCAGCCTGAAGCAGGCCAACTTTTTCCTGAAACGCAAACCGGCTCCCGAAGGCCGCGTTGAACTTGCACTGTCTGCTGCAGGCGGCAACACGACCGAGTCTGTTATCTACGACCTGGACGTCCGCGGCATCGGCAACGTGCAGATCTCGAACATCGATCTCATGGTCGTCCTGCCGAACGGCGTCAGCTACGTGCCGGACAGCATGCGCATTGACGGACAGGATGTCGGCGAGCCGCGGAAGATGAACCAGGCGCTGTCGTTCGTATTGCCGGATCGCCGAGGCAACTGGTCAGCGACCGTTTCTTTTGCGGCGGACATCGACGCAGACGTCAACGGTGAACTCGCAACGCGCGCACTCGCAACGTTCGACACACCGATGGAAAGCCGCCAGCGCACCCCGGTCGCCGAAACGCTGATGCTGCGCGAGCCCGCCGAAGTGCAGAACGCAGGTTACGTGCTCGACCTGAAGTTTGACGTTCTGTCGGCCGAGTTATCGCCGGGTGATCGGCAGAAACTCGATGCGCTTATCGCGGACTGGCAGGGCGTCCGGGATATCCAGATCAGCGCAATCGGCCACAGCGATTCGCAGCGCATCGCTCCTCGCAACCGTAACGTGTTCGCAGACAACTACGTGCTGTCTCGCGCCCGCGCAGAATCTGCGGCTAACTACCTCGCCGCCCGGCTGAGTACGCTGGCCGGTGGCATGCAGGTCGACGGCCGCGGGCCCGACGATCCGGTTGCCGACAATGCGACCGCCGAAGGGCGCCAGAAGAATCGGCGCGTCGAGCTGGTGCTGACCGGTCTCCGGCCGAGCAAGCCCTCGTTCCTCGAAGTCACCCAGGCCAATTCCGGCGTCAAGGCGATCGAAACCACGGGCGCCATTCCCGGCACAGAAATCGTCGAGGACGAACGCTTCAAGATTAACCCGGACGCGGGGATGCCGGCTGCGCAGATCACGCCGTCGATTGACAGCCTCTCGGGCGGCTACGAGATGCTGCACCCGGCGGAGAATTTCTCGCCCGCAATCCCGGCGACGAAAGTCGCAATTAAGCATAAGCCGACGCAGAAGGTCTCGCTGACGGTCAATGGCCGACCGGCGAGTGCGCTGGAGTTCGAAGCAACCGACGCAAATCAGCGCGGATCGCTCGCCGTCAGCCGCTGGCGCACCGTTGCGCTCGAGGAGGGCAGCAATACGCTGCGTGCGGAAGTCGTGAACCCGGACGGCAGTGTTGCGAAGACACTGACGCGCGACGTGTATTTCGCTGGTCCGCCGTCACGGGCGGAGGTACTCCCCGAGCGTTCGCGCCTGAGCGCTGATGGCAAACAGAAACCTGTCCTCGCGCTGCGTCTCTACGACAAGGCGGGTAAGCCGGCAAGACCTGGTATGACCGGAAACTTCAAGGTCCGTGATCCGTATCGCTCCTGGTTCGACGTTGAGGACGAACGGACAAACGACCTTGTGAAGATCGGCGATCGCCAGTCGCACTATCGAATCGGCGAAGACGGCATTGCGTTCGTGGAGCTTGAGCCGACCTCGCGCGCGGGCGAGCTCGTTGTCGACCTTGCGTTTGAAAACGGTCGTGAACAGGAAGTCCGCGGCTGGCTGAGCCCGGCGGAGCGTGACTGGATTCTCGTTGGTTTCGCGGAAGGCACGGCCGGCTACCAGAGCCTGTCGGATAATATGCTGGCGGCGTCGGAGTTCGAAGAGGGCACGGTGACCGACGGCCGCGTTTCGTTTTTTGCGAAAGGCCAGATCAAGGGTTCCTACCTGCTGACGCTCGCGTACGACTCCGACCGCGAGCGTGACGAAAGCCGCTTCGACACCGTCGTCGATCCGAACGAGTACTACCCGCTGTACGCCGACGAGAGCGAGCAACGCTTCGAGGCAGCAAGCCAGCGCAAGCTGTTCGTCAAGCTGGAACGCGAGCAGTTTGTCGCGCTGTTTGGCGACTACCAGTCGGGTCTTACGATTACAGAACTCGCCCGCTACGAGCGCGCGCTGAACGGCCTGAAGTCCGAGTACCGGGGCGAGAACGTCGGCTATACCGCGTTCGCCGCCGAAACCAGCCAGGCGTTCAATCGCGACGAGATCCAGGGCGATGGAACGTCGGGGCTCTACAGGCTTTCGCGGTCACCGATCATCGTGAACAGCGAAAGCGTCCGTATCGAAACGCGTGATCGACTCGACACTGGTCGAGTGCTCGAGACACGCAATCTGTCGCGCTTCGTCGATTACACGCTGGATCCCTTCGAGGGAACGCTGTTTTTCAAACGCCCGATACCGAGCCGCGATCTCGACTTCAACCCGGTCTTCATCGTCGTCGAATACGAGACCAGAGGCAGCGGCAGTGAGGAGCTGGTCGCCGGCGGTCGCATCTCGGTGCGGACGGACAACGATCTGCTGGAAGTCGGCGCGACTTACGTGAGCGACGAGACGACCGGTGCGGAGGCCTCGTTGACCGGGACGGATCTTCGCTGGCAGGCCTCACCGGAAACACTCGTGAAGGCCGAATACGCGCAGACCGAATCGACGGTGGCGGGTTCCACGGTACGCGGTACGGCGCAGAAAATTGAAATCCAGCACACGAGCGAGCGCGCTGAAGTTCGCGCCTACGTTCGCGAGGTCGACGATGAATTCGGCCTGGGCTACCAGTCCGCGGCGGATCGCGGCGTACGCCGGCTCGGTATCGAGGGACGTGGCGACCTGACCGAACGCCTGAGTATTCTCGGTGAAGCGGGCTGGCAGCAGCACCTCGAGACAGAGGACATCCGGAGTCTCGCGCGCGCGACTGTTCGCTACGAACATGAAGGACTGAATCTGAGTCTCGGTTTGCTGCACGCGGAAGACGATTTCGAAGACGGCGAGCGCCGCACGTCCGACAGTGTCGAGGCGGGTGTGTCGCAGCGCTTCCTCGACGATCGCCTGCTGCTGCGCATCGAGTCGATCACGGCGATGAGCGGCGGCGCGGACAACGTCGACTTCGGCGACAGCCTGCTGATCGGCGCGGACTACCGCCTGTTCGGTTCGACGGAGCTGGTCGCCGAATACGAAACATCCGAGGCGCGCGGTATCGAGTCGCAGATGACCCGCCTGGGATTGAGAGCCTCCCCGTGGAAGCGCGCGCAGATCAATACGAACGCCACGAACGAAGTGAGCGAGTTTGGACCGCGCCTGTTCGCAAATGTCGGACTGCTGCAAGGCGTGCAGATCGGTGAGAACTGGGCGATCGATATCGGTGTCGACCAGAGCAACACGCTCATCGATAGCGAGTTCCGCCAATTCGATGACGAACGCGAGCTGCGTTCGGGTTCAGTCGGCGATGATTTCCTGGCCGCTTACGTCGGCGCGCTGTACACGGCAGATCTATGGAGCGCGAACATCCGCGCCGAGACACGCAACTCCGACCAGGACCGGCGGAATTCCCTGCTGTTCGGCTGGTACCGCGAGCCGGAGCAGGGCCACGGACTGTCGGCGGGCCTGACGATCTTCGATTCCGAAACCGATGCGGGCTTCGGCTCGACCGCCGCCGACCTGAAATTCGGCTGGGCGTATCGCAAGGCTGGCAGCCGGTGGTCGTTCCTCGATCGCGCCGACTTCGTTGTCGAAGAGCAGACCGGCGTCGACGCGCAGCAGAAGGGTTGGCGCCTGATCAATAACTTCAACGCGAGCCGTCGCATCGGCAGCGGTTCGGAACTCTCACTGCAGTATGCGTTCAAGTACGTTCGCACCGAGTTCGACGATCAGTCGTTTACCGGCTACAGCGACCTCGTCGGGATTGACTACCGGCACAGCCTTGGGTCGCGCTGGGACGTCGGTGCCGCGGCCAGCGTCTACACATCGTGGGAGTCGGATGTCCGCGATTACGGCTTTGGTGTGGACTTGGGCTACAAGCTCGGCACGAACATGTGGGTTTCTGTCGGATATAACGTCGCGGGCTACTACGACGAAGACTTTGCCGACGCGCGTTATTCCGCGAAAGGACCGTTCGTGCGCTTCGCGATCAAGGCGGATCAGCACACGCTCAAGCGCATCGCCGGCCAACGCTAAGCACCGAAAGGCAGCCGAAAAAGCTTGCAAGGCCGCTCCAGAAATGGAGCGAGCATTCGCGGTATCGAGTGTGTAGTCTTTCGCTCCGTGAGCACACTGACAGACTTTTTCGGGACCGACAGCCCGCTGTCCCACCATCTCCCCGGCTTCAAGTCGCGTCCCGCACAGACCTGGATGGCGGAGGCCGTCGCCGAGGCCATAGCGGACTGCGACCGGCTCGTGGTCGAAGCCGGCACCGGCACCGGGAAGACATTTGCGTACCTCGTCCCGGCCTTGCTCAGCGGCAAGAAGACGATCATTTCGACAGGGACGAGGGCGCTGCAGGACCAGCTCTAACATCGTGACCTGCCGCTGGTCCGCAAGGCGCTCGGCGAGCCGATGACGACGGCGCTGTTGAAAGGTCGCGCCAACTACCTGTGCCTCCAGCGTCTCGACCAGATCGATGCTACACATCCGTCGCTGGCGGCCGATTTGAGAAAAGTCCGCGAATGGCGCCACAGCACATCGTCCGGCGACAAGGCCGAGCTTGTCGACGTGGCGGAAGACTCTGCCATCTGGCCACAGGTCACCTCGACGAGTGAGAACTGTCTTGGCCAGAAGTGTCCGCTTTACAAGGAATGCCACGTGGTCGCTGCACGCAAGGCCGCGCAGGAAGCCGATCTTGTCGTCGTAAACCACCACTTGCTGCTGGCGGACCTCGCAATGAAGGAAAGCGGCTTCGTCGAGTTTCTGCCCGGGGCCGACACGATTATTATCGACGAAGCGCACCAGCTGCCGGATCTCGCAACCCAGTTCTTCGGCATCTCCTTCGGCACACGCGAAATTGAACAGCTCGTCGAGGAGTTGCGCGCCGCGACGCTTGCGCACGGCGACGACGCACTCTCCCGGAGGATTGACGCGCTCGCACTGTCGGCGAAGAAACTCCGACTTGCGGCGCCGCGACAGGAGGGGCGACACACATTTGAGACGCTTGCTGATTCGATGCAGCCACCGCTCGAAGCGATGCGCGACTGTCTCTACGAATTACAAAACGCGCTCGAGCCTTTCGCTGAAGCGACTGTCGAACTTGAGAAGCTGTACGATCGACTGTTGCTGCTGATCGAACGCCACAGCTATCTCGTCGGCGACAGCAGCATCGACGGTCTCCTGTGGGTGCAGGTCAATCCCCGCAGCATTCGACTGCACATGACGCCGCTCGACGTGTCCGGCACGCTGTCCGGTCTGATGAGCAACGGCTATCAGTCGTGGGTTCTGACGTCGGCGACACTCGCTATTGGCGACGATTTCTCTCACTACCTGTCACGCGTCGGTCTTGCAGAAGCGAGAGCTTTCGCATTTCCGTCGCCGTTTCCGGTCGAGGAACGCAGCCTTCTGTATCTCCCGGACGGCTGCCCGCCGCCGTCCAGTCCGAAGCACACCGCGTTCGTCATGGACCAGGTCGCGGATCTGTTGGAATTGACTACGGGTGGGGCATTCGTTCTTTTCACGAGTCACCGCGCGCTCAACGCAGCGAGACACTGGGCCGCAGATCACGCGAGACGCCTCAGGAAGCGGCCGTTGTTCGTTCAGGGCGATGCGCCGCGCGATGACATGATTCGCCAGTTTCGCGAAGCCGGCAACGGACTGCTGTTGGGCACCGGGACATTCTGGGAAGGCATCGACGTGCGCGGCAGTGCGCTGACAATCGTCGCGATCGACAAGCTGCCCTTCACGTCGCCGGCCGATCCCTTGTTGATGGCGCGTCTCGAATACATTCGTCGCGCCGGCGGCAACGGTTTCATGGAACACCAGGTGCCGCAGGCAGCCTTAAGCCTGAAGCAGGGCGCCGGCAGACTGTTGCGCGACTACGATGACTACGGCGTCGTGATGATTTCGGATCCGCGGGTCAGCGGAAAGCCCTACGGCAGGATGTTTCTGTCCTCTCTCAAGCCAATGCCGGTCACGCATTCGCTGAACGACGTTGCGAGTTTTCTCGCGCGCACGGAGCGGGCGGTCGCATGAACCTGCTCGCAGTCGATACGTCGTCTGTTGCCTGCTCCGTTGCGCTCGAGCTGAACGGGCATCTCGAAGTGCGTCACCGCGAGGAGGCGCGGGCGCATACCAGCATCCTCATTCCGATGGTCCGGGACTGCCTCGACGCAGCGAACTCGACGCTTACAGATCTCGACGCGATCGTGCTCGGCAACGGTCCCGGTTCGTTTATCGGCATGCGGATTGCGGCTTCCTTCGTGCAGGGTCTCGCGTTTTCGTCGGGATTGAAGGTGCTGCCAGTATCGTCCTTACTCGCCGTGGCGGCGGAGGCTTTTGCGAAACACGATGCGGAAGAAATCCTCGTCGCGCAGGACGCGCACAGGGACCAGGCCTATTTCGGCCGATTCGCTCGTGACGGCGACGGTTCCCTGATCGCGCCCGCGCCGGAG
>CAWUHY010000115.1:0-9094 GCA_963922215.1 uncultured Gammaproteobacteria bacterium | reverse complement strand
ATGTGTAAACCATGTGTCCGGAACAATCTGTAAGCTATGTGTCGAGTAGCTCAAAAAGGGCCCCAACCGGGGCCCTTTTTTATTTTCGGTGTGCCTGGACTGAGAGAAGAACCTCCCGGTTCGACAAATCGCGCAGCGATTTGGACCGAGCGGCGCAGCCGCGAAGCCTGAAGGGCCGAAACAGGCTCTAGCCTGTTTCGGGTCAATCCTTCCTATCCCAGTCTGGCAACCAACGCATCAAGGACACTATCGATGGGCTCGCCTATCTTTCTCTGCGGTCAGCTGCCGATTCAGCGA
Source organism: uncultured Gammaproteobacteria bacterium (assembly GCA_963922215.1). Lineage (GTDB taxonomy): Bacteria > Pseudomonadota > Gammaproteobacteria > Steroidobacterales > Woeseiaceae > UBA1847. The sequence goes on along the minus strand of CAWUHY010000115.1, from coordinate 8,797 downwards.
CACCGCTGCTGGCGAGTGGTTCACTTAGTCAGCTGACGTCGATAAGCACATCGACTGTATCCTTATGATCTTGAGGTGCGCCTTCCACGCCGATTATCCACTTAACATCGACTACGCCGTAGTCCAGCGCACCCTCATCGTCGACCAAGGTCACTGTGCCGTCCTGACATGGTGTGAATGGACTATCAAACTCGCGAATCAATTGTGCCCCTGACCATGCGCCTCCTCGAAAGATTCGAACTTTCATACCTTCCACTCCCGTACTTTAAGTACTTCTTACACTAGTCTATAGACTCCGCGTTCGCCATCTCGGATGAACGATTCGTTGGGCATAGTTCCGTTTTGGAGTTATACCTTAGAAGCACGGACGCCTAAATTTGCGCCAAACGGCGTAAGGAGCTGAATCTGATAAGCTCCTTCCGGGAGCATTCGCCTTGTGTGGAGAGATTCATGAACTTCAAAAACCATGAAATCATCATTGGGCTCGCTGCAGGTGCGCGCTTATTCGTTGGAGCGTTTGTCCTCGCATCTCTTTCGGGCTGTTCCAGTGTTTCCTCAGTCAAACACAGCGAACGCAACGAGAATGATGGGTTGCTGTATTTCATGCCACGCCAGGACATGATTTTGACCGTGACTATCGCAAACCCTGAAGAAGGCGGCGCGGCGGAATCTGCAACGCGCTTGAGACCTGCGAGCGCTTCCAGTGAGGTCGACGACGAAAAGGACAAGAAGCCGGCGAATGAAGACGATAAAGATAAGAAGGGCGAAAAAAAGTCGGATGAGAAGCCAAAACCTGCTCCGGCCATAACCAAGCCCACTTTGGTTCAGAGTTTTACGGGGAAGCTAGGGAAGAAAACTGTAAAAGCAGAGACTACCTCTCCATATCCTGATCGCGGACAAGCATATTGGCTGCAATTCGGCGCAAATTGGCTAGGAAAAAATACTCTCGATATCGGAGTTTCGGCAAACGGCTTACTGCAGTCAGCAAGTTCAAAAACTGAGCCTGGTATTTCCGCAGCGCTTATCGGCCTTGCCAAGGGACTGGCCCAGCAAAAAATCATGGGTTTCGATGGCGGGAACGACCGAGCAGATCCTTGCAAAGCTGATATTCCTGGCACCTACACTTTCCACGTTTCCTTCGAGCAAGCTTTGTCGGATGACCGCGACAGTAGCAGCGGTCCGTGCGGCCTGAAAGTAATTGCCTTAGACATGACTGAGCTAGGTGAAGATGTTGTGCTAGACGCTTATCAGCCTCCATCCAAAGGCAACGGCATTTACTACCGCCAAACTGTCCCTTATGCGGTCATCATTGCGAATGACGATGGAGAGATGGTCGGCCTGCTTTCCTCACCGTCGCTCAGCGGAACATATTTTTTGCCGGTGAACGCAACTCTATTCGCGCAAAGTAGCGCAGAATTCACGTTCCAAAGCGGTATACCCACCAAATACAAGCAGGAATCAGATGGTGAGCTCGTGGGCCTACTTAAGATTCCTGCTGACGTGATTGCGGCATATTTCGGAGCTATCGGCGAAACACTGGGTTCCTTGTCGTCGAACGCGGAGAGTGAATCTGCCCTGATCCAGGCCGAACTTGACCTCGAATTAGCCAAGTTGAGGCAAGAGCAGTGCTTGGCTGCAATCGAAGCTGAAGACACAGCTGCGATTACGACCTCTTGTATTGCTCCGGAACCAGAGTAAGCGCCTTTTGAAAAAGGGCGCCCCCAAGAGTATAGATAAACACTTAACAATCTAAAGAGAAGCACACCCCTCCATAGAGTGATCGCATCGAACATAGTCAAGAAGAATGCGCCTTTGGGGCCCCTTCGCCACGCGTTTGCAGTTTCGGTGTGCCTGGACTGAGACGAGAACCTCCCGGTTCAACAAATCGCAAAGCGATTTAGACGCCGGCTTGCCCGGCGCCACCAGACGATAGAATCCACTGCGCCTAAGAGACCTCGACGCACAAATCAATGCGGGGTGAGGATCGGCCCAAGCCGATCCGAATCAATCCTTCCTGTCTCAGCCTAGCACTTGGCGATACAGATATACGAAAACCCGGTCATTTCAAAAACGGGCTCACGAATCAACTGCCTCCAAAGAAAAACGTAACCGGCACTTCAGCATAAAACGTCGCACCATCGGCAATAACAGCGACCCGCAGCTGCGTTGTCGCACCGATCGTGCCTTCAATACGACCATGCCAGCGCGTACCGTCGTCGCTCATGCGATCAAGTAATGCAGGCGCGACATTCGCGGCGACACCGGCCGCGGCACGCTGCAGCGGAACTGTCGATTCGACGACGAGCTCGGCGCCGTCAGCATCGTAGCGCGGCACCGACAGTCTGAGTTCGACGTCTTCGTTCTTGAGTTCGCACGCCTCGCTCGGCCGACGGCAGCTCGGCTTGGCAACCAGAGGATAAGATGCGCCTTCCTGGATCGACTGCGGTCTTTCAGCAACAAAGTAGTCGACGGCAAACCAGGCGATGATCGCCAGCATCGGCGCGATAATCATCGCAAGAATGACGTGTTTGTTTTTCCACATAGCGATTGGTCCGCAAAAGAACAGGGGGAGCCGAAGCTCCCCCTGGATCGGCAAGTGTTTGCCTAGTGTGCCACGGCTCCGGTCGCGCCGGCCGGAACGCGGATGTCCTCGACCAGGTGCTGGATGTGCTCCGGCGGCGGTGCCGTCAATCGGGATACGATCATGGCGACCACGAAGTTGAAGATCGCGCCGACCGCGCCGAAGGCGTTCGGCTCGATCCCGAAGAACCAGTTTTCCGGCATGCCGCCGAGGAAGCTTGTGCTCGGCACAAACATGATGCCCTTGTGCTGGAACACATACAGCAGCGTCACGCTGATGCCGACGGCCATGCCCGCGATCGCACCTTCCTTGTTCATCCGCTTGTAGAAGATGCCCATCATCAGCGCCGGGAATATCGACGAGGCTGCGAGTCCGAAGGCGAGCGCTACGGTACCCGCTGCGAAATCTGGTGGATTGAAGCCCAGATACCCGGCGAGCACGATCGCACCAGCCATCGCTATTCGACTGGCAAGCAGCTCCTGCTTCTCGGTGATGTCCGGCCTGAACACGCCTTTCAGGAGGTCATGCGATATCGCGGACGATATGGCGAGCAACAAGCCAGCCGCAGTCGATAGCGCAGCTGCGAGTCCGCCGGCTGCAACGAGGGCGATTACCCAGTTCGGCAGGCCCGCAATCTCCGGGTTTGCCAGGACCATGATGTCGCGGTCGACCTTGACCATTTCGTTTGTTTCTTCGTCGGCCGAGTACTGAATACGGCCGTCACCGTTCTTGTCTTCGAACGCGAGCAGTCCGGTCGTCTCCCAGTTGCTGATCCATGCCGGGCGTTCGTCGTAGAGCATGTACTCACCCGGTGTCGGCTCGATCGTCTCTATCAGGTTCAGGCGAGCCATTGCGGCAACAGACGGTGCTGTCGTGTACAGGATCGCGATGAACACAAGCGCCCAGCCAGCCGAGAATCGTGCGTCCTTGACCTTCGGTACCGTGAAGAAGCGGATGATGACGTGCGGCAGGCCTGCCGTACCGATCATCAGCGACATCGTGTACATGAACATGTTGGTCAGGCTTAAGCGCGCATTCGTCGTGTACTCGGCGAATCCGAGATCACGCAGCACTGCGTCCAGGCGATCCAGCAGGAACACATCCGAGCCCGCCATCGTCGAACCGAGACCGATCTGCGGCACCGGATTGCCGGTCAGGCTCAGTGAAATGAAGATGGCCGGGATCGTGTAAGCGAGAATCAACACGCAGTACTGTGCGATCTGCGTGTAGGTGATGCCCTTCATGCCGCCCATGACGGCGTAGAAGAATACGATACCCATGCCAACGGCGAGACCGACGTCGTAGTCAACTTCCAGGAAGCGCGAGAACGCGACGCCGATACCCTTCATCTGGCCGATAACGTAAGTCACCGACGCGATGATCAGGCAGATGACGGCGACAATACGCGCGGTCTTCGAGTAGTAACGATCGCCGATGAACTCCGGCACCGTGAACTTCCCGAATTTGCGCAGGTAGGGCGCAAGCAGCATGGCCAGCAGCACGTAACCACCGGTCCAGCCCATCAGGAAGACCGAACCGCCGTAGCCCATGAAGGCGATGAGGCCGGCCATCGAAATGAACGAGGCTGCCGACATCCAGTCTGCCGCTGTCGCCATACCGTTGGCAACCGGGTGGACGCCGCCGCCGGCGACGTAGAATTCTTTCGTCGAACCGGCGCGCGCCCAGATGGCGATACCGATGTAGAGCGCAAAAGTCGCGCCCACAACGAGGTAAGTCATAGTTTGTAGTGTCACGACACGCTCCTAATCTTCTTCTTCGACGCCATGCTCTTTGTCGAGCTTGGACATTCGATTGGCATAAAAGAAGATCAACACAACGAACACGTAGATCGACCCTTGTTGTGCAAACCAGAAGCCGAGTTTGTAGCCACCGATTCGGATGTTGTTGAGCGGCTCGACAAGGACGATGCCGAACAGATAGGAGACGACGAACCAGATTGCCATGCAGATGGCGACCAGTCTCAGGTTCGCTTTCCAGTAGTTGCTGTTGCCGGACATTGTTTCCCCTTTTTTTATCTTCGTTATTCCACAACCGCGATCTGGCAAAGCGCCAAAGACAATCCGTACCGACTTCAGTAGTTGGCAAGCTCGGCAAACGTGACTTGCTTGTCGCGCAAACTGTCGCCGAGCATCGCCAGTAGGCGGAACTGTTGCGGCGTTAGCGAGCTGACCGCGGCAGCGATGCGCGCATCCTCTTTGCCGAGTCGTGTGTCATCGTTGGCCGGCATGCACGACCTAGCGATTCATCCGGTTCTCGATCAGGTTTTCGACGACGCTCGGGTCTGCGAGCGTCGACGTATCACCAAGGCTGCCATAGTCGTTCTCGGCGATTTTGCGCAGGATGCGGCGCATGATCTTGCCGGAGCGCGTCTTCGGCAGGCCGGGCGCCCACTGGATCAGGTCGGGCGACGCGATCGGGCCGATTTCCTTGCGCACCCAGTTGCGCAGCTCGGTCATGAGTTCATCGCTCGGGTCGCGGCCCTTGATCAGCGTGACGTAGACGTAGATGCCCTGACCCTTGATGTCGTGCGGATAGCCGACCACGGCCGCTTCGGCAACGGCATCGTGCGCGACCAGCGCGCTCTCAACCTCGGCCGTTCCCATGCGATGTCCGGACACATTCAGTACGTCATCGACGCGGCCCGTGATCCAGTAGTACCCGTCTTCGTCGCGTCGTGCGCCGTCACCGGTGAAGTAGCGTCCCGGAAAGGTGCTGAAGTAAGTATCGATAAAGCGCTGGTGATCGCCATACACGGTGCGCATCTGACCCGGCCAGCTGTCGAGAATCACGAGGTTGCCCTCCGTCGCGCCCTCGAGAATCGTGCCGTCGCCGTCAACAATCGCAGGTTGCACGCCGAAAAACGGTCGCGTTGCCGAGCCAGGTTTCAGGTCGGTCGCGCCTGGCAGCGGAGTGATCAGGATGCCGCCGGTCTCCGTCTGCCACCACGTGTCGACAATCGGACAGCGGCTCTCACCGACAACCTTGTAGTACCACTCCCAGGCCTCCGGGTTGATCGGTTCGCCGACCGAGCCGAGTAGTCGCAGGGACTTGCGCGATGTCTTCTCGACGGGGTCATTACCTTCGCGCATCAGCGCACGGATGGCCGTCGGCGCGGTGTAGCAGATGTTGACGTCGTGCTTGTCGCACACCTGCCAGAGCCGGCTCGCGTCCGGGTAATTCGGCACGCCCTCGAACATGAGTGTTTGCGCGCCGTTCGCCAACGGTCCGTAAACGATGTAGGAATGTCCGGTCACCCAGCCGACGTCGGCCGTGCACCAATACACGTCGCCAGGTTCGTAGTTGAACACGTACTTGAAGGTCATTGCAGCATAGACGAGATAGCCGCCCGTCGTGTGCAGCACACCTTTTGGTTTGCCGGTCGAGCCCGACGTGTACAGGATGAACAGCGGATCCTCGGCGTTCATTGGCTCGGGCGGGCAATCGTCCGTGACGCTGGCTTCCGCCTCGTGCAGCCAGACGTCGCGACCGTCCACCCAGCCGACGTCGTTGCCGGTGTTGCGGACGACAAGCACCTTCTCGAGTGTTGTAACGCCGTCGACTTCGGCCGCGGCATCAACATTTTTCTTCAGTGGTACAGCCTTGCCGCCGCGCAGGCCCTCGTCGGCCGTGATGACGACGTTGGACTCGCAGTCGATGATGCGGCCGGCCAGTGCTTCCGGCGAGAAGCCGCCGAAGACGACCGAGTGGACGGCGCCGATGCGCGCACAGGCCAGCATCGATACGGCGGCCTCGGGAATCATCGGCATGTAGATCGTGACCCGGTCGCCTTTCTTGACGCCGATGTCCTTCAAGACGTTCGCGAAACGGCTGACGCGCTGGTGCAGATCCTTATAGGTGATCTTCAGGTCTTTGGCCGGATCGTCGCCCTCCCAGATGATGGCTGTCTGGTCGCCCTTGTCGGCGAGATGACGATCGACGCAGTTGTAGCAGACGTTTAACTCGCCGTCTTCGTACCAGCGAATGTGCAGGTCGCTCTTATCGTAGGAGACGTCTTTAACCTTCGAGTAGGGCTTCATCCAGTCAACGATGCCGCCCATCTCACGCCAGAAACCTTCGTTGTCTTCGACCGAGCGGCGATACATGTCCATGTACCCGGCTTCATCGACAAGACCGTGTTCTTTGAAGAAATCGTTTACCGGATGAATCTCGCTCATCGTCTCCCCCTCATTGCAATTCTGTCTGTGCCGTTGCTCAGGAGTCGCTATTTTTGTTTAAGCACGAGGGCCGCGAATTAGACCTTCGTCTAGTTTCGGTACCGTATTCGACTTTCGCCTAATGGCAGCCCGTCCTCCCGTCGACCAGTATCCATACGGCAACAGCAAGCACAAGCGCTGGAAGGTAAGGACCGGGCCCGGCGTAGGGCGTTACCTCGGGCTGAATACGGGGAACAGCGCTGTCATTGACAATCTCCGGGCGATCGACCAGACGGGCTGGTTCGTTGCCTGTCGCTTCATCATTTCGGTCAAGCACGCTTCTTAAGCTTGGCTCTATCCGCGCGAGCCTTTCCGGCGGCATCGGATCATCGATGTCGCCGGTTCTTTGCTTAAGTGTCAGAATCGGGCCATGAAAGAGATCCCGGAAATCGAAAGCTTCCTCAAAGGTCTCCCGGGTTTCGAGGCTCTGAACGACCGGCAGATACATGTGGCTGCTCGCGGCATCGACATCGCTTACTACCGAAAGGGCAGCGATGTTTTTTCGATCGGTGACCGCAACACCAGCCTGAACATCGTCCGCAGCGGCGCCGTCGAGCTCAAGGATGCCGATGACGAGCTCGTGTTGCGACTGGCCGAAGGCGACGGCTTCGGCTTTCCGTCCTTGATGAACGCGGCACCCGTCCGACACAGCTCGCGCACACTCGAAGACACACTCGTGTATCACCTTGACGGCGACGTCTTTCAGTCACTGCGCCGCGAAAGTGAAGACTTTGATACCTACTACATCCGCGCCCTGTCCGATCGACTGCTTGAGCAGCCGGTTCGACCATCCACTTTCAAAGGCGCAGGCGATACGCCGGTCGGCGCGCTGGTAGGTCGTCCGCCGGTTACGATCGACAGGTCCGCGACCATCCGCCAGACGACACAGGCGATGGTAGACCAGCGCGTTTCGGCCATGTTGATCATGGACGGCGACGACGTCACCGGCATCGTCACTGATCGGGATATTCGCAGTCGCGTCGTCGCCGCAGGAAGGTCGAGCGACGATCCGGTCGAGACCATCATGACGTCGTCACCGTTCACGCTGGACGCGGGCGCACAGTCCTACGCCGCGGCACTCGTGATGATGCAAAAGAACATCCATCACCTGCCGGTGACAGAAGAAGGGCAACTCATCGGCATGGTGTCGCGCAGCGACTTCATGCGCCTTGAGACAGAACACCCGCTGTACCTCGTCAGTGACATTGCGAAGCAGCACACGCCAGACGGTATTGCGGCGGCCTGCCAGCGATTGCCCGGACTGGTCTTACGTCAGATCGAGGCGGACGCGGACGGCGAGCAGCTCGGGCAGTTCATCACGATGATCACTGACACGATCACCCGCCAGCTCATTCGTATTGCCGAGGAGGAACTGGGCCCGGCGCCATGTCGCTTCGCCTGGATGGCTCTCGGCTCGCAGGCACGCCTTGAGCAGTCGGCGAAGAGCGACCAGGACAACGCGTTGGTCTATGAAGACGGTGTTGCCGACGATGTCGACACGTATTTCAGGGCAATGGCGAAAATCGTTAACGACGGACTGGATGCCTGCGGCTACGTGTACTGCCCGGGCGACGTCATGGCATCGAATCCGAAGTGGCGGCAGGATCTTGCGGGCTGGAAAAAGACTTTTACGCGCTGGATCACGGTGCCGGAACAGAAAGCGCTGATGCACGCGAATATCTTCTTCGACCTGCGTGCCGTGGACGGCGACGAGACCCTGGTCGACGAGCTGAAGGATCACATTCGCGACACGGCTCCGGGCAACGAGCTGTTTCTCGCGCTGATGTCGAAGAACGCGATGTATTTCCAGCCGCCGCTTGGCTTCTTCCGCCAGTTTGTCCTCGAGCGTTCGGGCGAACATCGCAACACGCTCGACATCAAGTTGCACGGCATCATGCCCATCGTCGAGATCGCGCGTATTCGTGCGCTGGCGGCCGGCCACATGCGGATGTCGGACGGCCTCGTTAAAGGTCAAAACCGG
>CAWUHY010000114.1:0-9117 GCA_963922215.1 uncultured Gammaproteobacteria bacterium | reverse complement strand
TGCGCGGCTCACCAAAAATACCGTCCGATGCGCTCGCAGATAATGAAGACTGGCAAACGGCGCATGCCGCCATTCTCGACTGGCAGGAAAAACCGACGCTCGAGTTGAACGGGTAGTGTCGTTGGATTCGAGCGTTTGAGTCGAATGCGAATCCTGTTTGTCTGCAGTGAAAATCGACTTCGCAGCCCGACGGCGGCGGCCGTCTTTGGCGCGCGCGACAACATTGAAGCAATCAGCGCGGGAACGAATGCAGATAGCGAGACACCCGTCAGCGGCGACCTGATCGAGTGGGCCGATGTCATCCTGACGATGGAGACATCGCACCGCAGGAAGATCGCGGCGAAATACCGGGAGCTGCTTAAGGACAAAAAGCTTGCCGTCCTCGACATCCCGGACAATTACCAACTGATGGATCCGGAGTTGATCCGGATTCTCGAACGCAGAGTTCCGCGGTATCTTTCCCGACGATAAGGAGCGCCGGCAAGCCCGGCGTGGCACTGCGCCTCGGACTTGTGATTAAAGTCTCATGCTCTGTCGCGAAAAAGCGCGTAAGCTACTGTTTTTGCAGTTTCCAATCTCATGACCTCGCTCAGCCACGACATTTTGCTGGATGCGCTGGCCGTCAGCGGCGAGCCGACGCTGCTCGTGCAGGTGGATGTTCCCGACTGGCCGGTCGTATTTTCCAATCTCGCGTTCGAGTCTGCAGGTCGTCACTGCGAGCCGAATGAGCCGCTGGGCGAATTGTTGGACCAGCTCTTTGGCCGGGAGCTTGCGGCCGACGTCAGTGATGCCATACGCACCCGCGCTGATTCTGCCTTTCCTGTCGAGCTCGGCGGGCGGGACCTGATGCTGACGCTGCGCATGCTCGGTGACGGCACCGTCTGCGCGATGTATTTCCGTAACGTGTCGCGCCGGACGAGAGCGGATCGCGATGCGCTGTTGACCGCAAAGCGTCGAATCCTGGACCTCTCGCGTGAAGACTCCGTCACCGGGCTTTTCAACGCCCGTGCGTTTCGTGACATCTTCCTGCACGACTGGGCCGTGGCGAGCCGCGAAAAATCCACGCTCTCACTCATCGTCATCCAGGTCGACGACTACGAGACCTATCTCAAGACTTTCGGTCGGCACGCAGGCGACACCTGCCTGAAACGGGTGGGGCAGGTGCTGCGCAGAGCGCTACGCCGCGCGAGCGATGTGATTGCGCACAACGGTGACGGCATGTTCCTGATCTTGTCGCACGCATCGGAAGAACCCGGCATTTCCGACTTCGCGGGACGACTCACTGACGACGTCCGCGGTCTCAGCATTCACAATCCGAAATCGTCCGTTGGCAAGTTTGTGACGGCCTCGCGCAACGTGCACATCGTCACGCCGGCGGAGGCGGGCGACGGTAGAGACTATCTCGAGAGCGTCTCAGTCTGAGGCGACGGTCGTCGCTGAACCGGACGACGGCTCGTCCGAGTCAATTTCCAGTTCCGGCGGCTCGTAGCGCGAGACCTGCACGAGTACGCCAAACTTCGGATGGTCGAAGTAACGCAACTCCCCGCTTCTGAAGATCCGGTCTTCATTGATCCTGTAGCTCAGCGGTTTCTTCTCTGCGAGCATGCGGCCGAAAGATCGCGAGGCCGGGCGTTCGACCGCGACAGGCAGCAGCGAGTCGCCGTTGGCGTCGAGCTCCAGGTCCACGACGAGATGGAGAAAGCGACTCAGATACAGTGTGAAGCTGCCGTCGAAGCCGGGCGGGGGAGGAGCAATCATGTCGAGCGTGATTGCCAGCGCGTCGGACTCCGGTACGGCCTCCTGTGTCCAGCCAGTGTGCAGCACGACGTCGTAGACATCGAGACGTCGCAGCCGGTCTGCCGCATCTTTGAGCACGAACTCGCTTTCCGGCGTAACCGTAAATTCCGGCAGATACCCGGCGCTGGATTCGGCTCGCGATTCAACCTGAGAATGCGTCGTATCGACAAACTCGGGGAGCCCGAAGCCGGTCGTTTCATCCGACTCTTCCGGGAGGAAGATTTCGGAGCCGGTGCCGACATTCTCTGCGTAGGTGAAGAGAATGAGCTCAACGGAGAATTCCCGCTTCTCTTCCTGCTCCGCGGCCTCCTGCGCGTGTGCGGATACCGCGGTCAACAGCAACAGCCCTGCAATGAGTGATCTGATCATGAATTCGCCGTCAATCGATTCAGCAGGGATTCTACCTTGTCGAATCGTTCGCCGACATCACTCAAGTCGACTTTGAAGTTCAGGCGATGCGTGCCCTGGAGTCGGTACTGGCGGCTATCGCCCTGCACGAGCTTGACCAGCGCCACCGGATCGATGGTCGCCTTGTCGCCGAACAGCATGTAGCCGCCGCTGTCGGCCGCATCGATTTTTTCGACGCCGAGCGACTCGGCCTTGCGCTTTAAGGAGGCGATGCGCATCAGCGCTTTTGCCGGGTCAGGCAGCAGCCCGAAGCGGTCGATCAGTTCGACCTGGAGCTCGCGCAGCTCTTCGTCGTTGGCGCAGGATGAAATGCGCTTGTAGAGGATCAGGCGCAAATGGACGTCGGGAACATAGTCGTCCGGCAGCAACGCCGGGATATGAAGATTGATATCGACGCCGGCGTTCAGCGGCCCGTCGAGGTCCGGTTCTTCGCCCGACTTCAGCGACTCCACGGCCTTGCCGAGCAGCTCCGAATAGAGTGAGAAACCGATTTCGTGGATCTGCCCGCTCTGCTCGTCTCCCAACAGCTCACCTGCGCCGCGTATCTCAAGATCGTGCGTCGCGAGCGTGAATCCTGATCCTAAGTCCTCCAGCGAATCGATAGCCTCCAGACGCTTGACCGCGTCGGGCGTCATTGCAGCCTTCGGCGGCGCAATCATGTAGGCGTACGCGCGGTGGTGCGAGCGGCCAACGCGACCGCGAAGCTGATGGAGCTGCGCGAGGCCGAAGCGGTCTGCGCGGTTGATGATGATCGTGTTTGCCGTCGGGACGTCGATACCGCTTTCGACGATCGTCGTACACAGCAGCACATTGAACCGCCGGTGGTAGAAGTCGAGCATCACCTGCTCGAGTTCGCGCTCCGGCATCTGCCCGTGACCTACACGGATGCTCGCCTCGGGAACGAGCTTCTGAAGCTTGTCCTCAATCTTGTGGATGTCTTCCACGCGATTGTGGATGAAGTAGACCTGTCCGCCGCGTTTGATCTCGCGCAGGCAGGCCTCGCGAATCGTAACGTCGTTCCACTGGCTGACGAAGGTTTTCACCGAGAGACGATCCGACGGCGGTGTCGTGATCAGCGACAGTTCACGAATGCCGCCAAGCGCCATGTTGAGCGTGCGCGGGATAGGCGTTGCGGTCAGCGTCAGGACGTCTACTTCGGCACGCAGCGAGCGGATCGCCTCCTTGTGCCGCACGCCGAAGCGCTGCTCTTCGTCGATGATGACCAGGCCGACGTCCTTGAAGTCTTTGCGGTGCTGCAGCAAGCGGTGCGTTCCGATCACGACGTCGACGTTGCCAGAACGCATTCCGGCAACAATGTCCTTGATCTGCTTCGGCGACTGGAAGCGTGAAATGACCTCGGTGCGAATCGGCCAGTCCGCGAAGCGATCTGCGAAGCTTTGCCCGTGTTGTTGAGCGAGCAGGGTGGTTGGGACCAGGACGACGACTTGTTTGCCACCGAGTACGGCAGCAAATGCCGCACGCAGCGCGACTTCTGTTTTCCCGAAGCCAACGTCGCCACAGACGACACGGTCCATCGGCTGGCCGGACTTGAGGTCGTCGAGGACCTCCTCAATCGTGCGCTCCTGGTCTTCGGTTGGTTCAAACGGAAATGCTGCTTCGAAGGCTCGATAGTCCGCCTCCGGATACTGAAAACGGTGGCCAGGCCGTGCAGCTCGGCGGGCGTATACGTCGAGTAGCTCTGCCGCGACGTCGCGAATCTTCTTGATCGCACGTTTGCGGGCTTTCGCCCATTGGTCGCTACCCAGGCGGTGCAGAGGAGCGTTGTCCGGCGATGCGCCGGTGTAGCGCGAGATCAGTTCCAGCGCATGGACCGGCACGTACAGCTTGTCACCGTCGGCGTATTCGAGGTGCAGGAATTCAGCTGTCATGCCGCCGGCCTCGAGCGTCACGAGACCGAGATAGCGGCCCACGCCGTGCTCGGCGTGGATAACCGGCGAGCCTTCTGCAAGATCGTCAAGCTGCCGGATGATCGTTTCCGGATCGCGATCCTTGCGTCGCCGCGACCGGCGAGTCTTGGCGCGTTCGCCGAAAAGCTGCTGTTCGCCGATGACGGCGAGTTCGGCGTCCGGCATCAGCACGCCGTGTTCCAGCGGCGCGATCGCGACCCCGATACGCTTCGAGCTTGACAGAAACGCGTGCCAGCCATTGACGCGTTCCAGATCGAGTCCGCGACCGGACAGGAGATCCATGAGTTGCTCGCGACGGCCAGCAGAATCCGTGGTGAACAGGATGCGACCGGAGAAATCGTTAATAAAGCTCAAGAGTCCGGCGGCAGCATTCTCGTAACGGGCCTCGATGCGGATCGCGGGAGGCATCCGGGTCGCGAAATTGAGTGCGCGCTCGTCCAGCGACTGCGACGCATAGTGAATGCGCGAGTAGCGCTCGCGGAAACCCGAGACGTCGTCTCGCGTCCAGAATGTTTCTTCAGCGGAGAGGACCGGCCGCTCCGGATCGAGCCGGCACATCTCGTAGCGTTCGTCGATCTCGCTCAAGGCGTCGTCGAAAGCATCCTCGATGCCAACGGGCTCGAAAATCAGTGTCGAGTCCGGCAGGTAGTCGAAAAAACTCGCGGTGGTCTCGAAGAACAATGGCAGGTAGTACTCGATGCCGCCATGCGCGATGCCATCGGAGACATCGCGGTAGACGCGGGACTTCTTCGGTTGTCCTTCGAATCGTTCGCGGTAGCGATGCCGGAAATCGCGAATACTGTCGTCGTCCAGCGGAACCTCGCGGGCGGGAAGAACCTCGAGCGCCGCGGTCTCGTCGCCGGAGATCTGTGTTTCCGGAGAGAAAAAGCGCAGCGATTCGATCTCGTCGTCGAAGAAGTCGATTCGCACAGGCTCCGTTGAGCCCATCGGATAGACGTCAACGAGTGAGCCGCGCACCGCAATCTCGCCGTGCTCGTTCACCTGCGAGACTCGGGCATAGCCCGCTTCCGTCAGGTGAGCGATCAAACCGTCGCGGTCCGTTTCCTGGCCTTTGACGAGTTTCAGAGAGCGCGCCGCGACGTAGCGGGTTGGCGGCAGCCGCTGGAGCAGGGCCGAGGCGGAGATGACGACAACACCGCGCGACAAGGACGGAAGCTCCGCGAGTACCTTCAGTCGTTCGGAAATAATGTCCTGGTGCGGGCTGAAGCTGTCCCACGGCAGCGTCTCCCATTCGACGAAATGCAGGACGCGCAGCGATTCGTCGGCGAAGAAGCGGATGTCGGCTTCGAGCTGGTCGGCATGACGAGGATCGTCCGCGACAACCAGCACGGGTCCCGACGCGCGCGCGGCGACCTCGGCAATCGCGAGAGCCGAACTGGCGCCGTACAGGCTTCCCCAGCGCTGGACCTGGCGGTCCGACGGGAGAACGCGGCTTTCGGGGACGAGATGGTTTGAAGCGGGCACAGGACGCAGGCCGAAGCGAAACGGCTGCGGATTATACACAGGGGCGAGGCCGGATCAGGCCGGCTGAGGGTAAGGAAGTGTAACCGGAGCGCCGGGCGGCGGTCGGGTCAGACGGGCCCGGGGAATTCCGGGCCGCTGGCTAAGCTGCTTAACGCTTGACGACGGAGTGGATGACTTTGTCGTATTCGAAGTAGACGATGAAACCGTCGTACTCCCAGCGGGAAATCGGCGGATCACCGACGGCAGCCCGGCGCGAATTCGGCGCACCGAACTTGGACTCGACGCGCGTCTGCGTCATGCCACGCGTCGGACGCGTCCCATCGTCGGCCGCAACGCCCGGAACACGGACAGTGTCAGCAGACGCCAGTCCTCCGGCGAACAAAAACGTAAGTGCGATCAGGCGAAAGATCTTCATGCGGTCTCTCCAGGTACTTGCCGCGAATATACCATCGGCCCTGAATTCTGCAGTGAAATTTCCCGCAATCAGGCGGACAGGGCGTAGTTTCTGCGACGTCGATCACAAAACTGAGGCGCGTAAAACGCCTCGTCGGCGCGGCGCCGGAATATGGTTTAATGCGTCGCAATGAACAGTCCCGTCGAGTTGTTTGTCGGCCTACGCTATCTGCGCGCCAAACGACGTACCCGTTTCGTGTCCTTTATCACCGGCGTTTCGGTCGCCGGCATCGCTGTGGGCGTGGCTGCGCTGATCGTCATTCTTTCGGTGATGAACGGTTTCGAGGCCGAGCTTCGGGACCGGCTGTTAAGCATGTCGGCGCACGGGCAGGTCAGCACGCAGTCGGGCGAGGTCGACGACTGGCCGAGCCTGCAACAGACGGTTGCGGGCACGGAAGGCGTTATCGCTGCTGCACCGTTTGTGGACTTCGAAGGCATGATCCAGGCCGGCCGTGAACTACGACCGGTCATCATTCATGGAGTCGATCCGGAACTGGAACTCGAACTGTCCGGGGAGCAGATCAATCTCTTGAACGGCGAACTCGGCGGACTCCAGCCGGGCGAGCGCGGCATTGTTCTCGGGCGCTTGATTGCCTACGACATCGGCGTCGGCATGGGCGATGATGTCGTGCTCCTGATCCCGAGGCCCGGCGACAACGGACTCGTCGAACCGACGCTCGAACGCTTTGTCGTCCGCGGCATCTTCGAGGCCGGTTTGCAGGACCATGACGCGACGCTCGCACTTGTAAACATCCGCGATGCCGCCTCAATTCTCGGACTGGGCGATGCCGTCGAAGCGATGCGGTTTCGGGCGGACGATGTGATGCGGGCGCCGGAAATCGCGCGACGCATCAATGCCAGCGATGCATCGCTCGCGAGTTCGGACTGGACGCGAGAGAACGCGAGCTACTTCCGCGCGATCCGCATCGAGAAAATGATGATGTCGCTGGTGCTGTCGCTGATCATCGGCGTTGCTGCTTTCAATATCGTTGCTAGCCTCGTCATGGTCGTCACCGACAAGACGAACGACATCGCGGTGTTGCGCACGCTGGGCATGTCCCCCGACGGCGTCGTTCGGGTTTTCTTCGTGCAGGGCGCCGCGATCGGCTGGGCGGGAGTGCTGGTCGGCGTCCTCGGCGGAATTATTCTCGCAATCTATGTGCCCGACATTGCGCCGGTGCTGGAACGCCTGTTCGGCTTCCAGATCATGCCGGGAGACGTCTACTACGTGACGCAAATTCCCTCGATACTCGACTGGGGACACGTCGCGATCATCGGCGTTTCGGCATTCGTGCTGACCTCGCTTGCCACGCTGTATCCGGCCCGGCGCGCAGCCTTGGTCAATCCTGCAGCGGCGCTGAGATACGAATAGCGATGCGCCGTTTCTACGAATTCTGGATCGGCAAACGCTACGTGCGCTCGCGCAGCGAGAACGGCTTCGTGTCGCTGATCTCGGCGATTTCGATGACCGGCATCGCCATTGCGGTCATGGTCCTGATCGTTGTGCTGTCGGTCGTCAACGGCTTCGAGCGTGAGTTGAAAGATCGCCTGCTCGCGATGACATCACACGCAACAATCGAGGGTAACCGCGCGCCGCTTGCCAACTGGCAGGCAATCAAGGCGCTGGCAGACGAGCATCCAGGGGTCGTGGCAGCAGCGCCTTACGTCAGCGGCCAGGGACTGATGAGCTACGGCAACGCGCTGTCCGGTGTCGAACTTCGCGGTATTGATCCGGAGCTCGAGCGAGCCGTGTCGGGGGTTGCGGATACGATGGTGGAGGGGACGCTGGACGATCTCGAGCCCGGGACCTTTAACGTCATCCTTGGTATTGAACTGGCGAAGGAGCTCGGCGCAGGCGTTGGCGACAAGGTCACGATGACACTTGCGGAAGGGGTGGTTACGCCCGCCGGCGTCTCGCCCCGGACCAAGCGCTTTACCGTTTCCGGCATCTATCGCGTTGGCATGTACGAGTTTGACCGCAGGCTCGCATTCATCGCGATGGGTGATGCCGAAAAGCTTTACCGCCAACGCGGCCGCGCAACCGGTGTTCGGCTCGCCGTCGACGACATCTACGCGGCGCCCGAGATCGTCCGGGAAGTTGCGATCGCGAGCGAGGAGCTTGTCCTGATCGGCGACTGGACGCGGCGCAACGTCAACTTCTTCCGCTCGATCCAGATTACGAAGTCCATCCTGTTCGTCATTCTGCTGCTGGTCGTCGGCGTCGCCGCGTTCAATATCGTGTCGACGCTCGTCATGGTCGTGAAGGACAAGCAGTCGGACATTGCGATTCTGCGCACGATCGGCGCCAGCCCGTCCAGCATCCTTCGCGTATTCGTCACGCAGGGCGCAGTCATCGGCGTCGTGGGCACACTGGCGGGAACGCTCATCGGCGTTCTTGTTGCCCTTAACCTCGAAACGCTGGTGGGATTCGTCGAATCGACCTTCGGCATCAAGCTGCTCGCCGCGGACGTCTATTTCATCAGCGATCTCCCGTCCGAACTCAAGTGGGGCGATGTGTTCACGATCTCGGGAATCGCACTCGTGCTCGCTCTGCTGTCTACGATTTATCCTGCTTACATGGCGTCGCGCACGTCGCCCGCCGAGGCTCTCCGTTATGACTGACTCTGCCGTACTCGAATGCCAATCCGTCAAGCGCTGGTTCCCGGAGGGTGACTCGCAGCTGCACGTGCTGAAAGGCGTCGAACTGGCTGTCCGGCCCGGCGAGCGCCTCGCGATCATCGGCTCATCCGGTTCCGGCAAGACGACGCTCTTGCAGATCATGGGCGGGCTGGACGATCCCGACGAGGGCCAGGTGCTCGTGCACGGTGAAAGCATGCAGGACGGTGGGGACAAGCAGAAGGCGCGGCTTCGGAATCGCTACATTGGTTTCGTTTACCAGTTCCATCACCTGCTGCCGGAATTCACGGCGGCGGAGAACGTCGCGATGCCGCTGTTGATCCGTCGCACGGAACGGCAGGCCGCGCTCGACAAGGCGGCGGAGCTTCTGGACCGGGTGGGACTGGGGCAGCGTCTCAACCACAAGCCC
>CAWUHY010000113.1:0-9129 GCA_963922215.1 uncultured Gammaproteobacteria bacterium | reverse complement strand
AACCTTGAGATGCCGCTCGAGCTTGTCGGCTTTTTCGACCGTTACCTGCATGTCTTCAAACCTGAAATCTGCCTTACTGTGCGCGGGCGCAGACCGTCGCTGCGCCCTCTCATCTGGTGCGAAAGGAGAGACTCGAACTCTCACGGGTTGCCCCACTGGAACCTAAATCCAGCGCGTCTACCAATTCCGCCACTTTCGCGCGCAGGCCGTACTTGCCCTTAAAAAAGCCGGTCATTATACCGAAACGATCTCTCGCGTGTCCGCATTGCGTGAGCTTTTCAACGGCGGTTGGTGATATCGGGGATGACTCGGTAGCATTCAAGCAGGTTTTCGGGGGATACCACATGAGAAACGCCATATTCGCCGTCGCGGCGGTCCTGTTACCTGCGGCGGCTTTCGCCAGCGAGACCGACGAACTTGTCGCCGCCCTGCTCGGCGACACGCCGATGATCGAGGACTTAAGGGAGCTCACGGACACGATCGGCGGCAGACCGACCGGCTCCGACGCGAATCGGGAAGCGGTCGCCTGGGCGGTCCGCACTATGCGCGAGGCGGAGGTCACAGCCTACACGGAAGACTTCACGATGCCGTTTCGCTGGCAGGAGAATGTCGTCGCAGCCTCCATCGGAGGCGATGTGCAGTTCGAGGCGAGCGTGCTGGCCAAGCCGTTTTCGACGGAAGCGAACGCGCTGACCGCACCTCTGTTGAGCGCCGGGGCCGGCACCGACGCCGAATTCGATGCGCTGGGCGACGCCGCGAACGGCGCATGGGTCATCGTCTCCACACCCGTCCTGGATGACGAAGTCGGCCTGGGGGGCCTGTTTGCGGAGTACGGGGATGCCGTTGCGATCGAATCCCGTGCCTTTGCACGGGACGTTGCGGGAGTCGTATTCATGTCCTCACGGCCCAAGAATCTCGTTTACCGCCACAACGCGTCATTGGGATACCGCAACCAGACACCGTTGCTCGTCATGGAGCGGGAACACGCACAGCGGGCGATGCGACTGCTTGACGATGGCAAGTCCCTGACGCTGACAGCGACGATCGGAATCGAGGGCGGCGAATCGTTCACATCGACCAATGTCATTCTCGAAATTCCCGGCACCACCCACCCGGACGAGATCGTACTGTTCGGCGCGCACCTCGACTCCTGGGGCCTCGGCACAGGCGCACTCGATAACGGCGTCAACGTCACGATGCTGATGGACATTGCGCGCCAGATTACGCGACTGGGCCTGAAGCCGCGGCGCACGATTCGCTTTGCGCTCTGGAACGGCGAGGAACAGGGACTGGTGGGTTCATGGAAATATGCCCGGCAACACCGCGACGAGCTGGACAATCATATTGTTGCCGCATCTTTCGATATCGGCAGCGGTCGGACGACCGGCTTTTTCACCGGCGGCCGGCCAGGGCTGATTCCGCTGCTCGACGACTACCTGTCGAGCGTTGCGGGACTGGGACCCTTTCAGCATGCGGACGTGCCCATCGTCGGCACGGACAATTTCGACTTCATGGTCGAGGGCATTCCGAACCTGATCGCGATCCAGTCCGACGCGAACTATGCGTCGAACTACCATGCGGAATCGGACACGTTCGATAAAGTCGACCGGTACCAGGCGCGACTGAATTCGGCGATCGCCGGCGCGGTGATCTGGGGCTTCGCGAATGACACGCGCCGCCTCCCGCGCCAGACGCGGGCTGAAGTTGAGACGCTCATTTCGTCGACGGACCTCGAAGCGCAAATGCGCAACTTCGCTGTCTGGGAAGACTGGGCAGCCGGAACACGCGGCAGGCAGGAGGAGCAAGCCGAATGAATCTCAAGAAAACCACGCTGGCCGCAATAGTCGGCATCTGCCTGTCGACGAGCGCTGTAGCAGACCGGAGCCTCGCGATCATCGAACGCTGCAAACAGACGACGTCCGACAGCGATCGGATCGTCTGTCTCGAAGCCGCAATCCTGATGCAGGCAGGCGGTGCAGTTCCGGAGCCACCGGCGACCGCGCCGGACGCGGATTCAGCAAAAGCACTGCCAGACGATGAACCGGTCGAGACTCCCCCGCCGACAACTGCCGAGGCGGCACCAGCTTTGGCCGACGAGGAACCTGAAGAATCGACGGTCATCCCCGAGGAAACGGTCGCGACCGGAATCGGTGCGGAACAGGTCATCGCGAGGCAGCAGACCCAGGAGGAGATGCTCGCCGCACTGGCGCAGGAGACCGGGCTCCGCGTTGCGAAGTACGAAACCGTGCCCTACCAGAAGCTGCAGGTGACGCTGGAGAACGGCCAGGTCTGGCGGCAAATCAAGGGCGACACGCAAAAGCTCAACGTGAACCTGCGCAAGAACCAGACCGTCGACATCTCGGAATCATCGATCAGCGGCTACAAGCTCCGCTTGAATGAAATGCGCCGGACGGTTCGCGTCCAGCGCATTCGCTAGCAGATTTCACAAACAAAAAAAACGGCGGCCCCCGTCAAGGGAGCCGCCGTCTTTTTTTCTAGAACAGCGAGTCGTTTAGAACGAACGCTGCAGGTTCAGGAAGAAGCTGCGACCGTCGAGGTCGTAACCAGACTGAACCACGTGGTTGAAGCGCGAAGAGCCCTGACCCTGGGTGATCTGGGGAGGCTTTTCGTCCGCGAGGTTGCGGATACCGAACGACAGGCTCCACTCGTCCTGCGTGTAGTTCGCAGACAGGTCGTGGTAGAGCACGGAATCGCCGAACGCCTTCTTCACGCAGGGGCCGTTGCCGCTGGTTGCGACCGGACCACCGAGCAGCGCGCAGGCCTCGAGGCCGGTGCGGTTGCGTGATTCCGTCAGGTCTTCCTCATCCTTGGCGAATTCGCCGATGAAGCGCGTGCGATAGATCACGCCCCAGTTGCCGGTGCGGAAGTCGAATCGACCGATCCACGACCATTCCGGGAAGCCCACTTCGCCAACACGATCGTCGATCGGATCCTGTGGATCGATCTGCTCTTTCAGCTCGGTGTAATTCGTCGCCGTGAACGTCGCCTGCATGTCCCAGAACTGGTTGAACAGGTTGAAGTCGTTCGTGTAGCGAACGTTGATGTCCACACCTTTCGACGTCTGCAGACCGAGGTTGACGAAGGATGCGTCAACAATCGAGATGGTGTTGTTGGACGCATTTACGCCCCGACGTGTAACACGATCGCAGAACGGGCTCGCGAGGTTCGGCTCGTCGTTGTAGCAACGCGCGATGACCGTACCCGGATCCAATTCTTCAACAGTGTCTTCGATATCGATATCGAAGTAGGTCACACCGATGTCGAGACCGTACTCGTCAGACCACGGCTGCGAGAAGACGAAGCCAGCGGTGAAGGACTCGGAGGTCTCTGCACTGATGTCAGGACCGCCACCCGTCTGCGTCGGGATCAGGACGCCTGCCTGAAGGCCGAGTGCCGTCGGGTCGACGCCGTCGGCGATGCAGTTGTCGATGACGCGCTGTGAGCGACCGTCTTCCGTCGGATCGTAGACGCCACCGTTGTTTGCCGTCGTCGGAACGACACAGGGGTCATTGCCGCCAGCGATAACGCCCGCCTGTCCTGCGAGGAACTGCTCACGCAGGTTCGGCGCACGGAAGGTCGTGCCCGTCGTTGCGCGAAGGCGCAGAGACTCGACCGGTGCAAACTCGACCTTGGCGCTGTAGGTGGACTCGCTGCCGAAGGTTTCCGTATCCGTGTAGCGACCTGACAGGTTCAGGGTCAGCGTTTCCAGGAGCGGGAACTCGACTTCGCCGTAGAGATCCGCGATCCAGGTCTTACCGACCGTATCGCCTTCCTGGTCCGGCGCTTCCGAAGCGGACAGACCCTGCGCGCGAACAAAGTCGTTGGCAGAATCAATCGCATTTACGCGATATTCAGCACCGAAAGCCGCCGCAACGGAACCCGCTGACATGTCGAACAGGTCGCCGGTGATGAGAGCCGAGTAGTGCTGCTGCTGGATTTCCGTCGTGTTGATGACGTTGCCGAACAGGAAGTCTTCTTCGGCCTGCGTGGCAAAGCGCTTGTCACTGAACAGTGACGGCGCGAACCAGTTCACGACGACACAGTCTTGCGGTGTCAGGAAGCCGAAGCCCGGAACGACGCGATCGAGGCCGCAGGTCAGGTTGCCGTTGGCGTCCAGACGCAGCGTGTCGAGTGATTCGCGAACGTTATTCTCCAGCATGCCGGCCTGGATTGACGAACCAGATGATTCTTCGATGGAGACGTAGGCATCGTAGACCCAGCCATTGTCGCCGAACCAGCCGATGTTCATGTCACCTTCAATACCGGCGACGAAACGGAAGTTGTCGATGTCCGTCTTGCGACGCTGTGTCAGGCCCTGCAGGCTGTAGACCGGCAGCGCGAGCTCGTTGAATGGGCTCAGCGGGTTGTCGACCAGAACCGGTGCGCCGGTGCCGTCAACGATGATGTTGCCGTTTGCGTCTTCCTGCGGAATTGAGCCAGGAACGGACGGGAACGCCTGCTCGGACGTAAAGATGTCCGTGTTCTTGCGCTGCGAGTATGACGCTTCCATGTAAACCGTCTGCGTCGGCGTCAGGTCGTAGTCACCGGTTGCGTACAGGTTGATGCGCTGGATGTCGCCCTGGAGCTGCGTGTCCAGTTCTTCCTGCTGCAGGTTGTACGGCGTTTCTGCGGCGCTGCCCGAGAGCACGTTGGTGCCCGGGCGACCGAGGAACGCTGCTGCGCCGGCGTTGGTGGACCAGTTCGGAACACCGATGTCGGTTGTGCCCGGCGTATAGTAGATGAAGCCGGTGCTCAAGATCAGCGCGCCGTTGTCCGGGCGGCGATCGAGACAGGTCGAGTATTCGGTGCCGTCCGGCGCCACTTCGATATCACGCAGGCAGTCGTTCCAGTCCGTGCGCTCGCGAACATAGATGTGCTCGCGATTGAAGTACTCGGCTGCGACCGTGAAATTGGAGCGATCGTTCGATGCACCACCAATGATGCTGATGAGGCTTTCCTCACCACCGGAATGCTCCGGTGCCGTGCCAAACGCCCGGACTTCGAAGCCTTCATAGTCGTCCCGAAGGATAATGTTGGCCACACCTGCGACCGCGTCGGCACCGTAGATAGACGATGCACCGTCGGTCAGGATTTCGATGCGATCAATCATCGCGCTCGGGATCAGGTTGAGGTCGGGCGCAACCGGTGCACCGCGAACGCCAGACGGCGACAGGCGGCGTCCGTTAATCAGGAGCAGTGTGCGCTCCGGACCGAGGCCGCGCAGTGCAACCGTAGCCGCACCTGGGCCGCTGGCCGAGACACCTTCAACCGCGCCGGTCGTTGAGCCTGCGTTCGTTGAACCGTCAAGCTGCGTTCCGAAAACAAACGGTGACTCGGCGATCATCTGGGTGACGTCGACCGTGCCGACTTCGACGGATTCCTGGCCGCCGATGACCTGCACGGGCGAAATGGATGAGAAGGCATCCCTGCGAAGCTTGGAGCCGGTGACGACGACTTCTTCGAGCTCTTCGTCGGCCCCCGCTGTACTGTCGCTGTCCTGCGCCTGGGCGGTTGCGCCCAGGGCGAAACCGGCAAGCACAAGCGGCCAGTTTCTGAAAAAGCGTCGATGACGCGTTTCGCTACTCATGGTATTCCCCTATAAGAAACGTTGATGGACTCCGATGTGTCCGGTCCTGAAACGACAGCGTTGTGCTGCTGTCTGACCGTTCCCCCCGGCCCTCTTGGCGCGCCCAGTTGCCTCAGTACTGATCCCGCCAGCGACCACGGTTTGTCATAACACTGATCCACGATCGCCCGACCAGTGTTCACAAGATTTGTCCAAGACGCAAATTTTTTGTTTGAAATCCACGACAAGGACGCGGCGACACCAGTTTCTTTCCTGATTTTCATAATAAAAACAAAGATTTGTTCTTATCAGAAAATGTTGCTTTTTTGCCAATTTATCGCGCGAATTCTCCGGGAACTTTTGCTGCGCACGGCGATACACGGCGCGAATGCAGCAGGATTACTGCAAGACACGCCTCAAACAGGCGGAAAACAGTGGAAATTTCGCAGGACTTGCATTGGATCGGCAGCGCGAAAACGCCCGGCAGCTCGCCAATCCCCGCCATAGACACGATTTTTTCGTTCCCGCAAGACTTAAAAGGCGCGATCATTGCCCCCAATTCTTGAAAACTTCGACTTGAGGGAGATTCACGTGAAGCGACTGAGTTTTTTAGGTTTTGTCTTTCCGGCCGTCCTGGTCCTGTTCCTGTTGTATTCGGCGGCGTACACGGTGGAGAGCGGTAACGTCGCCGTCGAGCGCACGCTCGGCAAGGTCAACCACGAAGAGCAGCTGCAGGGACTGAACTTCAAGGCGCCGCTCCTGACCAGCAAACAGGAGTTCAGCGCGAAGGAAATTGCGATCGACATTGACGACCTGTCCCCGAAGGCCGCAGACAACCTGTCGCTTCGCGACCTCGACGTGTCGGTCTTCTATCGCGTTCCGCCGGATCGCATTTCCGAGCTGCTGGTGAAGTACGCAGCGTCGGCGGTGCGGGGCAACGACGGTGTCTGGCTCCCGGCGTACGGTCTCGTATTCCGCGAGGCACGGGCAGCGATCTACGAAAAGGTCTCCGAAATCGACAGCCTTCAGCTGCACAAGCAGCGCGAGCTTCTGCAGAACGCCGTCAAGGAAGAACTCCAGGGCCGGCTGAACCAGTCCGACACCGGCGACATCTTTATCACGCGCGTCGTCGTCCGGGCACTGAACACGGACCCGAGTATTGAAGCGGCGATCCGCGAAGCTGTGGAAGCGGAGAAACGCCTTGAGGCGAAGCAGGTGCAGGTGGAGATCGCGAAAAAGGATGCCGAGATCGAAATCGAACGCGCAAAAGGTATTGCGGAGGCGAACAGCATCATCAACCAGAGCCTGACGGCGGAATACCTGCAGCATGAAATCAACAAGGCGCTGCACGAGTTCGCCGAAAACGAGGGCAGCGTCGTGGTCATTCCGGCCAACATGCAGGGTTTCGACCTGATTCTCGATACCAATTCGCTGAGTGGCGCGCGACCGAACTAGGCAGTGCCCAATGAAGCCATTGCAGCCGGGGCCGAAAGGCCCCGGTTTGCGTTTTGACGTGGTCGCGTTCTGTCAATCGCTGCTAAAGTCGACGTATGAGTGAGTGGAACCTGCCAATCAAGCCGGAAATCCTCGTCGCGGCCAGTATCTTTCTGACGTTCTGCGTCGCGGAGTTCCTGCGCACGGATCTGTTCCGCAAGCGCGGACAGCGCCGCAAGGACGGCATCGTCGAGATCATCAGCACGACCGCCCTGCTCGGCATGATCCAGCCCCTCGTCCTGGTGATGGGCGGTCTCGTCGCTGCTTTGCTGATGCCAGACCAGCGGAACGCGCTCGCCGGTCTCGCGATTCCCGCCCAGATTCTGTTGCTGCTGCTGCTGGACGACCTGCCCCAGTACTGGTGGCATCGCATCACGCATTCGACGAAGTGGCTGTACGAGCTGCATCGTCCGCACCATGACGCGGAATACATGAGCATCCGGATCGTTTACCGGAATAACTTGTTCTACTACCTCCTGATGCCGGGGCTCTGGTTCTCCGGTGCGCTTATCTATCTCGGGCTCGGTCCGGTCTACGCGTTTTATATCGTCGTCAAACTGCTCGTGATCTGTGGCGCGCATTCGGACATACGCTGGGACAAGCCGCTGTACGCGAACCGGTTTACAGCACCACTCATGTGGCTGGTCGAACGCACGATCTCGACGCCGGCGACGCATTTTGCGCACCACGGCCGGCACAAGGACGACGGCGTTACCCACTACAAGGGCAATTACGGCAACCTGCTGTTCTTCTGGGACATCCTGTTCGGGACGGCGGTGATCACCCGTCGCTATCCGGAGCAGTTTGGCGTCGAGGACCTGGCGCCCGTGTCAGCGCGCCATCAGTTGCTGTGGCCGATTTTTCGGGACCGCCCGCTGTCGGAGCAGAATCTGACTCGGCCGGACGATCAGTCGACGCTCAAGGAGCGCGACGCGTCAACGGGAAGCGCGCGGGGCTGATCGCAGAGGTCGGCGTGGTGGGCCCCCGGGGACTCGAACCCCGGACCAAGAGATTAAGAGTCTCCTGCTCTACCAACTGAGCTAGAGGCCCGTCCGCCAAGGCCGCGTAGTCTACACCGAAATTTGCAGATTGTGTGCGCGACGAATGTGCATGCTTTGTGGACGCGACTTCAGTCGCGATGGAGCGGAGTCAGTGCAATATCAGGGTTTTGCTGAAACCGAGAACTGGTTGATCCAGCCTATTGCGTCGGTCCAGTCGCTGTCGCGCGCCTCCAGTGCCTGCGGTGAAAGGCGGATGACGCGGCGACGGCGGTCTCGAGGGTCGACACTTTCCTCGATCCAGCCTTTCTGTACGAGGCTTGCAATCGAGCGGCTGACGGTTGATTTCGGAATGCCAGTGTCGACGGCAATTTGCGTCGGGCTGCAGTGCCCGGGCTCGAACGAGTAGGCGTGGCACGCGTTCATGACGCGAAGCTCGTTCAAGGTACATTCGCCGCCGTGTCGCGACGCGACCTTGGCGAACAGCAGGCGCGTGAACTCGGTAATTGTGTTTTCTGTCGTATTCACGTTCCACTCTGTCAGACTATTTTTGGATTGCGAGATTCGAGCCAGAAACGACCTGGCGGGTCGCGAAACACGTGAATCCGATTCCACTCGGGCACGCATCCGGCCGATCTTCGCATCGACGTCCCCGTCACTGTGCCAATTTGCACCGTAATTGGGCAATAGTGAAAACCCTGAAACCCCACTTCGGATTTCCCGAAACCGGGGAAATGGGCGGGAAATGGGGCCTTGCGGGGGAATCTGGCTTTAGTCGCGACTAAAGTCGCTCCCACAGGTTTGACGTAACTGTGGGAGGGGCTTCAGCCCCGATCTGCCCGCGGACGCCGCACTCGTGCGCAAGGCCGGCGCAGATTGATCTGTAGTTCGGAGAAATTAGAAGCGTCGATGAACGTGGTGGCTCTACGTTCAGCTTCAGGACCCTTCGTTCGTCATCGGACCCTTCGTTCTGCATTCTGGTTCCGAGCAGTCCCGTACGACCTACTAAAGATCAATTCTCACCCAATCTGCCCGCGGACGCCGGGCTCG
>CAWUHY010000112.1:0-9137 GCA_963922215.1 uncultured Gammaproteobacteria bacterium | reverse complement strand
AAGCATCCGTCCACATGTACAGGTCGGTCCAGAGATAGAGGTCCGTCCACATGTAGCCGTTCGTCCACAGGTAGCCGTCGGTCCACAGGTAGCCGGAGCCGAAGGTGGCATCGCCCCAGAGCTCGGCCGTGTTTTCGACAAGCACGTTCTGGCCGTCGTCCGTCAATTGCATCAGCGGCGACAGTGCCTGTCCCGTGATCGTGCCGGTCTCGCTCAGTGCTGCGGCGACGTCGAGTACGCCCGCTCCGCTGGTGACCGGATCGGCGTCGATCTTGCGTGCCGAGCGCATCAGGCGTGCCTTGATCGTGGCAGGCGTCAGCGACGGGTCGTGGGCCAGCATCAGGGCTGCCGTGGCAGACACCGCGCCGGCGGCCATGCTCGTACCCGAAATCTCGAGGTAGCGTTCGTGGCAGATGCCGCCGCAGTTGGGCTTGCGTTCAGGCATCTCGCGCTTGAGCTTCGAGTGCGCCGGAATGGAGGCGATGAAACGGTTACCCGGTGCGACCAGGTCCGGCTTCAGCACGTGGTCGATCATCGTCGGGCCTTTCGACGAGTAGGTCGAAACATAGTCATCGCCGGTCCAGCTCGTACCGTTGTCGGTGACAGATCCAACCGTGATGACTTTGCGGGAGTTGCCCGGGCTGGTGATCGTCATGTTGCCGTCCCGGCCGTAGTTACCCGCTGAGACCACAACCACGAAGCCTGCGTCCCAGGCCGCCTCGACGGCGAGGACCAGCGGGTCGGTCTGGTTGGATTCTTCAATCGCCTTACCAAGTGACAGGTTGACGACCTTGATGCCGTGCGCCGCACCGTTCTGGACCAGCCAGTCGAGAGCGGCAATTGCATCCGATGCGACACCGCGACCGTCTTCGTCGAAGACCCGCAGTGAATGAATCGGCGTGCCCGGCGCTACGCCAGCGAACGTGCCGCCAGAGCTCTCGCCATTGCCACCAACGATGCCGGCAACGTGTGTACCGTGACCGAAGGGATCGTAGACGTCGTCGGCGATCGCCTGGATCGCAACGTTGTCGATGTACATGTGTGCATCGTCGTCGTAAGTCTTGACACGGAAACGCACGACGGTATTCGCGGATGCGTAGTTCGTCAGGTCAACCGTTTCGCCGAAGACGAGCTGCTCGGTCTTGTACTCCGCGAGAGGGGCGGACCAGGTTTGGCCGCCGTCCGCCGATGCCTCGACGACGAAGTTCGCTTTCTCGTCGAAATCGAAAGTGCGGTAATCAAAAGTCATGATCGCCTGCACGGCGTTCGACAGATCGACCGCGCGCTGGACCGCATCGTCCTTGCCGCCTCGCGCGTCAAATTCGATGCATCGGCTGCTGGGCTCCGGGCAGTAGTCCACTTCCACCGAGACGCTGCCGCCGGACGGGCTATTGTTATCGCCAACTTCCACCCAGGGCGTACCGCTCCAGTCGAAGGAACCATCGCTGTTGTAGAAGGACGTCGAATCGAAGTTATCCGCGTAGACGCCGGAAGCGCTGTCGCGGTTATCAACAACACAAGGAGAAGTCGAGGTCGCCGGAACCGCACCGCTGTAGCAGTTGATGCGCGTCACCACGGACAAGTCGCGGTGGAGCCCGACACCGGAATCAATGACTGCAACGCCGACACCGGCATTACGCATGAACGCGTAGGTGTTGCCAAAATCCGGCGCATTCATCGTGTCCTTCGCGGAGACAGAAAAGCTCTCGATCTCACGATCCGGCACGATGAATTTCACCCGTGGTGAACGCTGCAGACGACGAATCGCGCGCGGCGTCAGGCTCGCTGCACGCATCCGCATCTTGCCGAATTCGCGCTTCACCTTACCGCCGTTGTTGCGCACTTCATCGGACTGCCGGCGATCGAGCCTGGCGTGATAGCCGATGATCACATCGATCTTCTCGGCCTTCGCGCGCTTCTTGCCAGCGGCATCCGCCGTCAGCGGGAGGCTGATTGCTGCGATCGTCAATCCGATCATGATGTGTTTGAGTGCTTTCATAGCGTTATTCCAGGGTGACGTCAGTGCTGCGTTGCGTCGTGGTTCGAGTTGATTCCATTCCATCAAAACTGTCGTGATTGCGGATGTGCCTGCCGCTGTCGCACCGTCCGCGCCTCTGTGACCGCGGTCACATAATGCGTTGGTTAAATTCATGCGACGCCCTCCGCTCCGACGATGGTTGTCACGTGATCCGGTTGATGCTTGATCAGGTTGCCGTTACGGCGTGCGCGGAACAGCACAGACGAGGGTGCAATCTCGCCGGTCTCGAAGTCCGCGCTCGTCGCAGCCTCGTCGACGCCGAGGAGTCCAACCCAGGCGTTACGCTGGCTCTTCGCCTCGTACATCAGGCTGTCTGCGAGATGAATCACTTCATCGAGGCCAGCCGACTCCGAGTGACCGCTGTAAAGCGGATAGGCAACGAAGCCGATGGAGCAGGTCGTGCGTACGGTCTGCCCTTCCTCGAGGACGAAGCTCGTTGAGGCGATCTTCGAGCGGATCCGTTCGGCAAGTGCTTCTGCTTCGCCATCGCGGCTCTGCTTCGCCACGACGACAAACTCGTCACCGCCCCAGCGCACGACAAAATCGGAACGTCGGCAGGTCGCAAGAAGGACATCGCGAATCTCGAGAAGCACCTGGTCGCCTGCGGCGTGCCCGTAGGTGTCATTGATCGGCTTGAAGTTGTCTAGATCGATCATCATGAAGACGAGGTCCGCGTTGCTGCTCGTGTTCATGCCGAGACGCTCGTCGGCGTGCTTGCGGCCGATTGTCTCGAGATCGCGAGAGATTTCCTCGAACACGAAGCGGCGGTTGCGCAGGCCGGTGAGCGGATCGCTCAGGCTGCTTTCCTGAAGCGACTGGTTGAGTTCGATGAGCTCCTCGCTGCGACGCGCGAGTTCCTGGGTGCGCTGCTCGACTTCCCGCTCGAGACGCTTGCTGTACATCGCCTCGCGGTGCAGACGGCGCTTGTGCATCCACCAGAGGGCAACGCCAAGCTGCGCAAGGAGACCGCCGTAGATCATGTAAGCCCACCACGTATCCCACGGCGCAGGCTTGACGCTGATCGGCATGGCGAATGCGGCTTCGTTCCAGACACCGTCCGCGTTTGCCGCCTTGACGCGCAGCAGGTACTGGCCGTCGTCGAGATTCTTGTACGTGACGCGCCGCTGCGTGCCGAGGTCAATCCACCGCTTGTCGAAGCCTTCCAGCTTGTACATGTAGCGGTTTGCTTCCGACGACACGAAGTCCAGGGCGGCGAACTCGAAACTCAGGTTCGTTTCGTTGTGGTCGAGCTCGATGCCATCAGACAGATTCGCCGGCAGATCGGATTCGGCGCTGTCGCCGAACTTGTAAAATCCGGTCAGCATCACCGGCGGAATGGCTTTGCTGACCGGGAGCCCTTCTGGCTCGAACTCGTTAAATCCTGCGGGACCGCCGAAGTACAGCGTTCCGTCTGCGGCCGCGTGATGCGCGCCGAAGTTAAATTCTTCCGACTGCAGGCCGTGGCGACGGTGCAGTACCCGAACGTCCTTCGTCTTCGGGTTCAGGCGCGTAATTCCGTAGTTTGTGCTGAGCCACAATTCGCCGGCCGCGGTCGACTGAACGCCGTAGATGACGTTGTTCGACAGGCCATCGCGGGACGAGAGATTCGCAAAGCGGATTGACTCCGGTTCGTCGGAATTGCCGACGACGCGATCGAGGCCTGCGCCACGTGTGCCGACCCAGACCGTGCCATCGGCATCGACGTGCAGGGAGTAGATCGTATCGGCAGACAGGCTGTAAGCGTCGCCGCGGTCGTAGCGGAACGTCGTCAGCTCCTCGCTTGCGCGGTTGTAGAGGCTGAGTCCACCCGCGTCGGTACCGATCCAGACGTTACCGTTCTGGTCTTCTGCGATAGTCGTGATGCGCGTGCTGTCGAGGCCGTCGCGGATCGTAGAGAAGGTGCCGCTCGCGCGGTCGAACAGGCTGACGCCACCGCCGAAGGTGCCGACCCAGATCTCGCCACGGCTGTCCTCGAAGATGCTCATGACGCCGTCTGCTGACAGGCTGGCCGGGTCCTCGGCGTCGTGCCTGTAAACCGTGAATTCGCCGCTGTCCGGATCGAGGACCGAGAGTCCGCCACGCATTGTGCCGGCCCAGACGAGTCCCTCGCGGTCGATGGCGAGGCTCATGACGCGATCGTCGCTGAGGCTGTTGGCCGCGGCTGGATCGTGACGGAAGCGCTGAATCTCACCGGTGCTGCGATTCCTGGCCAGGAGACCTTCACCGAAGGTTCCGATCCAGACCCGGTTTCGGGCATCGGTTGCGAACGATGTAACGACCGGTTGGGCATCCTCGGTCGCCGCGATGCTGCCGCTGTCCTGCAGGCCAAGTGCCCAGGACCGCGGATTCCATTTGCTGACGCCGTTCGTCAGCGTACCGAACCACATCAATCCGCTCTGGTCCTGGAAAATATCGCTGACGGCGTTGCTGCTCAGGCTTGCGAGGTCCGACGGGTCGGAGACGAAGTGGTGAAATCCGTCGTTGACCTCGTCGTAGAGGTTCAGCCCGTCCATCGTGCCGACCCAGATCCGGGCGTCGGCATCTTCGAAAATGCTGGTCACGCGATTGCTGGACAGGCTCGCCGCATCCGACTTGTCGAGCGCGTAATGAATGAAGCTGTTTGATGCTGCGTCGTAACGATTCAAACCACCGTCATAGGTGCCAACCCAGAGACGGCCTGAACTGTCGGCGAGAATGGAACGAATGCGATCCGAACTGAGTGAACCGTCTGTAGCTTCAGCACGAAATTCGCGCGTCTCGCCCGAGAACGCGTCAACGGCGAAGAGGCCCGCATCGGTGCCGACCCAGAGTGTGTCCGTCGCGTCCATGAACAGGGCGAAGACGCTTTGTTCGTCGGAGTCTCCGAGCGGATAGTGGATGAACGTCCCGGACTCGGCGTCATAGCGGTCGAGGCCCGCGCCTCGCATGCCGACCCAGACTCGGTCTTGCTGGTCGACGAGAACCGTGCGCACGACCTCGCTCGACAGACTTGCCGGGTTGGCCGGATCGTGGCGATAGCTCGCAAACGATTCGGTGACGTGGTCGTAACGGGCAAGACCGCCACCGTTGGTCGCGATCCAGAGATTGCCCTTGCTGTCCTCGTCGAGGTCGTAAATGAAGTCGCTGAGAATCGCATTCGGATTGCCGCGATCCTGCGTGAACCGCGTCATCTCGTAGCCGTCGAAGCGGTTCAGACCGCTTTCCGTCCCGAACCACATGTAACCGTTGCTGTCCTGCAGGACCGAGACCACAGCGCTTTGCGACAGGCCATCGTCCAGCGTCAGACGATCGAAGCGCATCGGCTGTGCGCGATCGCTCGCGGCGCTCGGCGCGTTGAGCAGAAGGGCCAGTAACAGGGCGCCGCACAGTCGACCGAAGATTGCCGTGGGCATATTGAAGACTCGTGGTGTGAACATTTCATTCCGCCTTTTGCAATGCTGGAATTCGGCGGCTGCAGTGCAGGCGCAACATTCCATCAAGGACGGATATCAGACCACTTACGGCGTTTTCGGGCGGTGATCAGTACGAATCTGAGGCGCCGAAAAAGTGTGACGCAGTTCTCATAATGCCCCGGTTAAATCGGGGCCGAAATCAAGCCGTGAGCAAGCCCACGAACGCGTCGGGATCGACGGCGGGCG
Source organism: uncultured Gammaproteobacteria bacterium (assembly GCA_963922215.1). GTDB lineage: Bacteria > Pseudomonadota > Gammaproteobacteria > Steroidobacterales > Woeseiaceae > UBA1847. The sequence continues at coordinate 3,461 of CAWUHY010000112.1, read as the reverse complement.
AGCGCAGAAAGCCCTGAAACTGGTCGCAGCCCATGCTGCGCACGATCGCGAGCTGGTCATCGGACTCTACGCCCTCTGCAACGATGGTGAGATTGAGGCGCTGTCCCAGCGCAACCATCGCGGACGTGATCGTAGTCTCGGCGCCGTCGGAGCACAGCGCGAGAACATACGACCGATCGATCTTCAGAACATCGACGGGAAGATCCTTCAAGTAGGAAATGGCGGCCTCGCCGGTACCAAAGTCGTCGATTGACAGCGAGACACCAAGATCCTTGAGCTCCCGCAGGCGTTCCAGGATGCCGTCTTCCACGGTAAGTGCGCCACGCTCGCTGAGCTCCAGGTCGAGATGCGCGGGCTGCACCTCGTGCTTCTCCAGGCAGGCTCTGACGACGTCCGGGAACTGGTCATGCATGAGCTGGCATTTCGAAACATTCACGGACATGCGGATCGGGCCGTGGCCGTTCTTTCGCCACTCGGCAAGCTGCGCACAGGCGGTGTCGAGCACGAACTCACCGATCCGCACCATCAGACCGGAACCCTCGGCGATCGGCACGAACTCGCCCGGCGGAAAAAAACTGCCGTCCGGCTGCGGCCAGCGCAGCAGTGCCTCGCAGCCGACGATGCGATCGCTTTGCACATCGACGAGCGGCTGGTAGGCAAGCGTCAGTTCCTCGTTGGCAAGGGCCGTATGCAGGCGGGACTCGATGTCGATCGTCCGTGCGAGTCGCGCGTCGGCCCGCGGACTGTGCAGTGAAAACTGGACGCCGCGGTCCCGACCGTCGCGCATCGCAGCTTCGGCCTTCGCGAGAAGCTGGGTGGCATCATTGACGTCGGAGGGATAGACGGCCGCGCCGATCGAAGGCGACAGGTAGAGCGTCTGGCCATCAATCTCCACGGCCTCACCAAGCCGCTGCAGCAATCGTCGACGGAGGAAGGCAAGCTCCTCCGGATCGTCGGAAGCCGAGGTCATGATGGCGAAACGATCGGGGGCGATTCGAGCGACCGACGCCGTTCTGAGTCCACGTTCCAGCCTGAAGCGATCGGCGAGTGTCTGCAGCGTGTCGCGCAGCATGGACCCGACCGATGTTGCGACGACGTTGCTCTGCGTCACACCGAAAGACTCGGTGATGAGATTGAACCGGTTAAGCCCGATCACCATGACGGCGAGAAGATTGTTGCTGCTGCGGACGTTCGGCGCACTGCGCAGCAGGAGCTCGTGAAGTTTGCCGCGATTGGGCAAGCCCGTAGCAGGCTCGAAAGAATCGGAGTCGATCTTGCTCTGACGAAGCTGGTTGACGAGCTCGAAAGCTGATTGGAGCGACTGCTTGGCGCTGCCCAGTTCGCTGCGACTGTTCAAGAGCTCCGTCTGTCGCTGAACCCGATGACCGATCAGGCGCCAGTCGAAAGGCTTGCGGACCACGTCGTGCGCGTCGTCGTCGAGAGCGATGTCCGCCTCTCTCGCGGATCGGGCAAACACCATGACCGGCACGGGCGGGTCGGCGTTCAGGAACTGTCGATACAGTGGCTGCTTGTCGTCGCCGATGAAACCGGCGTCGGCGAGCACGAGGACGGGGCGATCGGTCTCCAGATCGACGTCGAGCGCGTCGGCGCGATCGATCACTCGAAGCTCGACGCCGGGTCTTTTCAGCCAGCGCATATCCCACTTGCGCAGGATGCGCGGACGTCCGCAAACGAGAATTGTGCCGATGCTCTTGGCGCCGAGGCCGTGGTTTTCGTCGTTGGCGACGGCATCGTCGAAAGACGGCGCGTCGCCGGCGATCGCAGCGAGCTGGCCCGTCTCGTCAGTCTGCATCGTTGTTTTCGTCGCCGGCGCGTGCACCCGGAGACTCGAGGAATTCGCCGACGGTCTCGGCAGCCGCGGGCCTGCAGAACAGGAAGCCCTGCAACTTGTCACAGCCGACGGAGGTCAGCGCGTCGGCCTGCTCTTGCGTCTCGACGCCCTCGGCGGTGACGTCCATGCCAAGCTCGTGGGCCATCGCGATGACGGCCGCACAGGCGGCACGGCTCGATGCGGAGCGGTCGGCTGCCGCCGTGAATTTCTGATGGATCTTGACGCCGGCAATCGGACTGTTCGACAGGTACTCAAACGAGCAGATGCCTGTCCCGTAGTCGTCGACGACGACGCGGACTCCCGCATCGGCGAGGCCGCGGCAGGTTGGAAAGCCGCGCATCGCGTCGCGCAGCAGGAGCTGTTCGGTGATTTCAAGTTCGATCGCGTCACCGTCGAGACCGGCGGCGCCGAGCAGCTCGAGGAGGCGGGGAACGAGTCCGTCCCGACCAAATTCCCGCGCGGTGACGTTGACCGCGAGGCGCAGATCGGCGTGGCCGTTGTCGCGCCAGTGGGCAAGCTGCGGCGCTGCGGTGGCCAGCACCCACTCGCCGATCTCGATCATGCAGCCAGTGTGCTCGGCGGACTTGATGACTTCCTGGATCGGTCGACTCGCGAACAGAGGACGCGGCCATCGCAGCAGGACCTCGACCGACGACACCGCGTCGAGCGGCTGCGCGAGGACGGGCAGATACGACACCTGGAACTCGTCGTTGTGCAGTGCCTGTTCGAGTTCCAGTTTGAGATCCTCACGCTCCAGCGCGCGAAGTTTTACGGTCCCGGAATGAAACTTGTAGTGGCTAGACTGGCTGAATCGCGCTTCCTGCACCGCGACGTTTGCATTGTCGAGCAGTTCACGGGCGTTGCTGCCGTCCTGCGGATACAGCGCAATGCCGATGGATGCATTCAGCGTATATTCCCGACCGTCGACCACGACCGGTGACTGGACGAGCTGCGTCAGGCGGTCGGCGACGGCCTCGGCGTCCTTCCCGGTTTCGATGTCCGGCAAGGCGATGCCGAAGCGGGACTCGCCGACACGTGCGACCGCGGAGTAACGTTCGTCGTCGTCTTCGTCCGGCAGGTTCGCGCCGCGCAGTGTACGGGCGAGCCGCGATGCCAGCGTTGCGAGGATGATGCGCGCAGCCTTCTCACCGAACAGGTCGACAAGCGTTTCATCGTCGCGCAGTTCGATGCAAATGAGCGCGCCGCGGCCCTGCCGCAGGCGCACGCGTTGAATGATTTCGCCGAGCTCCGACAGCAGCCAGTCACGGTTTGGCAGGCCAGTTTCCGTGTCCATGTAGGCGATGTCGGACAGTTCTTCGATCTCCGCGTTCGATGCCGTCGCATCGCGCGCGATCAGCATGATGCGGTCCCGTCCCTGCGGGACAAACAGGAACTCGACGCACTGCCCGCTGTCCGGGTCGGTCAGCCGGCTGCTGATCGCCTGGCGGGTCTGGATCGTCTTTCTCAGGCTGCGCTGAATGCGCTCGCCGCTGTTGCCGGGCCACAGGTCGGCGACCGAGTCGCCGGAACTAACGGCAGCCGGCAGCGCCGCTGAATTCGCCGGCGCGCTCAAGACGCTGGCGACAATTCCTTTTGCAGATACGAGAGC
>CAWUHY010000111.1:0-9159 GCA_963922215.1 uncultured Gammaproteobacteria bacterium | reverse complement strand
GAGGAAGGCAGAGAAGAAACATTCAGGCTCGTCGGCCCCGACGAGACCGACGCCAAACAGAAAGCGATCAGTATCGATTCGCCGATGGCACGGGCGCTTCTGAAAAAACAGGTCGGCGACGAAGTGCGGATCACGACCGATGAGCGGACGCGGATACTGCTCGTCACCGACATACGCTACGGCGGCAGCGCGTCGCCTGAAGCTTAAGGGGGAGAACGAACATGACAATGAACGACAAGCAGCGGGCACTTTGCGACAGCAAGCCCGCAGACTACGACGATCTGTCGGCGCTGTTCATCAACTGCACGTTGAAGAAAGGTTCGAACACGTCGCACACCGAAGGCCTCATGCGCGTGTCGATGGCGATCCTGGAATCCAACGGCGTCAACGTGGATTACGTTCGCGCGGTGGACCACGACATCGCCCACGGCGTCTATCCGGACATGACGGAACACGGCTGGGACACGGACGACTGGCCCGCCATCCAGGAGAAGGTGATGGCCGCGAACATCCTCGTCATCGGCACACCAATCTGGCTCGGCGAGAAATCCTCGGTGTGCAACCAGGTCATCGAACGGCTCTACGGATTTTCCGGCGAGCTGAACGACGAGGGGCAGTACGCCTACTACGGGCGCGTCGGCGGCTGCATCGTGACCGGCAACGAGGACGGCGTGAAGCACTGTGCGATGAGCGTGCTCTACGGCCTGCAGCATCTCGGCTACGTGATTCCGCCGCAGGCCGACGCCGGCTGGATCGGGGAAATCGGACCGGGCGCGAGCTATCTCGACGACGACTCCGGTGGGCCCGAGAACGACTTCACCCAGCGCGACGTCACCTTTATGACCTGGAACCTCTTACACCTCGCGCGCATGCTCAAAGACGCCGGCGGTATCCCGGCACACGGCAATCAACGGAGCGAGTGGGAAGCGGGCTGCCGCTTCGATCATCCGAATCCGGATTATCGCTGACGCTTAAGCTTCGAGAATAATCGCGATCAGCTCGTCGACTTCCGGCGGCGTCGCAGGATCTTTTGCATCGATCGTGAAGAGTTTCCTGACGTCCGCTTCCGACAGGTAGTCGGGATGGTGCATCTCGCTGATCGTCGCATAGTCTAGGGACTCGCCGTTTTTTTCGATGGTCAGCCGGTAGACGTGCAGCGCGAGCGTCTGCGGAACATCGAGGCGCATCAGTGAAAGAACAGGATGCTCGCCGTCGTCGACGTGGATGCTGCCGATATGGATGGTCGCTTTGAGGATATTCCAGCCGCCCTCTTTCAGCGTGGCTCCGATCGACGCGCCGTCGCGGATACGCTTCTGGATATCGAGCCCGAGCTCGTCGGCTGCCTCGGTAAAACGCGTGAGCGCAAACGTCCGGCAGACCTTGCCTCTCTCATCCATGCTGGACAGCGCCGACTGCCTGGTCAGGCCGTCGCTGGCGAGCATGTCCACCGCGTAGCTGCCGTAGCGCGCCTCGATCTTCTGGCTGTTTAAGTATTCCGGCTCGATCACGTGCGCGGACTGCATGGTGTTCAGCACGGAGAGCGGGATGGCGGAGCGTTGCATGCGGGACTATAAGGTCTTCAAACGGAAGCGCGGATTATACTGATCGAGCAGGCATTGGGCGTTGCTTTTGCCCTGAATTCACAAACAGCGCTCAGGCAAAACGCACGAACTTGTTGAAGGGCATCTCGCGCAAGCGCTCCCCGGTCGCGTCGAAGATCGCGTTCGCGAGCGCCGGAGCCGCCGGCGGAACGGGCGGTTCGCCGATGCCCTTGATCGTTGCCGAGCGTGTTTCGTTATGCACGATAATCTCCGGGCACTGGGACAGGCGCATACCGGCGTGCTGGTGGTAATTCGACTGCTCGGCGCGTCCGTCCCGGTAGGTCAGCTCGCAGTTCATCGCATGACCGAGGCCCCAGACGACGCCACCCTGCACCTGGTTTTCGAAGTTGATCGGATCGAGTACCGGCCCGACGTCGGTCACAGCCCATACCTTATCGATGCGGATACCCGCGTCCGTGTCCGTCACCTCGACAACCTCGGCAACGTAAACGCCGAAGGAAAACACGAGCGCGATGCCACGCCCGCGGCGCGGACCGAGGTCACTGCCCCAACCCGACAGCTCGCCGGCTTTCTCGAGCACGTTTCTCGCCACCGCATCGTCGACCAGCCGGAGCCTTTCTTCGAGCGGGTCGGCACCGGCTGCATACGCCAGTTCGTCAATCGCACTCTCGAGAAAGAAGCCGCCGGTGGACGCGCCGACCGCGCGCCACGAACTCGTCGGTACGAGTTCCGGAACCCGGTAGGCTCTGACGCGGAAATTCTCGATCGCATACGGCGCATCCCAGATGCCCGCCGGCAACTGCAGGTCCGGGCCAGCAGCAGGCAGTCCCGTTCGCGCCATCTGCGACGACAGGACGGCAGGCGTCGCAACGTCGATTTCCAGCGTCCTGATTTCGCCCGCATCGGTGTCGACCTCTCCACGGATGCGTGCGATTCCATTGTGGCGCGGATACTCCTGCGCGAAGTCGTCTTCGCGCTTGAACGTCAGCTTGATCGGTGTGCCCTTTCGCTGCATGCCGAGCTCGGCCGCGAGTCGCACATTGTCGAACTCGAGGCGGTGTCCGAAGCTGCCGCCGCCGATCTGGTTGTGCAGATGCACGTCGGCGAGATCGAGACCTGTGATGTCGGCCACGAACTGCTCCGCGAAGCGCGGAAACTGGTGCGATACCCAGATGTCCGCCCGACTGTCGGTGACGAGTACCGTGGCGTTCAACGGCTCCAGCGGCGCATGCGCGACATGGGGCGCGCGGTATTCGAAACTGTTTGCGAAATAGTGTGCCGGCAGTGTGACAGGGCTTGCGGCGTCGCTATTGAATTCACCATCCTTACGCCACTCTCGATCAAGGCGTTCTTCGGTGAACGACGCTTCGATCTCGGTCCAGTGGTCGTCAGTCGCGGGCGGAAACGGCGCCGGGCCCCAGTCGTAGTCGATCGCGTCGGCGGCTTCGAAGGCGTTCCACGTGTTGTCGGCGAGAACACCGACACCGTTACTCAGCTCGACGATCTCGACAATGCCAGGCATCGCCCGCGCTTTGGTCGCGTCGAAGCCGAGCAGTGCGCCGCCCTTGTGCGGGTTAATGCGAGCAGTCGCATACAGCATGCCGTCGCGCTTTAGATCAATTCCGTAGGTTTCCGACCCGGTTGCTTTCGCGACGGTGTCGAGGCGCAGCATGTTTTTACCGAGAAGCCGCCAGTCGGCAGGGTCGCGCAGCTTAACGACGTCGACGGGCTCAAGCGTCGCGGCATCGGCCGCAAGCGCGGTGTAGGCAATCCGCTCGCCGTCCGGGAGTACGACCGCGGCACTGTCCGTCGTCAGGGACTCGACGGGAATACTGCGCCGCTCCGCTGCTGCGCGCTTTACGGTCTCTCGCGCAACAGCGCCCGCAATTCGGAGCTTCTCGTAGGAGTCCGGCACGGTACTCGAGCCGCCGGTTGCCATGACTCCCATTACCTTGATCAGTGCGCCAACCACGCCACGCGCCGACGATGCGGCAACGCCGTCATCGCGCGCACGAAACGGCGCGCCTTCGTCTTTCATCGCGGTGTTGAAGTAGGCCGGCGACGGCTCGCCCGCCTCGACCGAGAAGTCGTCCCAGCCGAGATCCATCTCCTCCGCGATGAGTGCTGCCTGGATGGAGCGCGCGCCCTGCCCGATATCGGTGTGCGGCGCGATCAGCGTGATGCCATTATCGCTGACTTTGACCCAGGGGTTGAACGTCGCTTCGCCGTCGGCGAGTCCGGCCTCGAGCGGATTGTCGTGCGGCTTTTTGACCTTGTAGATGCCAAACGCGACACCGCCGGCGATCGCGGCGGAGCCGATCAGGAAAGTGCGCCGGGCAATCTTGCGCGCTTTAGCCATCGGCACGTTCCGCAAGCATTGCTGCAGCCTCTTTAACGGCCGCGCGAATGCGCGGGTAGGTTCCGCAGCGGCAGAGGTTGCCGTTCATCACGCGATTGATCTCGTCATCGTCCGGGTCCGGGTTCGTCGCGAGCAGCGAGGCCGCCTGGACGATCTGCCCGGACTGGCAGTAACCGCACTGTGCAACCTGGTGTTTAATCCAGGCCTCCTGCACGACATGCAGCGCATCGCCGTCGGCGAGTCCTTCGATCGTCGTTATCTCCGCGCCTTGGAGCATGGACGCCCGAAGCTGGCAGGAGCGCATCGCGGACCCATTGAACAGCACCGTGCACGCACCGCACTGTGCAATACCGCAACCGTACTTCGTGCCCGTGACGCCCAGGGTGTCTCTAAGCACCCAGAGCAACGGCATGTTGGAAGGGACGTCGACGGTGACTTGCTCACCGTTCAGAACAAAACTCGGCATTGTTGGCTCCGCTTAGCGTGGACCTGTTGTACCACTGTTGCGGCAGCGCGCGGAATAAAAAAACCGCCCCGGCGACGGATCACCGGGGCGGTTTGTGTCGCACCTTACTCCGCGTCGACGGGGTTACCGTTCTCGTCAAGCAGGGTCACCGGACCGAACTCGAGGGAGCGTACTTCTTCCTCGATCTTTTCGCGGTCACCGACCACGACCCAGATCAGTCCATCCGGATTCACATACTCCTTCGCAGCATCGCTGACTTCGCGCAGCGTGAGACCGCGGACGCGCTCCGGATACTCGTCCCAGTAATCGTCCTCGTAGCCGTAGCGCACCATCTGCACCAGCGAGTTGGACACGGCGCTCGCCGTTTCCCACTGACCGGGCAGGCTCAGCGTGCTTTCGTCCATCGCCCGCTGCAGCTCATCCGGTTCCGGCGGACGATCGCCGATGATGCTCGTGAACTCCTTGCGCAGCTCAGCCATCGACGGTGCGGTCTTGTCCGTCTGCACCGGCGCATAGCCGATGAACGGACGCGGCCCGGCGCCGCCTAGAACGAAGGTGTACGCACCGTAGGCCCAGGATTTTTCTTCACGCAGGTTCATGTTGACGCGCGCGGAGAAGCTGCCGCCCAGCACGTCGTTCATCGCCTGCAGCGCGAACTCGTCCGGGTTGTTCGTTGGCGGCACGATGTTCGCCGAGATGATCATGCTCTGCTCGGCGTCCGGGCGATTGACGATGTAGACGCGCTCTTCGGTGTTCGGCTCGACCGCATCGAGGTTTTTCTGCGGCACATCTGCTGCGTCCCAGCGACGGAACAGGTTCTCGAGCTTCGGCTGGATTTCCGCGAGCGTCGTGTCGCCGACGATAACCATCGTCGCGTTGTTCGGACGGAACCAGGTCTGGTGGAAGTTCACGAGATCGTCACGCGTGATCGTGGCAACGGACTCCTCCGTGCCCGAACCGGTCAGCGGCATCTTGTAAGCGTGGCCATCGCCGTAGATAAGCTGCGGCACGATGCGAATCGCGAGCTGGTACGGCGAGTTTTTCTCGGCCTGGATACCAGCGGTCACGAGTTTGCGCAGACGTTCGAGTTCACCTTCCGGAAACTGCGGGTTCAGGATGATGTCCGCGTAGATATCGAGCGAGTCGTCGAGGTTCTCCTTCAGCGCATTCAGCGAGACGGAAGACAAGTCGACGTTTGCGTTCGTGCCGAGATTGGCTCCGAGCATCTGCAACTCTTCCGAGATCTCCAGCGACGAACGCTTTTTCGTGCCTTCGTCGAGCATCGTCATGACGAGGTTCGACGTGCCGAGTTTGCCGAAGGTGTCGGCCGCGTAGCCAGCGTCGAACAGCGTGTTGAACTGAACGACCGGTACGGACGGCCGGTTGACGACGAGAAGCTCGACGCCGTTGCTCAAAAAGCCGCGTTCGAAGCTGTCGAAGTCCACTTCGGGGAAGGAGTCGGGCATCGGCGGACCGTTGCTGCGATCGGCGCCTTCAGCGTTTGCCGTGAGTTCGGGGAAAGGCTCGACCTCCAGTGTGAACGTGCCTGCGCCGTACCAGCGGCGCGCGGCCTCGACGACTTTTTCGGGTGTCGCAGCGTCCATGCGCTCCAGCGAGACTTTGTAGAAGCCCGGGTCGCCGGCATAGGTCGCGTTGCGAGCGAGAAGCTGCGCCTTGCCGGAAAAGCCGCCGACCTGTTCGAGGCCGCGGATCATCGACGCGCGAATCTGTGTCACGGCGCGCTCGACTTCTTTTTCGGTCGGGCCGTCTTTTAAGAATCGGGCGAGTTCTTCGTCGATAGCCGCTTCGATCGGCTCGAGACTACCGCCCGGCTGTGCCGTCGCATCGACCCCGAGGAAGCCTGCGATCTCGAAAAAGATCGGCGAGGCATCGACCTGAGTCGCGGTCTGATCGGTGTACACCAGTCGCTGGTAGAGCCGCGAAGTCTTGCCGCTGGACAGGATGTTCGAGGCGATCGCGAGCATGTCCGCGTCTTCGGAACCCCACTCCGGTCCGACCCAGGTCTTGAAGATGCGTGCAGCGGGAACGCGGTCCTGCATCGACGCGCGCGAGTGCTCCTTCATCTTCGGTGCCCAGACGTCGAACTTCGTCACGGGCGGTCCCGGCGGGATATCGCCGAAGTACAGCTCGGCTTTCTCGCGAGCTTCCTCAACCGAGATGTCGCCTGCGAGCACGAGCACGGCATTGTTCGGACCGTAGTAGGCTTTGAACCACTCTTGCACGTCCTCGAGCGAGGCCGCATTCAGGTCCGCCATCGATCCGATGGTTTCCCACTGATAGGGATGACCCTCGGGGAACATGTTCTTCTGAATGACTTCGTAGACCTTGCCGTAGGGCTGGTTGTCGCCCTGGCGCTTTTCGTTCTGGACGACGCCGCGCTGCTCGTCGAGTCGCTCCTGCGTGACAGCGCCCAGCATGTGGCCCATGCGGTCGGACTCCATCCACAGCGCAAGATCGACCGCAGTCGACGGAACATTCTGGAAGTAGTTCGTACGATCCAGCCAGGTCGTGCCGTTCTGTGCGGTCGCACCGACGCGATCGAACGGACCGAAGAACTCATCGTTGTAGTTCTCGGACCCGTTGAACATCAGGTGCTCGAAAAGATGCGCGAAACCGGTCTTGCCCGGCTTCTCGTTCTTCGAACCGACGTGATACCAGATGTTGACGGCAACAATCGGTGCCTTGTTGTCCTCGTGAACAACGACCCTAAGACCATTGTCGAGCGTGAATTCCGTGAACGGAATATCGATTTCAGAAGCGAAGGCGGCATTCGCCACCAGAACGCCGATCAGGCCAAACGCAAGCCTGGCGCGTCGAAGCAATTGCATGTGATCCCCCTGGGGTCGTTGTCGTCGTTGTTTTTGGTGCCCGCACGGCGGAATCGCCACGCGGCACGGATACGGTTTAGTGTGTCTCGATCAGTCGAAGTTCCCGATTGAAAGCGGGTTTTGTATTACTAGAAATTCTGGGTTGGGACGATCGGGCGGTGGAGAGTCTACCAAGCCTTTCGTTTCCCGCGCGTGGTTGATCGCGCACGATCAGGCGCCCGTCGCTTTTTCGAGTGATTGATATACTGCGCTGGCGGTGTTTTCGTGGCTTGATGGGATTGTTCTGCTGCCCTGCCTGGGAAACCACCGCATTTCTTTGACTTCTGTCGCGGGGCCATTCTTTCGTGGGAAAAAGAATCGATATTGTTCTTGTACGTCTATGCGCCGTGATTATCGTTGTTCTGGCGCTGCAGAGTTTGGCAAATTTCGTCGGCTTTTTCGCCAATACGCCTCAGGCAACTTCTGTTTCGATCGCAGAATTTGTTTTGGCATTTCTGTTGCCGGTTCTTCTAGCTGCAGCTCTCTGGATGTTTCCCGCGAAAATTATTGGTCGTTACCCTGATGTCCCGGAAGGGTACACCCCAGACTTGGCTTACATGGCGGTCGTTTTGATCGGTTTGTACATGTTTCTTTTCGGTCTGATCGACCTTGCTTACTACGAGTCGTATCGGATAACCGAGCAAAACATCATTGACCCTGCCGGAGTCGGCATATACAAGCCGTCTCCCGAAATGACTGCCGGTCGTTACACAAACCTCGCTCAGATAGTAATCGGCTTATCGCTGCTGCTCGGCAAGCGCAGAATTTCTGATCTGATTCGCAAAACGCGTGCGCAGCGCAGCTGATTGGTCAGCTCTCGCCGCTACTTTCGTCGAAAATTTACGACACCATCAGTGATGGTTGCAGTAAAGGACAGGCACGCTTTGCATACGAACCGACGCCAGGTGGCTGCCCCGTAATAATGTAGAAGCGAAAAAAATGAAAGCCCTCAAATTTCGCAGATACTTTTCGCCCGACACCTTGGAAATCCAAGAGGTCGAAAAGCCCGCTCCTGGGAAAGACCGGATTTTGGTCCGGGTGCACGCAGTTTCGATTAACGACTGGGACTGGGGCCTGCTGCACGGTTCGCCGTTCATACCCAATCGCTTCATGGCCGGTCTGTTCAGGCCGAACATCATCGTTGGGTCGGATATTGCGGGGGTGGTCGAGGCAGTTGGTGACGGCGTCAGCGAATACAAACCCGGTGACCGTGTGTATGGCGACTTGTCTGGCTGCGGGTTCGGCGGGTTTGCCGAGTACGTGTGCCCGCCGAGCGACGCCGTGCGCCGGATGTCGTGCGGGATGCGATTCGAACAGGCTGCCGCCATTCCGCAGGCAGGAATGCTTGCGCTGCAGGCCGTGATGGCGAACGGGCAGCTGCACGACGGGCTATCCGTGCTGGTCAACGGTGCCGGTGGTGGCGTTGGAAGTATTGCGATTCAGTTATTGAAGCGACACGACCTCGAAGTAACTGGGGTTGATAGCGCGGAGAAGCTCGATGCGATGCGCTCGTGGGGATACGACCGGGTCATCGACTACCGTACACAGGACTTCACGCAAGGCGGCACGCAATACGACCTGATTGTCGACGCCAGGACAGACCGGTCACCGGCCGACTACGAACGCGCTCTGAATCCTGCCGGCATGTATGCGACCGTCGGCGGACCGACGGGTAATCTGCTCCGGATCACGCTGTCCGGGCTGCGCGTCAGACGCGCACGCGAAAAGACACTGCGCGTCATCGCGCTCCAGCCGAATCGCGACCTGGCTCACTTCAACGAGCTATTTGAGTCCGGAGCGTTCGCACCCGTCATCGATTCGGAGTATGAATTCACAACCGACGCAGTCCGTGGCGCTTTTGGGCGGTTCGGCGCGTCGGCGCAC
>CAWUHY010000110.1:0-9162 GCA_963922215.1 uncultured Gammaproteobacteria bacterium | reverse complement strand
CCCATGAAGTTGGTGTGAACGATGCTGCCGTTCAGGATCAGTTTTTGTGACTCGGAGTAGCCAACGCCGCCCGAGAACTGACCCGGCATCCGGTACTCGAGGTCGAATTCGACATCGACCATATCCGGGCTGCCCGGCACGGGAACGTTTTCGACTTCGACGTTTTCGATATACGGGAGTCGCTGCAGGCGAATCTTGGATCGGTCGACGAGGCGGTTCGACAGGAACGCACCTTCCATCTGCCGCATCTCGCGACGCAGGACCTCATCGTCGATCTGATCGACGCCGTTGAAGTTGATGCGACGCACGTACACGCGCTGCTTGGGATCGATGAAGAAGCGAATCGTTGCTTCCTTCGTGTCGTCATCGAGTTCCGGAACCGGCTGGATTTCCGCGTTTGCGTAGCCCTGTTCGCCGAGACGAATCTGCATCAGCTCCGCCGACTGGGTCAGCAGTGCCTGGTTAAACGTCGACCCGGGGCTGGCGAGAATCAGCGGCGTCAGGAACGCCTCGGGGATGACCATTTCGCCGACAAGTTTCGCGTCTGCAATCGTGTACTTGTCACCTTCGTCGATCGTGATGGTGACATACATATCCTTCTTGTTCGGCGAAATCGCGACCTGTGTCGATTCGATCTTAAAGTCCGCGTAGCCGCGATCCTTGTAGAAGGATTCTAGTGTCTCAAGGTCTCCTTCGAGACCCTGCTTCTCGTAGCGATCGTCCTGGCGGATCCACGACAGCCAGTTCGCCGTGTCGAGCGTAAAGTCTTCGCGGATTTCGTTTTCCGGGAAAGTCTCGTTGCCGACGATATTCACCTGGCGGATGCGAGCGCGGTCGCCCTCCTTGACGTCCACCCGAATCGCAACCGTGTTATTCGGACGCGGCGTTACCGTGCTCTTGATCTGGACGCCGTACTTGCCACGGTCGTAGTACTGTTCGCGAAGAAACGACTCGACGTTGTCCAGCACGGAACGGTCGAACGTCTTGCCCGAAGCCAGGCCGACGCCGCGCAGTGACTCGAGCAGATCCTCCGACTTGATGTCCTTGTTGCCATCGATCTCGAAGCTTTCGATCGACGGACGTTCCGACACGGCGATGACGAGTGTGTCGCCGTCCCGACGCATCTCGATATCGTCGAACAGGCCCTGGTTGTACAGCGCGCCGATCGCCTCGCCGACCCGGATCGAATCCACTTCGTCGCCGATGTTGATGGGCAGATAGTTGAATACCGTTCCTTCAGAGATTCGCTGCAGTCCCTCGACCCGCATGTCGCGGACAACAAACGGTCCAAAACTCGCGATCGCGATGACCGGCAGCAATAGGCTGACCAGGAGGATCGAAGACTGTCGCAAAGCGCGTGACAACATAAAGTGTTCTCTATCCAAAAATTCTTGCGAGATCGTTATAGAACGCAAAGCTCATCAACATCAGCAGTGCCGCGATGCCGATCTGCTGGCCGATAATCTGGGCGCGGTCCGACAGCGGGCTGCCTTTAATGCCCTCGATCGTCTGATAAACGATCTGACCACCGTCGAGCATCGGGATCGGCAGCAGGTTCAGGACGCCGAGGCTGATGCTGACAATCGCGAGGAAGCCGATAAAGCTGCTGACTCCGCGTTCTGCCGACTCGCCGGCGAACTGCGCGATGTTGATCGGCCCGCTGATGTTCTTGATTGAAACGTCGCCGGTAATCATGCGACCCATCATGCGTACCGTGAAGACGGTCGATGCCCAGGTCTTCTCGATCGCGCGGCCAACGCTTTCCAACGGACCGAACTGGCGATTGTAAACGTAATCGCCGCCGCGTATCGCCGCCGTGATGCCGAGCCGTCCGACCGTCTCGCCGTTGCGCTCCATGGAGCCAACGTTCACGGTGGTTGAGTAAATTTCTCCGCCGCGCTCGTAGTCGACTGCGACGGGCTGGTTTGCGAGCGGCGTGACAGCGACGATCAGGTCGTTGAAATTCGCGACCGTTTCGCCATTCACCGACACGATGCGATCCCCGGTCCGGATTCCGGCGTCGGCAGCCGGGCTGTCGTCCGGCAGCTCGCCGACCGTCGACGGGATATCGCGAGCGCCCCAGGGCCGGAAGCCGAGTCCGTCGAACAGCAGGCCCGGCTCGGTCAGTCGACTCGCGTCGCCGCCGACATCGATGACTGCCTCGCGCTGGTTGCCATCGGCGTCCTGCAACCGCAGCGGAATCTCGCCGGTCGACACCATCGAGTCCAGCATCGCAAGCAGCGTTGCCTCCCAGTCGGCCGTCTCGCGTCCGTCGACGGCGACAATGCGGTCACCGGATTCGAGTCCGGCGTCAAACGCGTAGGAGTCCGCCTCGACCGCACCGACGGCCGGAACGTAGGTCGGCACGCCGTAAATAAAGAGTGCCCAGTAGGCAAAGATCGCGAGGATGAAATTGAAAAACGGTCCCGCGAGCAGGGTCGCGATTCGAAGCGGTATGGGCCGCTGGTCGAATGCCCTGCCCTCGTCTTCGGGCGCGATGTCTGCTTCGCGGCTGTCGAGGAAGCGAACGTAGCCGCCGAGCGGGATCGCGGAGATGCAATATTCAGTCTGGTCGGGCCCGGACACACGACGCCAGATGGGCTTGCCGAAGCCGATCGAAAAGCGCAGGACTTTCATCCCCGACCATTTGCCGACGATGTAGTGCCCGTACTCGTGCACGGCGACGAGGACGCTAATCGCGACCAGGAAGGCCAGCACACTGCCCAACACGCTCCCCATCATCCGTTTTCGCCCTCCTGGCAAAGCTTACTCGACGCCCCAGTTATCGACTGGCCAAAGCGCTTGCAGTTCCGTGCAAGTGTGGAAGGAAAAAGATGAACGCCGGCTGAACGGATCATGACAACAGCCCCAGCCACAGCAGCCCCAGCATGAATAACGGCGAGGCGGCGGAGACGCTGTCGACCCGGTCCAGGATTCCGCCGTGCCCCGGGAACAGGCTTCCGCTGTCTTTCACGCCCGCACCGCGCTTGAAAATACTGACAGTGAGGTCGCCGATGATCGAAATGACGGCGATCGCGAGACAGAACGGGACAAGTGCGAGGAACGGCTCGCCAAACCAGACGGCCCCCGCCGTCCCGATCAGGCCTGCGAACACAAGTCCGCCGATGACGCCTTCCCAGGTCTTGCCCGGGCTGATCGAGACTTTCAGTTTCAGTTTGCCAAACTGCTTGCCGGCAAAGAACGCGCCGATGTCTGCGGACCAGACGATCAGCAGCAGGAACAAGAGCCGTTCCGGGCCCTGATGGTAAAGATCAATGAGGGCTGCGAATAGCGGTATGAGGACAAAAAAACCGCCGAGAACAGCAACCGGCCGCGGCACAGACGTTGGAAATATAACGACCCACCCCGTTGCGATCGCCCACCAGCCGAGAGCTGCAACGAAGACCCATCCCGCGATATCCACCTGCCAGTAGTACGCGGCCGCGGTGGCAACTGCGATTGCCATCGTGTAGGCGGCGCGGCCCACTGTTCCGCTGCCGCGAATCAACCCGGACCATTCCCAGGCCCCGCCGATTACCATCAGCGCGATCGCGAGTTCCGTCACGACCGGCGGCGCGACGAACAGCAGCAGCAGGAGGACAGCGAGCGAAATCACTGCCGTGACGATTCGCTGCTTCAGCATTTGACGGCCTCGAGCTGTTCGGGCGTCGTGCCGAATCGACGCTGCCGTTTCGCATAGAAGTCCAGCGCTGCGTCGTAGTGTTTCTCCCGAAAGTCCGGCCACAGTTCCTCGGTGAACCAGAGTTCGGTATACGCGAGATTCCACAGCATGAAATTGCTCACGCGACTTTCGCCACCCGTCCGAATCAACAGGTCCGGGTCGGGAATACCGGCGAGCGACAATTCGGCGTTTAGCGTGTCCTCGGAAATCTCGTCAGGATCCAGTTCGCCCTGCTTTACTTTCTCGCCGATCTTCCGGACCGCCTGAACCATGTCCCAGCGTCCGCCGTAGGCAACCGCGATAATCAGGTGCAGCCCGGTATTGTTTGCGGTCAGCTCTTCGCTCGCCTGAATCTTGTCCGCGAGAGCCGAATTGAGGCGTTCGCGCGCGCCGACGATCTGGAGGCGGACGTTGTTCGCGTGAAGTTCGTCGACTTCCCGCTGCAGCGACTCGAGAAACAGCGACATCAGCATGCTGACTTCGTCTTTCGGCCGCTTGAAGTTCTCGCTGCTGAAGGCGAACAGGGACAGGTGAGAGACGCCACGATTCGCGGAGACCTCGACAATTTCGCGCACGGACTTCACGCCGGACCGATGCCCGATGTGGCGCGGCAGCGCGCGCTTACGCGCCCAGCGTCCATTCCCGTCCATGATGACGGCAACGTGACCGGGTACGGCAGATTGTCGGGGCTTCCTGGCCATCGATCTGGCCGCGCTCAGACTTCCATCAACTCACTCTCTTTCTCAGAGAGTGCCTGATCAACTTCGGCGACGTATTTGTCAGTGAGTATCTGGATCTCGTCCTCGCCACGACGCTCGTCATCTTCGCCGATCATCTTTTCTTTCAGAAGATCCTTGATGTCGCCGATCGCGTCACGGCGGATATTGCGAATGGCGATGCGTCCGCCCTCTGCCTCGTTGCGCACGATGCGGATCATGTCCTTGCGGCGTTCTTCCGTCAGCGGCGGCAGCGGGACGCGAATGACCGTTCCGGCGGTGGCAGGGTTCAGGCCGAGATCGGAATTCATGATCGCCTTCTCAATCGGGGCAACCATGTCTTTTTCCCACGGCGTGATGGTCAGGGTGCGGGAATCTTCGACGCCAACGTTCGACACCTGGTTCAGAGGCACCGGCGACCCGTAGTACTCGACCGTGATGTGATCCAGGAGGCTCGTGTGTGCACGACCCGTCCGGATTTTCGTAAATTCCTGCTTCAGCGACGCGACACTTTTCGCCATGCGTTCAGCGGCGTCTTTTTTGATCTCGTCTAACACGATTCAAATCCTTGAGAGCTTATAAATTCAGGCTGTCACCACCGTACCGACATTGCCACCCGTCATCGCTTCGAACAATGCGTTCTCGCGCGTCAGGTCGAAGACGCGAAGGGGCAACCGGTTGTCCCGGCACATTACGATCGCCGTCGCGTCCATGACCTTGAGCTTGTCGGCGAGTACGGTGTCGTAGCTGACGACGTCATAGCGGCGCGCGTCAGGGTTCTTGACCGGATCTGCGTCGTAGACGCCGTCGACTTTCGTTGCCTTCAACAGCACGTCGGCGCCGATTTCGATCGCGCGCAGGCTTGCGGCCGTATCGGTCGTGAAAAAGGGGTTACCGGTCCCTGCCGCGAGAATGACGACGCGGCCCTTTTCCAGATGCCGGATAGCGCGCCGGCGGATGTAGTCTTCGCAGACCTCGTGCACCTTGAGCGCCGACATGACGCGGGCGAACACCGACTGTGCCTCGAGCGCATCCTGGATCGCGAGCGCGTTCATGACAGTCGCCAGCATGCCCATGTGGTCGCCGGTCACGCGGTCCATGCCGGACCGCGCGAGTCCCTCGCCGCGAAAGATGTTGCCGCCGCCGATGACGATCGCCACTTCGACACCGGTCTCGACGACGGCAGCGATCTCCGTCGCAATGCGCTGGATGACAACAGGCTGGATGCCGTAGTCGAGATCGCCCATCAATGCCTCGCCGCTCAGTTTCAGCAGCACGCGGCTGTAGCGATTCGACGTTTCGGACATGGATCTCCCCTTGCGTTGTCAGCCCATCCGGACAGGTTCTAGCTTGCGCCCTTGACCTGCGCCATGACTTCTTCGACGAAGTTGTCTTCTTTCTTTTCGATGCCTTCGCCAACCTCGAAGCGGACGAAACCGCTTACTTCGGCACCAGCATTTTTCAGAAGTTTACCAACTGTGACGTCAGGATCCTTCACAAACGGCTGTCCGACCAGCGTGATTTCCTTAAGAAACTTCGCGACACGGCCCTGCACCATCTTGTCGATGATTTCCGCCGGTTTGCCGCTGGACTGCGCCTGCTCCGTGAGGATTCGACGCTCGTTTTCGAGCGTTTCAGCCGGGACGCCGGATTCGTCGACGCACATCGGGTTCGTCGCCGCCACGTGCATCGCAACATCTTTCGCGAGGTCTTCGTCGCCGCCATTCAGGGCAACGATCGCGCCGATGCGGGCACCGTGCGTGTAGGCGCCGATCGTATCGTCGGCTTCAATCGCTGCCGCGCGACGGACGCTAATGTTTTCACCGACTTTCGCGACGAGGTCCGTGCGTGCTGCCTCAACAGTGCGGCCGTCGGACAGTTCGATGCTGCCCAGCGCGTCCGCGTCCGTCGTGCCGCTCGCAAGAACGGCGTCCGCGACGCTGTTCGTGAATGACATGAAGTTGTCGTCTTTGGCGACGAAGTCAGTTTCTGAATTGACTTCAATGATGACGGCCTTCTTGCCGTCGACCTTAACGGCAACGCTGCCGTCGGCCGCGACGCGACCGGACTTCTTGTCGGCTTTCGCCTGGCCGGACTTGCGCAGCAGTTCTGCTGCAGCATCCATGTCACCGTCTGTTTCAACGAGTGCTTTCTTGCACTCCATCATGCCTGCGCCAGTGCGTTCGCGCAGTTCCTTTACCATTGATGCACTGATGGCCATCGTTGGGTCCTCTGTTAATAAGTTGAGGCCCGCCGGTCGGGGCGGGCCGGATGATTACTTGGCTGCCTTTTCGTCGGCCGCATCAGCTTTTGCGTCGTCAGCCGGCTTTTCATCAGACTTCGCATCGGCTTTCTTGTCGTCGGCCGCGCCAGCTTTTTTGGTGTCGGCTTTCTTCGCATCTGCCTTCTTGTCGTCAGCCTTTTCAGCGGGCTTCTCGTCAGCCTTCTTGGCATCTGCCGCCTTGTCAGCATCGTCGGCCTTTGCCTCGGCTTTCTTTGCAGGCTCCTTGGGCTCGTCGCTCTTCTTTGCAGCGGCCTTTTTCTTCGAAGCAGTCTTCTTCGCGGTCTTCTTGGCAGCCTTCTTCTTGCGCGGAGCGCGCGTCGGCTTGCCTTCCGCGTCGAGTTCAACGAATTCGTCTTCGCCCAGCGCGACGTCCGGAATCGAGGACTTGCCGTCGAGGACCGCGTCGGCGACGAGCATCGTGTACAACTCGATAGCGCGCATCGCATCGTCGTTACCAGGGATTACGTAGTCGACACCTTCCGGCGAGCAGTTTGTATCGACAACCGCAACGACCGGAATTCCGAGTTTGCGGGCTTCGCGAATCGCGATGTCTTCGTGGTCGACGTCAATGACGAACATGACGTCCGGGAGAGACTTCATGTTCTTGATGCCGCCGAGGCTGCGCTCGAGCTTTTCCTGCTCGCGGGTCAGTCCGAGGATCTCTTTCTTGGTGAGACCTTCAAACGTGCCCTCTTCCGCCATCTCTTCGAGCATCATCAGTCGCTTGACGGACTGACGAATCGTCTTGTAGTTGGTCAGCATGCCGCCGAGCCAGCGCTGGCTGACATACGGCATTTCGCAGCGCGTTGCCTGCGAGCGGATGGATTCGCGAGCGGCACGCTTTGTGCCGACGAAGAGAACGGTGCCACCGTCGGCAACCGTGCCTTTGACGAACGCGCACGCTTCGCGCGCCATCGGCAGGCTCTTCTCGAGGTTGATAATGTGGATTCGATTACGCTCGCCGAAAATGAACGGTGCCATTTTCGGGTTCCAGAAGCGGGTCTGATGACCAAAGTGTACGCCAGCCTCTAGCATCTGGCGCATGGTTACGTCTGCCATTTCAATATCTCCGGGTTAGGCCTCCGTATATCCCATCGCACAACCCTTTTTCGGTGGGCACCCAGTGCGCTGTGTCGATATACGTGTGGATTAATTGCCTCAAGGGCGCGCGCTTTATACCATAGCGAGCTGCGCCCAGAAAGGGGGCAGACCGAAATATTCAGGGGAATCGCCGGACGGCTGTCGAAGCGCCGGCGCCAGGCCCGACAATCCAAAGATGCAACGACTGCCCGTCCCCCGTATTGTCGGACAGGGCACGGTTTTGCGAGCAAAGGACCTTATGAGCGTCACGATCAAAACGCCGGAAGAACAGGACAAGATGCGCGTCGCAGGGCGTCTCGCCGCGGACGTGCTGGACATGATCGGTGATTATGTAAAACCAGGCGTGACGACGGATGAGCTGAACACGATCTGTCACCGCTACATTACCGAGGAATTGGACGCCATCCCTGCCCCACTCAATTACCGCGGGTTTCCGAAATCCATCTGCACCTCGGTCAACCACGTGGTTTGTCACGGCATTCCTGGCGACAAGAAATTGAAAGCCGGCGACAGCCTGAACATCGACATCACGGTCATCAAGGACGGGTTTCACGGCGATACGAGCCGGATGTTCATGGTCGGCAAGGAAAACATCCAGGCCCGCCGCCTTGCGGACCTGACGTTCGAAGCCATGTGGCGCGGCATTGAGGAATTAAAGGACGGCGCAAAACTCGGCGACGTCGGGGCGTCGATCCAGCAGTTCGTCGAGAAAAACCGCTTCTCCGTCGTCAAGGAATACTGCGGCCACGGCATCGGGCGCGTCTTCCACGAAGACCCGCAGGTGCTGCACTACGGCAAGCGCGGCACCGGCATGGAACTCAAGGCCGGGATGACGCTGACCGTCGAGCCGATGGTCAATGCCGGGCGAGCCGCCGTGAAACTGCTGCCGGACAACTGGACTGTCGTCACGAAAGACCACAGCCTGTCCGCGCAGTGGGAACACACGATTCTGATTACAGAGACCGGCTACGAGGTCCTGACCCTCGGGGCCGCTGACCGCTAGGAAGAAAGGAAGCCTCTGCACAGGTTACGTCGCACACGCCGGACGGGTTTCGGGCGAGGCAAGGCGCGAGGAGCGCGGTGTACTTTACGTACATGAGCGACTATCAACGCAGACTCGCCCGAAACCCGTCCGGCCCACACGAGGGAATTAAGATGAAAAGGGTTACCGTCAAATCGCCGCTCGCTGCGTTGCGCGCCTTGAACGTATCGACATACGTCCGGCGGCACGCGCCTTGCGACCGGCGATTTGACGGTAACGTGTGCGACGTAACCTGTGTAGAGGCTTCCTAGCCATGGCCAGAAGCGCCTACGACACCGAGATGCCGGCAACCGATCCGGCGATATCCGACCTGCTCGAGCGGCTCGCTGACGGCGCG
>CAWUHY010000109.1:0-9209 GCA_963922215.1 uncultured Gammaproteobacteria bacterium | reverse complement strand
GGCGGCGACGACATCGAAGAAAGCGCTGTGTGTTTTCTGCAGATCCTGCTCGCCGGTGAGATTGACGGTGTCGGCAGAACGGCGTTGATGCAGGACATGGACGCCTGGGGCTACAGCTTCCGGCTGGGCAGTACGGCCCGCTGGTTTGAGAAGGATGCAAGCGATGCACGCCAGTGGTTGCTCGATCGCAATCTGATTACGGCGTCCGTGACGCCGAGCTACCGCCTTCGGGAGCGGCCTTGAATTCGGCGACGGACCGCAGTGTATAGTCAGGCATGGCCATCCTTCGCTACAGCCTGTATTTCATCGGCGTCACAATCATCATCGGTGCGCTGACACGACTTGAAGTCTGGTATCCGGGGTTTCTGAATCTTCAGTACTTTGCCGAACCGACAGACAGTCTGGGCACCAGCGAATACTCGCCGATTGAATTGATTCAGCCGATGATTCTCGCGCTGTCCGGATTGTTGATGGCATGGGTCGCGTGGTTCTGTCCGACGCAGCGACCGCTCGCGATTGCCCTCGGCGGACTGTCGCTCGCATGTTTTTTACGAGAGATGGACTACGTGCTCGATCTGCTGTTCGTCGACAGGCTCTGGCAGGCGCTGATCGCGGTCGCAGGTGCACTCGTCATCGCCTATCTGTATCGACACTGGAAACGCCTGACGATCGCGTTCGCCCGCGCATGGCCTTCACCGGGCCTTACTTTGTTTTTCAGTGCGAGCCTGATTCTTTTCTGCATCGTGCATTTCGTGGGCCACGAACCGATGTGGCAGTCGCTGCTTGGCGACGACTATGTTCGGCTTGTGAAGCTCGCCGTCGAGGAATTCATCGAATTGATCGGCTATCTGCTGTGGCTGATCGCGTCGATCGAATACACCTACCAGGCCAGAGCAATTGCATTCCAGCCGCCGGAGCCGAAGGCACAGCGTCAACGCAAACGGCGTCGCAAAATGAAGGAACGCCGGTTCTGAATGCTTGCCGGCTGTGACGTGGCGACCAGTTTTTGCTTACCACTGCGTGCTATGTTGCGCGCCACTCAACTGAAGTCGCCTCTATGAAAAAACCGATGCCAGTCCGTCGAGCGTTCGCCGTTGTGTCCGTTATGGCCGCCTGGGCGTACGCTTTGATTCTAGTCCGTATCGAATTCGGCGTACGATGCGCGATGGGCGGGGAGGGGCTCCTGCCGGGTCTCTTCATTGGTGGCCCGGTCATCGTGTTCGTCATCGTCGTCTTCTGGCTGCAGCGCGCGTTCGTCTCGCTGTCACGAGGCACGAAGATCGGACTGGCAATCCCGCTGGTAGTCGCCGCGGGCGTTTGCCTGCTGCAGATCTGGAACATCACCGTGCTCGACCAGCATCCCTGCGGCGCGGACTACAGCGCGTTCCGCCCGTTCATGGAAAAATGGGACCGGTGGATACCTGTCGTCAATTTAGCGCTCATTACGATCGCGTCGCTCGTCGCGTTTGGACCGTGGAAGCGTACCGTCGACAGTCGTTACCTGGCGCGGTACGAGTAGCTAACCCGAGGTCGGCCGGCCTTTAAAAATGTCAGTGGCGACCGAGACTTAAGCAGACTTATCTGATAGTCTCGCGCCAGCTTGAAAGTCAGTCTGGTGGGCCGCTAGACCAATTCCTACGCTTTCAGCTGGTGCTCCCGGTTCGCTGGCAAGGCACGTCGCGCCGGCAATGGTGCACCCTTGCCCAGCGGCGTAACGCCGTCCAGCGAGGCGGAAGCACCAGCCCGAAGGGAGCGAACGGACAGTGCCAGTACTTCGTTGCTAGCCGTGGCCATAGCGCTGCTATGGCCACAACTCGCGCCTTGTTCTGACACTGTCCGTTCGCTCTGAAAGTGTAGGAATTGGTCTAGCGGCCCACTCGCTATTTGTGTACATCATTTCGAAGTTCCAATCGTCGTTCCTCGTTCTGTTTCATGAGTAGTAGAAAACCTTCCAGCACAAACGCCTTCCTGACGAAGGCACACCATTCATGAATCAAACAGGATCAAGAAAATGACAACGACTGGAACAGTCAAATGGTTTAACGACGCAAAAGGCTTCGGCTTCATCGAACAGGAATCCGGCCCCGATGTATTCGCACACTTCAGTGCAATCACCGGCGAAGGCTTCAAGTCTCTGACCGAGGGTCAGCGCGTTGAATTCACCGTGACCCAGGGCCAGAAAGGACCGCAGGCGGAGAACATCGTCGCGATCTGATCGCACACGGGTCATTACCCGGCGCAACACCGCCGGGTCGAAACAGGGCAAAGCGAAAGTTTTGCCCTGTTTTTTTTTGGTCTGCAAACTCCTTTGAAAACGTGGACGGGTCACGGTGCCGGGGAAGCCGTCGGATGACTTGGCACCCGGGACCCTCAACAGTATTCTCAAGCAATCTGGTCTTAAGGAGTGACCTGTCCATGCGCTATGCCGTCGTAATCGAATCGGCTGGGGGAAATTTTTCAGCTTACGTTCCCGATCTGCCCGGCTGTGTGGCGACCGGTTCTACACTGCAGGAAACGGAGACAGAGATACGCGAGGCTATTACGTTTCATCTTGAAGGACTTCGCGCCGACAATCTGCCTATTCCGGAAGCATCGAGTCGCGTCGATTATGTCGAGGTCGCAGCCTGACGAGGCGCGGCGCCAACAGCCGCTCATTGTCCGACCATCGCGCTCCGACGAAATCACCGTCCTCGCCGAACTCGCCGCGCGCTGGTTCTCCGACGCCTTCGCGAAAGACAACACGCCTGAGGATCTCGAAGCCTATCTTTCGACTGCGATGACACCGGAGAAATTCGAAGAGGAATTCGCCGACGAAAACAGCTTGTTTCTCATCGCCGAGTCCGACAATGAAGTGGTGGGGTACGCGCGGCTGCGATTTCTCGCGAGATCGGATGCCATCGAGGCATCCGCACCTGTCGAGCTCCACCGCCTGTACGCAGCCGGAGACAGGAAAGGCGCCGGGATCGGCTCCGCGCTTCTCAAGGAATGCTGCAAACAGTCGGTCGAACGCGGCTGCGATGTGATGTGGTTAGGCGTCTGGGAGCACAACCCGTCAGCGATTGCCTTCTACGAGCGGAAAGGCTTCCGTACGGTTGGCGGGCACCAGTTCTTGCTGGGTGCCAGCGTGCAGAACGACCGCATCATGCAAAGGGCGCTTAAGGCCGGCGACACCTGAAACCAGGCAGCTAGAGCTGCGTCGGATTCGGCGCGTCGCCGTAGACCTCTTCCGGGTCAAAGACTTTCTCTGTCTCTGTCCAGTCGAGTTCGATTTTGCCATCCGACTGTTTGGTCGAATAGTCCTCGCCGACCGGGACGCTCCGGTAGAAGCAGCTGCGGTAGCCGACGTGGCAGCTGGCACCGCCGGCGACTTCCACGCGCAGCCACACGCAGTCCTGATCGTCGTCGATCAGGAGTTCGCGGATCTTCTGGACGAAACCGCTCGTGGCACCCTTATGCCAGAGGACCTGTCGGCTGCGGCTCCAGTAGTGCGCCTCGCCGGTCTGGATGGACAGGCGCAGCGCTTCGGCGTTCATGTAGCCCTGCATCAGGAGTTCGCCGGAGTCCGCGTCGGTCGTGACGACCGTGATCAGGCCACGATCGTCGAACTTCGGTGCGAGATCGCTGCTTTCTTCCACCTGTTCAATGCTCTGGCGGGCCTGGAATCGGACTTCGTTGGACGACATGCTGAATTTCCGGTGTTTTTCGCGGGCGCGCAGGATACAAGGCTCCGCGGCTCCCGGCAATATTGCTATCATCGCCGGCTGATTTTCGCTAATACAAGCCGTAGCCCGGCCGACACGAGACACACTGCCACGATGACGATCAAGTTGCACGACACATTTCAGGGCAAAAAAGTCGACTTCACCCCGCTGAAAGAAGGCGAAGTGACGATGTACCTGTGCGGGCCGACCGTCTACAACTACGCGCATATCGGGAATGCCCGACCGGCCGTGGTCTTCGATCTCCTGGCGCGCGTGTTGCGTCGCCGCTACACGCTGAAGTTCGCTCGAAACTTCACCGACGTGGATGACAAGATCAACAAAGCGTCTCTCGAGACCGGCAAGCCGATCAACGAAATCACCGAGAAGTTCAGCCGCATCTACAACGAAGATATGGCGGCACTCGGCGTCTTGCCTCCTGATGTCGAGCCGCGCGCGACCCAGCACATCGCCGAAATGATCGCAATGATCGAAACGCTGATCGAGAAAGGCCACGCCTACGCGGCGGAAGGCCACGTTCTGTTTAACGTCGAGTCATTCGACGACTACGGCGCACTCTCGCGGCGCAGCCTGCGTGAGATGATCGCAGGCTCGCGAGTCGAGGTGGCGGCGTACAAGCACAACGCCCACGACTTTGTGCTGTGGAAGCCGTCCACGCCCGAGCTTCCCGGCTGGGATTCGCCTTGGGGGCGGGGACGTCCCGGCTGGCATATCGAGTGCTCCGCGATGGCCGAGAAGCATCTCGGCGAGACGATTGATATCCACGCCGGTGGTCAGGATCTCGTGTTCCCGCATCACGAGAACGAGCTCGCACAGAGCCGCTGTGCACACGATGGCGCGCCGTTTGCTCGCTACTGGCTGCACAACGGTTTTTTAAGCATCGACCAGGAAAAAATGTCGAAGTCGATCGGCAACGTGCAGCTCGTGCACGAACTAATCAAGGACACGCCCGGCGAAGTCATTCGGCTCGCACTCCTGAGCGCACACTACCGCCAGCCGCTCGACTGGTCGGATGAGACGCTCGCATCTGCCCGACGCATGCTGGATCGGCTGTACGGCGCGATTCGCGGCATCGCTGTCTCCGATGCCGCACGCGAAGCAGCAGAGCCTCCAGCGACAGTCATTGAAGCACTCGAAGATGACCTCAATTCACCGAATGCGATGGCTGAGCTTTTTGCAGTCGCGCGCGCGCTGAATAAAGCCGAATCGGACGAAGAGCGCGAGCGTCTCGCCGCCGAACTCCTCGCCGCCGGCGATCTCATGGGTCTGCTGCAAAATGATCCGGACGAATGGTTCGCGGGTGATGCAGAAGACGGCCTCGCGGCCGATGCCATTGATGCGCTGATCGAAGCCCGCAATGCAGCGCGCAAGGATCGCGACTTCGAGAAGGCAGACGCCATTCGCGACCAGCTGAAGGACGCAGGGATTCAGATCGACGATAGCGCCGAGGGCACCACCTGGCGACGCATCAGCGGCTGATTCGCGTCCGGGATGAAGAATTCTTGAAAAGGACGAGTTGTGAGTAACGAAGTCGACCAGGCACAGAAAGATGTCGTCGAGGAATTCAGCCTCTTCGACAACTGGATGGATCGCTATCAATACATTATCGATCTCGGCCGTCGGCTGCCGCCGATGGACGATGCCGATCTCGTTGAAGACAACAAGATCAAGGGCTGCCAGTCGCAGGTCTGGATGGTGTCGGACCTGAAGGATGGTCGACTGCATTTCAAAGCAATCAGTGACGCGGCTATCGTCTCCGGCCTCATCGCAATCCTTCTCCGAATCTACAACGAGCGCAGGCCCGCAGACATTCTTGAATCCAGCCCGGAATTCGTCGCGGCGCTCGGTCTCGAGGAGCACCTGAGCCCGACACGGTCGAACGGACTCGCGTCGATGCTGAGTGCGATTCGGAAAACCGCGGCCGAGTCCGGCGCGACCGCGTGAAACCGCGCCGCCTGTCCGATTGGTTGGCACTGCCGCTGATTGAACTCGTGCGGCTCTACCAAATCACCTTGTCGCCGTGGCTCGGGAGAAGCTGCCGCTTCGAGCCGACCTGTTCCGACTATTCGCTGACGGCGCTGAAGCGCTTCGGAGCGCTGCGCGGTACGGTGCTGACCGTCAAGCGGCTCGCGCGCTGCCATCCCTGGGGCAGCAGCGGCTACGATCCCGTTCCCGAGAATGACGATGCCCGCGGCGCGTGAGCTTGCTGAGGAGCTCCTCTATCCGCTGCGCGCGCCGGCGACACTGACGACGCTCGCCCTGTTTGTCATCTTTTTCTCTCTTGTGCTCGCAGCGGGGCAGATCAGCGTCATTCTGGGTGTCGCTGCGACTTTAAGCGTCGGGCTCGCGATACTGCCAGCCATCATGCGCTTCTGTTTGCAGCATCTCGACGCGCGAGCCGAGGGTCGCGACACCGATGCGCTGGACGCCCGCCATTTTTCCTGGATGGAAAACCTCTGGGGCGTCTTTCCACTCGTGCTACTCGGCGGGCTTGGCTTCCTGCTGAATCGACTGCAGGACATGCCCGCGGCGCAGATCGGTATCGGCGTTTTCGGCGTCGCGCTGTTGCCGGCATCGATGATTGTACTCGCCATGACGCATTCACCGCTGCAGTCACTGAATCCGTTCGCGCTGGCCCGGCTGATTGTTCGTCTGCGCACGAGCTACTGGGTCGCGCCGGTCATCGGTGTGTTGCTGATCGGGCTCGTGCTGTTTGCCGGACAGTATTCATTCTGGCTGTCGGGCGTTGTCGCGATGTACGCGCTGCTCGCCGGATTCGGGGTGCTGGGCCTTCTGATCCGGCCGCTGGATATCGCTGAAGAGACTGACATTCCGATGATGGAAACGCCGGTGCAGACAGCCATCCCTGAAGCACAACGACTCGCCGCGTTGAATCTCGCCTACTCGTTCATGAGCCGCGGTGGCACGGACAATGGCATCAAGCATATCGAACAGTCCATCCGCGATGAGGGCGCCGACCTGCACGCCTGGCCCTGGTACTTCGAACGCATGACCCGCTGGGAAAACCCGCTCTATGCGCTGCGCTTCGGGCAGCGCGCCATCCACGAACTGCTGGCCGCGAACGAGCAGGTTGCCGCGGCCAAACTGATCCTGCGCTGCCGCATGCTGGATGCGTCGTTTCGACCGCTTAAAGAGGATCTCGATGCCGCGGAAGCGGCGCTGCGGGCGACCAACAATATCGAAGAGGCGGATGCGATCCGGCGGTAGAGTCGAGCATCTCCGTTCTACGTGCTGGGATGCAGCGTCGTATTGAAGTAATGCGCGACGGCGAGCACGAGCGAGCCGAGAATCGTCAGGCCGCGATCGAGCAATTCGCTGCCGAGCCCGTGGCCCAAGGTCGCGCCGAGAATCAGCAGCAGGAGGCCGGCCGCGCCGCCCCACAGGACCCGGGTGCTGCGGTGATGACGAAAACCGAGCCCCAGCGCGACAACGCTTAACGGAACGATGATCAGCAGCATCTGGGCGTGCCAGTGGCTGTCCGAAAACTGCGAAAGCAACGGCAGTCCGGCGACGAACAACGGTAGCGCCAGGCAGTGCAGCAGGCACAGCGCAGACAGGGCCACGGCGGCGCGGTCCATCCAGTCTGTTTTGACGCGGGAACGGGTCATGATTGCGGACATAGGAGCGGGGGGTCGACAGCGAATTGATATAGTATAACGTTTTTCGTCCCCGTGCTTCTGAAAACCGGAGACTTGTTCTAAACTCGAACCCGCATGGATAAAAAACTGCTGTCCATCCTTTGTTGCCCGGTCACCCACAAGGGTCTGATCGCCGCGAACAGCGACCTGCTGAGCCGCGTCAACGCCCGCATCGACAAGGGAGAGCTCACGCGGCGCGACGGCGCGGCGCTCACCGAACACCTCTCCGAAGCGCTGGTCACCGACGACAAGAAGCTGCTGTATCCCGTCAACGAAGGCATCCCGGTCCTGCTGGAAAGCGAGGCCGTGAGCCTGGAGACCGCGTGAAACTCCAGGCGAACCAGCTCACATCGCACTTAAAGTCGTCCCTCGCTCCGTGCTACCTCGTCTCCGGCGATGAGCACCTCCTGGTTAATGAGGCGCTGGATACGGTGCGCGCGGCCGCGCGCGAGGCAGGATTCCTGTCCCGGGACGCGCATGTGGCGACGACCGGCTTCGATTGGAACAGTCTCGAAAGTGCGGGGGCGAACATGTCGCTGTTTGCCGAGAAGCGGCTGATCGAACTCAGGCTTCCAACCGGCAAGCCCGGGCGCGTCGGTAGCCAGGCGATCGCGGACTTTGTCGGTCAGCTTGGCGACGAACTGATGCTCGTCGTCGTCACGCCGAAACTCGATCGCAGCTCGGCCTCGAGCAAATGGGTCAAGGCAATTGAGAAGGCCGGCGTCCACCTGCCGATCTGGCCAATTGAATTACGGGACCTGCCGGGCTGGATCGCCCAGCGCATGCGCGCCGCGGGACTCAACCCCGACAAGGAGTCGGTGCGCATGCTCGCAGGCCGCGTCGAAGGAAATCTGCTCGCGGCCGCGCAGGAAATCGAAAAACTGCGATTGCTCGTCGGTGAAGGCGACGTCGGAATCGCCGACGTCTCCCGCGCCGTCGCGGACAGCAGCCGCTTCGACGTCTTCAAACTCACGGATGCTGCGCTGGCCGGGCGAGCGGATCGTGCAGCACGCATCCTGTACGGCCTGCAGCACGAGGGGATTTCCGAAGTCGTCGTGCTCTGGTCCCTAAGTCGCGAGCTGCGGCTGCTGACGACACTCGCCGCCGCGGTGGCGCGTCGACAGGATCTCGGAGCAGCAATGAAGAAAAACGGCGTCTGGATGAAGCGTCAGTCGCTCGTTCGCAACTGCCTGTCCCGGCACTCGCCGGACAGTCTGCACGCACTGATGAGCCTCGCGGCCGATGCCGACGCAATGGCGAAGGGCCAGATGCGGGGCGATGCGTGGCAGGTCGCCATGGATATCCTGTTTGGCCTTGCCTACGGACCGAGGAAGGCAGCCTGATGGCCGAGGGGATGCTCGTTTGAGGCGCTGCATGGGGGTCTTCGGCGGTACATTCGATCCCGTTCACAATGGCCACTTGCGAAGCGCGTTCGAATTGCTCGAAGGGCTGCCGCTGACCGAACTGCGGCTGATCCCCTGCGGCGAGCCACCGCATCGGGAACAGCCCGTCGCCGATGGCAGACTCCGACTCGAGTTGCTGAAACTTGCCGTCGGTGAGGAGCTCGGCTTTGTTGTCGACGACCGGGAGATCAGTCGCGACGGCCCGTCATATTCGGTCGATACACTGGAATCCTTACGCGGGGAATTTCCGGACGCCTCGATTTGTCTCATTATCGGAATGGATGCTTTTTTACATTTCGGGAGCTGGCACAGATCCGGCGAGATTCTTGATCTCGCCCACCTGATCGTCGCGCATCGCCCCGGCTGGACGGTTCCTGACGACGGTCCGGGCAGCGAGTTGCTGAGCCGGCATCGCGTTGATCAGGTCG
>CAWUHY010000108.1:0-9215 GCA_963922215.1 uncultured Gammaproteobacteria bacterium | reverse complement strand
AGACTTCAGCCGCAACAAGGCACTGAACGGCGCGATGACGCTCGACTGGCAGCTCGGCGAATTCCAGCTGAAGTCGATCACCGCGTACACGGATTTTGAATACCAGGAGCTTTGCGACTGCGATTTCACCGGTGCAAATGTTTTCCTTGCAGCGTTGCAGGAAGAATACGAGCAGTTCAGCCAGGAGTTCCGTCTGTCGTCTCCGCTGGGTGAAAGCTACGACTACATTGTTGGCGCGTACTACCAGACGAGCAACCACTCGTTTAACGACCAGATCATTGTTCCGAACAACTCGATTCTTATCCCCGCGATCAATCTGCAGTCGCCGGGTTCCGGCACGCTCGTGACCGACACGCAGGCTGCCCGAGTCGCGGAGGTCGGCAACGATGTCCTGTCTGCGTTTGCGCAGTTCAACTGGCACGCGACCGACGCCTTCACGCTGCAGCTCGGCGGACGCATCACCGAAGATGAGCGTGATGGTTCCCGCACGATGCGCATCCAGTCGATCGACGGCACGCCGTTGCCCGGACCGCAGGTTCCGGCGCCGCTCGTCTATGCAAGCGTGTTCGGCATCACGTCTGAAAACCTTGCCTCGCTGGGTCCGACCGGAGCGTTCCTGATTTCGCAGCTTGGTTCACTGCCGGTTGCCGATACGCGCTCGACGACGAAGTTCTCGCCGGAGATCAAGGGTATCTGGGACATCGGCGACACGACGATGGTGTACCTGAGCTGGACCGAAGGCTTCAAAAGCGGCAGCTACGACTTCCGTGCGAACAATCGCTCGTTCTACCCGGACATGGTTTCGTCATTTGAGTTTGACGATGAGGAAGCTACGAGCTTCGAGCTCGGCGGAAAGTTTGTTCTCGCCGGTGGTTCGGCTGAAGTCAACGTCGCGCTGTTCCACACAGATTTCGACAAGCTGCAGATTTCAATCTTCGATGGTGTTCTCGGCTTCAACGTCGGCAACGCTGCCGCCGCCGAAATCGACGGCATCGAAATTGACGGTCGTGTCCGCCTCACTGAGCATCTCATCCTGAGCGGCGGTGTCGCGTTCACGGATTTCGAGTTCACCGATTTCGAGAACGGCCAGTGCTACTTCGGCCAGACACCGAACACCGATCTCGATGGCGACGGCACGCCGGAACTCTGCAGCTACACCGGCAACTCGAATCAGATGCTGTCTGACGTGCAGGGCAACCTGACGCTGGACTTCAACTATCCGTTGACGAACACGCTGGAACTGGGCGCGCGACTTGATGTGTTCCACACCAGTGAATACGACGCGAGTGCGACCTACGATCCGGCACTCGTGCAGGATAGCTACACCAAGGTTGACGCCCGTGTTGGCATTGGCAACGACGTCTGGCAGCTCGCACTTCTGGCGAAAAACCTGACGGACGAGCAGATCCTGTTGTTTGGTGGCGACACGCCGCTCGCTGGCAGCACGTTTGGCACGAAGTCCAACTACGCGTTCTTCGGCCAGGGCCGTACGCTGGCGATCCAGGGCTCCGTCAACTTCTGATCAGATTGCACCGGGGCGGCGCGAAAACGCCGCCCCGGTCCGATCTTTCGGTGACGTCGGATGATGGATCCGGCGGCTCGCCAGGGGAGGGCGATGGGGAATCTCTCCCTCTACATTCTGACCGTCCTGATCTGGGGTTCGACCTGGTTTGCGATTGAGTTCCAGCTCGGTACTGTCGCTGTCGAAGCATCGATCGCCTACCGCTACCTGATCGCATCCGCTTCGCTGTTCGCGTGGCTTCTTCTGCGCGGCGAGCGCCTTAGATATCCGCTACAGGCACATTTCTGGTTCGCCCTGATGGGCGTACTGATGTTCTGCCTGAACTACCTGATGGCCTATCGCGCGCAGATTTATCTGCCGTCCGCTTTGAGCGCGATTGTTTTCTCATCCGTGGTCTGGATGAATATCTTGAACGCGCGCCTGTTTTTCGGTGTGCGTGCCGGTTGGCGCGTTCTGCTCGGGAGCGTCATCGGCGTTGCTGGCCTCTTACTTCTGTTCCTGCCGGAAGTGGGGGCACTCAGCGTGGGAGACACCATCGTGATCGGTGCGCTGCTCGCCGCGCTCGGCGCCTTCTCCGCATCGCTCGGCAATATGGTGTCGCAGCGGACGCAGGCGAGGGCGTTGCCAGTCCTGCAGAGTAATGCCTGGGGTATGCTTTACGGCGCACTGGCGACGATCGCCTATGCGTTGATGAACGATGTAGCGTTCACGATTGACTGGTCCGCAGCGTATATCGTGTCGCTGCTTTATCTCGCGCTATTCGGATCTGTCATTGCATTCTGGTCCTATCTCACATTGCTCGGACGCATTGGGGCGCATCGCGCCGGCTACGTGTCGGTCCTGTTTCCTGTTGTCGCACTCATCATCAGTATGCTGTTCGAGGGTCTTCAGCTCTCGCTGACGCTCGTTGTGGGAGCAGGTCTCGTTCTCGCTGGAAACGTTCTTGTCCTGAATATGCGCCGACGCCGCGCGAGTCTCGCCGAAAACGCGAAGTAGTCGACAGTCGGAATGTCGACTGGTTAACACTTTGTACCCAAATCGGAGCCCGTTTCGGCATCCGATCCACGAAACGGTCGATAGTCCAGGTACGGATGTTTCAGGCAGACGGCCAATGACACAGCGTGCAAAATCAAACATCGATTATCGACTGCTGAACAGGTTGAGCGAGATGGTTATCTGTAGTCGATGTTTCCTGGATGGAGAAATGACCCCCGTGCCGCAGGTCATTTCAAAACGCCATCGCCTGAAAAACCTGTGCCCGGACTGCGAAAGGCAATCGATCGCCTCGCATCGCGTCTCCGACCGTTCCCGCATACGCCGAATCGGGAGCCATCAAAAGGCCTGAAGCCCAGAGGTGCAAGCTGGCCGGTTCGCTGTCACAATCCCGGTTTCCAGCGACAGCTCCGATCCGATGGCAAAACTCTATTTCTATTATTCGTCGATGAATGCCGGCAAATCGACGTCTCTTCTTCAATCCAGCTACAACTACAAAGAGCGCGGCATGAATACGCTGGTGCTTGCGCCCGAACTCGACGACCGCTACGGCGTCGGGCGCGTGACTTCGCGCATCGGGCTGGAAACCAAGGCGACGACGTTTCAGACGGACACGGATCTCTACCGCATTGTCGAAAAGCGCAAATCCGAAAAGCCGTTGCATTGCGTGCTAGTCGATGAAGCGCAGTTCCTGACCAAGCAACAAGTGCGGGAACTGGCCGACGTCGCAGACATCCTGAACATTCCGGTGCTCGCGTACGGATTGCGCACCGACTTCCTCGGCGAGCCTTTCGAAGGCAGCCGTTACCTGCTCGCCTGGGCGGACAACCTCAAAGAACTAAAGGCGATCTGTCACTGCGGATCGAAGGCGACGATGGTGCTGCGCACCGACGAGGACGGCAATCCGATTCGCGAGGGGTCCCAGATCGAGATTGGCGGCAACGACCGCTACGTGTCGATGTGCCGGAAGCACTTCCACCAGAACCTGCGGGGCGAGTAGGGTTTTCTAGCCGCTGCCGGGAACGTAGGTCGGAAGCTGCTCGGAAGTCGCTGCAGGGAGCAGCGCCGTATTCTCTCGCGCGAGCAGCGTGCGCATGTCGTCAAGCGTCTTCATGACAGCCGTATCGGCGATGTTGACGTCCTCGGCGGCCTCGCGAGACGTCGCGTAAGGATCGACGTATTTCAGCCGGTGGTGTCCGATACTCAAGATATCGCCATCAATCAGCACGTGATTGGAGACGCGTTTGGAATTCACGAAACTTCCGTTCGTGCTGTTCAAATCCATCATGAAGGTCGTGCTGCCGTAGCGCACGAGGAGCGCGTGATGGCGGCTGATGAACTTGCTGTCGATAGCGATGTCGTTGTGCGCTGAGCGGCCGAGTAGCAGCCGGGGCCGGTCAAAGACGATTTCTTTCAGCGTTTTTCCGCCTGAGCTTACGATGACGCGCGGCGGCTCCTTCTTTTTCGCCTTCTGCTTGCCAGACGACTTCGATGTCAGCCAGGTGCCCTGAGGCAAGACGGGCCGTTCAATTTTGTCGATGGACACGGGAAGCGTCGTCGATCGCGCGATCGCGAGGAGCGCAAGCCGGTCGACGATGCCGGGCCAGCCACCGGACGCCTGCCAGATCTCCTCGCAGATCGCTCGGGGAAACAATTCGTCCGGAGCTTCACTGCCGGCGGCCTTCAGCTTCGTGTGGACGTAATGGCGAGTTTCGTCCGACGACATCGGACGCAAGTGGTGATCCTTGCTCAGTCGTTTCTTTAGATTCGTTCGCGACTCGCCTTCCAGCATCGCGGCCAGCGGGCGGGTGCCGACGAGTACGATCTTGAGAGCGGCGATTCCCCGTACGTGCATGGCAGCCAGCTCACACAGCGCATTCAGCGCACTCGGGTTCAAATCCTGCGCATTCTCGATCACGAGGATTGGTGACCGGTGGGAGGTTGTTTGCTGCAGGCAGAAGACGCGAACCATCGCTAGCAGCTCCGCGGTGGACGAGGTATCGAGCTGGTAGCCGAACTGTCTGAGCATGCCTTCCAGCAGCGCCGCCGTGTTCAAGCCCTGACCATTGACAACCGCCGCTTCCCCGTGTTCACGATGGGTATTGAGAAACGCACGCAAAATCGAGGTTTTTCCGGAAAGCGGAGGTCCCTGGAGCAGCACCAGCGCATGCCGGCAATCGAGCATGTCTTCGAGTGCGGCCATTGCGGCCTGTTCGGCTGCGTATTGGACGTGCGTAACCTGCTTTCCGTGGGTGCGGAAGGCTTGCTCGCGAAGTCCGGCGGCCGAAAGATCCATAGTGGTGAATCCGGTCTCAGTAATGAGGTAATTGACTCTCTAAACTAGCCGGCAGAAGGTCTTGTATTCGTTTCTAATCCGCCGTGAAAAGCAGTGTAGAATTACCGGGGTTTGCTTGTAAATAGGCAATATTTCCGGGAGTGGAATTCAAACGCTCACGACGTATATTTCATTATTAACATGAGATAAAATAAACAACTTATTGAATACTATAGTTATTAGTCGCTTCTATTATCTTATTTCTTCTCCCAACGGCATTCCTAGTTGACCCATTCCTTTTCCGCCAATGCGCTCCGTGTCTTCAAAGGCGAGCGTTGCCTTTTCGCAGGTCTTGAGTTCGCGATTGAGAGCGGGCAACTGCTGGCGTTGCGTGGCGCGAACGGGAGTGGCAAGACCAGTTTGCTTCGAGCGCTTGCCGGTCTCGCGGAATTTGATGAAGGAACGGTGCACTGGGACGGGCAGGCCGTGCATCCGCGCAACCAGGAGTTTCGCACGCAGCTCACCTGGTACGGGCACCAGGCCGGGTTCAAAGGCGATCTCACGGCAGCGGAAAACCTCGAGTTTGAGTCGGTCCTGCGGCGCCAGAGCCGGCGCAGCGTGTCGGATGTACTTGCGTCGCTGGGTTTGAAGCGCCAGGCGGCCCTCCCGACCCGCGCCCTCTCGGCAGGGCAGCAGCGGCGGGCAGCGCTTGCGCGACTCGTATTGTCGGAGACGCCGCTCTGGGTCATGGACGAGCCGTTCACGAACCTCGACGTCGACGGCAAGAAACAGATAAACGCCATGCTTGATGAGCACCTGTCGAACGGTGGCCTCGCAGTGGTAGCGTCCCACGAAACGCTGGCGCTGTCGGCGCCGGTCGTGGAGCTTACGATCGAATGAGTGTTGGGCAGGACAGGCTTCCCGGAATCGGCCGGGCGTTCATCGCGACGGCGCGCCGCGATCTGTTGCTGAGCATTCGGCAACCCGGCGACGTCCTGAATCCCATCGTCTTTTTCCTGATGGTCAGCACGCTGTTCCCGCTGGCGGTCGGTCCGGATGGCGACACCTTGCTGCGCATCGGCCCCGGAGTGACCTGGGTTGCGGCACTGCTGGCCCTGCTATTGTCGTTAAACAGCTTGTTCGTGCTGGACCATGCCGACGGCAGTCTCGACCAGCTCCTGTTGAGCCCGCAGCCGCTGCCGGTCATCGCGCTGGGCAAGAGCCTTGCCCACTGGCTCGTCAGCGGGTTGCCGCTTGTGCTCCTGAGTCCGTTTGTGGCCATGTCCTACAAGATGCCGTCGGAGATCGCCGGCGTGCTGATGGCGTCGGTCTTCCTCGGTACGATCGCCCTGAGCCTGATCGGGGCGACGGGAGCCGCCCTGACGGTCGGATTGCATCGCGGCACAACACTTCTCAGCCTTTTGCTATTGCCTTTGGCGATGCCGATTCTTATTTTCGGAGCCAGAACAGTATCACTCGCGGTGGACGGAGAGGATTTCGCGGGCGGACTGTATTTTCTTGGGGCTTACGCCGTCGGCGCACTGGCGCTGACGCCGTTCGCAACGGCCGCGGCTCTGCGTATCAGTAGTGAGTAGACTTCAATCTATGTGGACCTTTTTTCACAAGCTGGCATCGCCACCGCATTTTCACAGGCTTTCATACACCCTGTATCCGTGGCTTGCCGTTCCCGGCTATCTGTTGATCGCCTGGGGAACCTACAACGGCCTGTTTGTTGCCCCCGAGGACTACCAGCAAAAAGACGCGTTTCGCATCATTTACGTACACGTGCCGTCCGCGTACCTCTCAATGATGGCCTACATGATCATGGCCATCTCGGCCGCGGTCGGTCTGATCTGGCGAATGAAACTCGCGCACGCCGTCGCCGTCGCGGCGGCGCCGCTCGGCGCCTGGTTTACTTTTCTCGCACTGGCAACGGGTTCCATCTGGGGACGGCCAATGTGGGGCACATGGTGGGAGTGGGGCGACCCGCGCCTGACGTCGGAGCTGATCCTCTTGTTCCTGTACTTCGGCTACATGACCCTCAGGATGTCGATCAACGATACGACGAAGGCGGACAAGGCGAGCGCCGTGCTTGCGATCATCGGCGCGATAAACGTGCCGATCATTCACTACTCGGTTGTCTGGTGGACGTCGCTGCACCAGGGATCGACCATAATCCGGGAAGGTGGTCCCGCCATCGATCCGGAAATGCTGTATCCGCTGCTGGCGAACATCGTCGGGTTTACACTTGTATTCGGAGCCTTGCTGATGCGCCGAATCCGGGTCGAGGTGTTGCTCCGAGAGCGCAGGAAGCGCTGGGTCGTTGATCTGGTTAGAGCCCAGGAGATGAGCTGATGGAATTTTTTGACATGGGTAAATACGGTTTTTACGTGTGGAGTTCGTTCGGACTCACCGCGGCCGTCCTTCTGTTTAACGAGTGGCGCGCGACCCGCTACCAGGCAGAGGTCATGCGCAAGGCAAAAATTGCGGCGCATGCCCGGGAGGCGTCCAAATGACGCCGCGCAGACAACGCATGCTCGCCGTCGGCCTTGCCGTCGTCGGACTTGCGATCGCCACCGGCCTCACGCTGCGTGCGTTCCAGGACAACATGGAGTTTTTCGTGACCGTCACGCGAGTCGCCGAGGGTGACTACCCGAAAGATCGAACCTTCCGCATCGGCGGGCTGGTCGTCGACGGCAGTATTGAGCGCGAAATGGAGTCGCTGGAAATGACCTTCCGCGTCACCGACCTGCGCTGCGAAATACCCGTGAGCTACACGGGCGTGCTTCCAGACCTGTTCCGCGAGGGGCAGGGGGTCGTCGCACACGGCAAGATGGACGGCGATGGCATGTTCGTGGCCGAAAAGATCCTGGCGAAGCACGATGAAAACTACATGGCGCCGGAAGTTGCGGAGTCGCTGGCAGAACACGTCGGCGAACAGACCGCTGCTGCGGCCGGTTCCGACACGGACTGCAGCGTCTCATGATCCCCGAAATCGGACATTTCGCACTCATCCTCGCGCTGTCGCTCGCGCTGTGCCAGAGCGTGTTCCCGCTGCTCGGTGCGCACCGCAATGACGAGGCGCTGATGGCAATGGGCCGCATGGCCGCGAACGGCCAGTTCGTCTTCGTTGCGTTTTCCTTCGGCTGTCTCGTTTACGCTTTCCTGCAGAGTGACTTCTCGGTCGCGTACGTTGCGAACAATTCGCAGCTTTCGCTGCCGACGATGTACAAGGTCTCAGCAGTCTGGGGCGCCCACGAGGGCTCGCTGCTGCTGTGGATCCTCATCCTGGCGGTCTGGACAGTGCTGGTGGGCCGGTACAGCACGGCGCTACCGGAGGCTTTCGCGGCACGTGTCATGGCGGTCCTCGGACTTCTCTCCGTCGGCTTCTTGTTGTTCACGCTGTTCACGTCGAATCCGTTCGAACGCATGATCCCGGCACCGCCCGATGGCGCTGACCTGAATCCGCTGTTGCAGGACCCGGGACTCGCGATCCATCCACCGATGCTCTACATCGGCTACGTCGGATTCTCCGTCGCGTTTGCGTTCGCCGTCGCGGCCATGCTGAGCGGCGATCTCGACCAGCGCTGGGCGAAATGGACACGCCCGTGGACGACGGCCGCGTGGCTGTTTCTGACAATCGGGATCGCGCTCGGTAGCTGGTGGGCCTATTACGAGCTCGGCTGGGGCGGCTGGTGGTTCTGGGACCCGGTCGAGAATGCCTCGTTCATGCCGTGGCTCGTCGGAACCGCCCTGATCCACTCGCTCGCGGTGACGGAGAAACGCGGGCTCTTCAAGAGCTGGACACTGCTGCTGGCAATCGCGGCATTCTCGCTGAGCCTGCTCGGTACCTTCCTCGTCCGCTCCGGTATTCTCGTTTCCGTTCACGCCTTCGCGACTGACCCGACGCGTGGCTTTTTCATTCTTGCCTTCCTCGGAATCGTCGTCATCGGCGCGCTGACGCTGTACGCGTGGCGCGCACCGTCGCTGGACTCGCAGGCTGGCTTCAGGCCACTGTCGCGCGAGACTTTTCTGCTGCTCAACAACGTGTTGCTCGTGATCGCGGCGGCTCTCGTTTTCATCGGCACGCTTGCGCCGCTGGTCGTCGAAGTCTTTGACGCGGGCAAGATTTCGGTTGGCGCCCCCTGGTTCGAAATCGCTTTCGCGATTCCAATGATCCCGCTCGTGTTCCTGATGGGGCTCGGCATGCATTCCGCCTGGCGCATGCAGGCGGCATCGCCGCTAGGGCAAAAGCTCAGATTTGCGGCGCCGCTGGCGCTCGTTGCCGGCGTCGTCATTCCCTGGCTTGTCTACGGTCGGGCAGGGGCGCTTGTCACCGTCGGTGTTGCAGCCGGCGTCTGGGTGATGGCTGCATCGCTGATCGACCCGATTCGGGCGTTTCGTCGCAGCAAGGGCACGACCGGG
>CAWUHY010000107.1:0-9264 GCA_963922215.1 uncultured Gammaproteobacteria bacterium | reverse complement strand
GCAGCCGACACGCGGCGACATCGAACGCCCACTGTATCCGATTTCGCGCAGCAGCGATTGCATAGGGGTTTTCCGACACATCCTGCCTGCCGCGGTAACGGCATACTGGGAGAAAAGAAATCGGTGCCCCTATGACGACAGAGTCTGCACGTCCTATCAATCCAGAACCGCACCAGTTCGCTGGCGAGACACCGCCGCGCGTCGCGAAGCGCCTCTTTCACGCGACCCGGCCAAAATTCTATCCGGCTTCCGTGCTACCCGTGATTGCCGGAACGGCATGGGGCAGTTCTGTATCGGGCGTGTTCGAACCGAGCGTTTTCCTGCTTGCACTACTCGCAACGGTATTTGTACACGCTGCAGGCAATGTCCTGAACGACGTCGACGATGAGTCGAACGGAACCGATCGTAAGAATGAGTCGCGTATCTATCCCTACACCGGTGGGTCGCGCTTTATTCAGACCGGCATACTCGATCAACGAACGATGGCTCGGCTGGGTTATACGTTGCTCGTATTCGCGGCAGTTGCGGGACTCTTCCTCATCTACCTGAGAGGCCCCGTCGTGCTGTTGTTCGGTCTCGCCGGAATTGCGTTGGGCGTACTTTACTCAATGGGGCCGGCACGCCTGAGCGCGCTCGGGCTCGGCGAAGCCGCTGTCGGTGTTGCGTTCGGCATGCTACCAGTGGCCGGAGCCGCATGGTTGCAGGGTGCAGCCCTCGACGGCCCGCTCCTTCTTTTCGCAGTTCCAGTCAGTCTGTGGGTTGCTGCCATTCTCCTGATCAATGAAGTGCCGGATATCGAAGCGGATGCGGCCGTCGGGAAGCGTACGCTCCCGGTTCGATTCGGATTGGGAGGCACAGCGCTGATCTATCTCGGGCTGCACGCGGGTGCGGCACTCGCCGTTCTCTACCTCGGAATGTCGTCCTATCTGCCCCTGTTCGCGCCACTGCTGCCACTCGCATTACTGGCGCTGGCGTTCAAAGCCAGCGTCGCGATTCGGGCCGGCGTAGGTCAACGCGAACCAATGGCGAAAGCCATTGAATCAACTCTCGCGATTCACACGCTCGGGTCGCTCTGGCTGACCGGATGCGTCTTGTACTTATGGTGGAGCGCAGGCTGACACCATAAATTGACGGCGTCCCTACAGGCGAAAGGCGGGTCCGATTGCAGTTATGCGGATAAGAATCAAGAAAGGTCTCAATGTGCCGATCGCCGGCCCGCCCCGGCAGGACATTTCCGACTCCAACGGAGTTCACACCGTGGCGCTGCTGGGTCCGGACACGGTTGACCTGAAACCCCGCATGGCCGTCAAAGCCGGCGACAAAGTTCGTCTCGGGCAGACCCTGTTCAGCGACAAACAGAATCCCGGTATCAACTTCACGTCGCCCGGTTGCGGCATTGTCCAGGCCGTCAATCGCGGCGAACGACGTGTTCTGCAGTCCGTGGTCGTCCGTCTGGAGGGAGATGAAGAAGAGCAGTTCGACGCGACGGATCCGGGTCGCCTCGCACAACTAGACGGGAGCGAGGTCCGCGAGACCTTACTTGCCTCGGGCCTGTGGTCGGCGCTACGAACGCGGCCGTACAGCAAAATTCCCGCGGCAAAAGCGAAGCCGGACGCGATTTTTGTTACCGCAATTGATACGAATCCTCTGGCAGCGGACCCGTCCGTTATCATCCGGGATGCCGGTGCGTCCTTTGATCACGGTTTGTCGGTTCTTGCCGCGCTTTCGGACACACCGATATTCCTCTGTACAGCACCGGACTCGGGGATTGAGTGTCCTGCTGACGCACAATTCCGCCACGCGGAGTTTGACGGTCCCCACCCCGCAGGTCTTGCTGGAACGCACATTCACTTCCTGATGCCGGTCAGCAAGCATCGTGCTGTCTGGCACATCACATACCAGGATGTCATTGCATTCGGCAGGCTGTTTACCAGCGGTCGAATTCCGACTGAACGCATCGTCGCAATCGGCGGGCCGAGAACGCGCGATCCGAGACTCGTTCGCACGCGTGTTGGGGCAAGCATCAAGGATTTGCTCGCTGGCGAATACGAAGGCGAACGCTTGCGAATCGTCTCCGGCTCACCGCTCTCAGGCCATCGAGCGTCGGGATGGGGCGCATGGCTGGGTCGGTACCACTCGCAGGTTTGCGTCATGGATGAAGGCAGTCCGCGCGAGTTTCTCTCGTGGATGCGTCCCGGGGCGAAAAAGTATTCTTCGACGCGTGCCTATCTCGGCCACCTGCTCAATCGCGGGCGATTTTCCCTGACGAGTTCCCAGAACGGCAGCCCGCGCGCCATGGTTTCGACGGGCAGTTTCGAAAACGTCGTTCCGCTCGACATCTTGCCCACGCCGCTTTTGAAAGCTCTGCTCGTGCGCGACACGGACACAGCCCAGGCGCTGGGTTGCCTCGAACTCGACGAGGAAGATCTCGCGCTGTGTTCATTCGTCTGCAACGGAAAGTATGAGTACGGACCGCACCTGCGCAGCAGCCTGCACGAGATCGAGGTCAACGGCTGATGAAGGGGCTGCGCGGAATTCTCGACAGGCTCGAACCGCTGTTCACGAAGGGCGGTCGCTACGAGCGCTATCACGCCCTGTTCGAGATGGTCGACACGCTTTTCTATTCGCCGCCGGACGTCACGCGCGGTGCGCCGCACGTGCGCGATGCGATCGATCTCAAACGCGTCATGATTCTCGTCGTGTTTGCCGTGACGCCGTGCATTCTCGTTGGCATGTGGAATACCGGATACCAGTCCAACCTCGCGCTCGCGAGCATTGGTCAGGACGACATCGGTGGCTGGCGGGCCAGCATCCTCGCGCTGCTCGGCGCGGGCTACGATCCGGCGAGCTTCTACGACTGTTTCCTGCAGGGGCTGCTGTTTTTCCTGCCTATCTACGCCGTCACGATGGCTGCCGGCGGGTTCTGGGAAATCCTGTTCGCAGGTGTTCGCAACCACGAGATCAACGAAGGTTTCTTCGTCACGTCGATGCTCTACGCGCTGATTCTGCCGGCAAGCATCCCGCTCTGGCAGGTCGCAATCGGCATCAGTTTCGGCGTCGTCGTCGGCAAGGAGGTCTTCGGTGGAACCGGGAAGAATTTCCTGAACCCCGCGCTTGTCGGTCGAGCCTTTCTCTATTTCGCATACCCGGCACAGATCTCCGGCGACACGGTCTGGACCACAGTCGATGGTTACAGCGGAGCCACACCGCTGGGCGTCAGTGCGATCGAGGGAATGCAGGGAATTACAGAGAGCGGCGTCACCTGGACGCAGGCATTCCTCGGTCAGATTCCCGGTTCGCTCGGCGAAACCTCGACACTGGCCTGCCTGCTCGGTGCCGCGTTCCTGGTCTACACCGGCATCGCATCCTGGCGGATCATCGTCGCAGTCTTTCTGGGATTGATCATCCCAACGATGATTTTCAACGGCATCGAAAGCAGCAATCCGATGATGTCGATGCCGTGGCACTGGCACGTCGTGCTCGGCGGTTTCGCCTTCGGTGCGGTTTTCATGGCAACCGACCCGGTGAGTGCCGCACAAACCACAGCAGGCAAGTGGGTGTTTGGACTACTGATCGGTTTCCTGACGTGGCTGATCCGCGTGATCAATCCGGCCTTCCCTGAGGGCATCATGCTGGCGATCCTGCTCGCCAACGTCTTCGCGCCGGT
Source organism: uncultured Gammaproteobacteria bacterium (assembly GCA_963922215.1). GTDB lineage: Bacteria > Pseudomonadota > Gammaproteobacteria > Steroidobacterales > Woeseiaceae > UBA1847. The sequence continues at coordinate 5,597 of CAWUHY010000107.1, read as the reverse complement.
TATCGATCACGTGGTCGTTCGCGCGAACATCAGGCGGAGGATCAAGCGCAGTGCCTGACGCCGACAAAAAAACTGGTGTTGAAAAGACGTTCGACCGAGACAGCGTCAGCAACACGCTGATCGTCGCGATCGGGCTCAGCCTGGTGTGCTCTGTTCTCGTCGCCGGTGCCGCGATCAGCCTCAAGCCGATCCAGGAAGAAAACGAGATCCGGTTTCGACAGCAGATCATTCTGGATGTTGCCGGGCTGCTGGAGTCCGGCGCCGACATCGAGGAGAGCCTGCAGCGCATCGAGGCTCGCGTCGTCGAACTCGAGACTGGCCGCTACGTGGAATCGATCAGTGCCGAAGACTTCGACGCGCTTGCCGCCGCCAACGATCCCGAACTCGGCATGGCGATTCCGGGCGAACTCGATATCGCCAAGGTTCGACGGCGTGCCATTTACTCGCCTGTCTACCTCGTTCGGGACGGCGACGAGCTTGCGCAGATCATCCTGCCGGTTCGCGGCGCCGGATTGTGGTCAACGCTGTACGGCTATCTCGCGCTGGAGCCGGACGGTTCGACGGTCAGCGGGCTGCAGTTCTACGAGCACGCCGAAACCCCCGGGCTTGGCGATCAGATCGACGATCCCGACTGGCGTGCGCAGTGGGTGGGCAAGCAGGTCTACGGCTCGGACGGGTCTCCGCGAATCGAGGTCGTGCGCGGTAGCGTCAACAGCAACGACCCGGACTCGCGCTACCAGGTCGACGGCCTGTCGGGCGCCACGCTGACCGGTCGCGGCGTGATGAATCTGGTGCGCTACTGGACCGGTCCGGACGGGTTCGGTCCGTACCTCGAACAGTATCGACAGTCAGAAGGGAGCTGAGCATGGGCGAAATGCGCAAGGTGCTGATCGATCCACTCGTAGACAACAACCCGGTAACGCTGCAGGTTCTCGGCATCTGCTCTGCGCTCGCCGTGACGACATCGCTGTTGCCGTCCCTGCTGATGTGCCTCGCACTCACGAGCGTTGCGGCCTTGTCGAATGCCGCGATCAGCAGCATCCGCAATCGAATCCCGAACAACATTCGCATCATCGTGCAGATGACGATTATCGCCTCGCTGGTCATCGTCACCGACCAGATGCTGCGCGCCTTCGCGTTCGAGACGAGTAAGCAGCTCTCCGTATTCGTGGGCCTGATTATCACCAACTGCATCGTCCTCGGGCGTGCCGAAGCGTTCGCAATGAAAAACGGCGTCGGCATGAGCTTTCTCGACGGCCTCGGCAACGGACTCGGCTACAGCCTGATCCTGATCGCCGTTGCCGTGACGCGCGAACTCTTTGGGGCGGGCTCACTGCTTGGGTATCAGATTCTGCCGCTCGCGTCGGACGGAGGCTGGTACGAAGCGAACGGCCTGATGCTGCTGCCACCGAGCGCATTCTTCATCATTGGCGGCCTGATCTGGGCGATTCGTACCTGGAAGAAGCGGCAGGTTGAACCCGCGGACTACCAGATCCACGAAGTCCACCGGACCGAGGTCCACTGATGGACGCCTATTTCAGCCTGTTTGTGCGCGCCGCGTTCGTTGAAAATCTCGCGCTCGCGTTCTTTCTGGGCATGTGTACGTTTCTCGCCGTTTCGAAGCGCATCGAGACAGCGATCGGTCTCGGCCTTGCGGTCGTCGTCGTGCAAACCATCACCGTCCCGGTCAACTACCTGATCTACGAGTTCTTGCTGAAAGACGGGGCGCTGGCCTGGGCAGGTTTGCCAGACGTCGATCTGAGTTTCCTCGGGCTGGTCAGCTACATCGGCGTGATCGCAGCTCTCGTGCAGATACTCGAGATGACGCTCGATCGATACGTGCCGGCCCTGTACAACGCGCTCGGGATTTTCCTGCCGCTCATCACTGTGAATTGCGCGATCCTCGGCGGCACGCTGTTCATGGTCGAGCGGCAGTACAACTTCAGCGAGAGCGTCGTCTACGGCGTGGGTAGCGGAGCGGGCTGGGCTATCGCGCTGATCGCGCTGGCTGGAATTCGGGAAAAACTGAAATACAGCGACGTGCCTGAAGGGCTCCAGGGCCTCGGCATCACGTTCATTATTGTCGGCCTGATGTCGCTCGGGTTTATGGGCTTTTCGGGAATCTGAGCGGGCGATGAATGAGACTCTGATCACTCAGCTGCTGCTTGGCGTCGGTCTTTTTACGGCAATCGTTCTAACGCTCGTATTCGTGATTCTTGTCGCGCGTTCAAAGCTTGTCGCCAGCGGCAGCGTGTCGATACTGGTTAACGAAGATCGCGAACTTCAAGTGCCGGTCGGCATGAAACTGATGCAGGGCCTTGCCGACGGTGGCCTGTTTGTTGCGTCTGCCTGCGGCGGTGGCGGTACCTGCGGGCAGTGCAAGGTGCGCGTACTCTCGGGTGGCGGTGCGATCCTGCCGACCGAACGCTCGCTGATCAACAAGCGTGACGCGGCAGAGAATGTTCGCCTGTCCTGCCAGGTGACCGTCAAACAGGACATGCGTGTACAGGTTCCCGACGAGGTCTTCGGCGTCCGCCAGATCGAATGCACAGTCCGCTCGAATCACAATGTTGCGAGCTTCATCAAGGAGCTCGTGCTCGACCTGCCGCAGGGCGAGGAGCTGGATTTCCGTGCGGGCGGTTACATCCAGATCGAGTGCCCGCCCCACGATCTCGCGTTCACCGACTTCGATATCGATGAGCGCTTTCGCGACGAGTGGGATCGATTTAACCTCTGGCGCTATCAGTCGCATGTCAAAGAGACTGTGTCGCGCGCCTACTCAATGGCCAACTTTCCGCTCGAAAAGGGCGTCGTCAAGCTTAACGTCAGGATTGCAACTCCGCCCCCTGGCTCGGACGACTCTGTGCCTCCCGGCGTCATGTCCTCGTTTATCTTCAACCTGAAGCCGGGCGACAAGGTCGTAATCTCCGGTCCCTTCGGCGAGTTCTTTGCGCGCGAGACGGATAACGAGATGGTATTCATCGGCGGCGGTGCCGGGATGGCACCAATGCGCGCGCACATTTTCGATCAGCTCAAGCGGCGCCACAGCACGCGAAAAATGTCGTTCTGGTACGGCGCGCGCAGTTTGAAGGAAGTCTTCTACGCCGACGAGTTCGACGCGCTGGACCGGGAAAACAGCAATTTCACGTGGCACCTCGCGTTGTCCGAGCCACAGCCCGAAGACAACTGGAGCGGCCTCTCCGGGTTTATCCACACCGTACTCTTCGACGAGTATCTCGCGAATCACGAAGCGCCAGAGGATTGCGAGTACTATCTTTGCGGTCCGCCCATGATGAACGTGGCTGTTATCAAGATGCTCGAAGACCTCGGTGTGCCCAAAGAGAATATCCTGCTGGACGACTTCGGCGGATGACCGGCATGGGACGCAGTTGGCAAAGACTCGCTTTGATCGCATCGCTGGCGGTCCTCGTGCTCTCGGCCTGCGACCGAAAGACACGGCTACCCGAATACGAGTTGGCCGGTATGACGATGGGCACAACCTACAGCGTCAAACTTGTGGCGCCTCCCGAGTCCGTCTCCCGTCAGGCACTTGGCGAGGAAATCGCCGGTGTACTTGCTGCCGTCAATCAAGTCGCATCCACTTACATCGAGGACTCCGACCTGTCGATGTTCAACGCAAGCCCGTCCACCGACTGGATTGAGGTGTCGTCAGAACTTTGCGCGTTGATTGAGGACGCCCTTGAGATAAGCAGGCAGACGGATGGAGCCTTCGACATAACCGTTGGACCGCTGGTCAATCTCTGGGGTTTCGGACCGCAGGACCGTCGGCAGAAACCGCCGGGCAACGAAGAGATCGAGGACGCCCTGCGACGAACGGGCTATCACCGTCTCGAGACACGCTGCGCATCGCCCGCGCTACGAAAAGATCCCGCGAGTGTCTTTGTTGACTTAAGTGGATGGGCGAAAGGCTACGCTGTCGATCGGCTGGCGGAGGTCCTCGATCGCTATGCGATTGACAACTATCTCGTCGAAATTGGAGGTGAATTGCGCGTACGTGGCCACAACGCAGACGGACTCCTTTGGGCGATTGCGATCGAAGAGCCGAATGTCCTGGCGCGAGCGCCAAAAGATGTTTTTCGCCTGACCGACACAAGCGTTGCAACATCGGGCGATTATCGTAATTTTTTCGAACACGAAGGCACGCGCTACTCACACACGATCGACACCACAAGCGGTTACCCCGTCGTCCATGATCTCGCTGCTGTGACGGTCCTGTCACCGTCTGCGGCGACGGCAGATGCGATGGCAACCGCGCTGCTGGTTCTCGGTCCGGTCGCCGGGTTCGAGATGGCGGAGACGTCCGGCGTCGCCGGCTATTTCGTCGTCCGAGGTGAGGCCGGATTTAAAACACTGACAACCACCGCGTTCGATCGGATGGTGACAAGGTGAGCACGCTCCTTGCGACACTGCTGTTCAGCTTCGCGATCATGCTTCTGGTCATTGCGGGCATGAGTATTGGCGTGCTCAACGGCCGCAAGGCGATCAGCGGAAGCTGCGGAGGCCTGAACGGCAGGGGCTGCGAACTGTGCAGCGGCAACTGCCGGAACCGTCGCGAGACCGAGGCCGCCGGAGAAAAATCATGACATTGAAATCTGCCGCCGCGAAGGACTACATGGCGAAGACCCTGGTGACATTCACTCCCGAGATGGACGTGCTTGATGCCGTTCACCAGCTCGTAACACACCGAATCGCAGGCGCACCGGTCGTTGACGACGCAGGCAATCTCGTTGGCATCCTGTCCGAGCTCGATTGCCTGCGCGTGACCCTCAATGCGGGCTATCACGGACGCTGGGGCGGTCCGGTCTCGGAATTCATGAGCAGTGAGGTGAAGACCGTGGATGCCAACATGAGCATCGTCGATCTCGCACAGCTGTTTCTCGATTCAGGCTTTCGTCGTTTCCCCGTGATGGACGCCAACCGACTGGTTGGCCAGATCAGTCGCCGCGATGTGCTGCGGGCACTGGAGAAGCTGGCCGAAGGTTAAGTGTGCTCTATTCGCGATCCTGATTATTAAACGCGGCCATTCCCTATGCCGAGATCGATCGACTGTTGAGCGTCGCTTGCGCGTCAATGTGCGAAATCACCAGACGGCTATTGTCCAAAAAGCGAGCGCCACATTGATTCAGCTATAATTCCCTGCAGCGACACGAGTTCGTCGATTGTCGCAATCGAAATTGCTTACGAAGACATGTGGATGTGATCTTCTGGCAACGACAGGAGATTGACGTTGAACATATCGCAAAAGAAATTCTCGAATCGAACAGAATTCGCGTTTGGCGAAGATTCACTTAAATACACTGTCAAGGACAGAAGCGGTAGTCGAACATTCTCGGCAGACTACGGCGCAATCTCGGTCGACAGTGGCGAAGTTGAGGAGAGAAACGAATGGCTGAGAAACGTCGGATTTTTTTGGGTCTTGATTGGGCTGTTCATCGTCGTTAGCCACTATGTTGAAACAGGTGAGCTGAAGGGCTCGCTATGGCTGACCCTCGGCGTTATTTGTTTTGCAATTTATTGGGCCGTAAAAACAACGTACACGACATTGGAGTCAGATAGAGGTCGCATTTTTGTGATCA
>CAWUHY010000106.1:0-9374 GCA_963922215.1 uncultured Gammaproteobacteria bacterium | reverse complement strand
CGATTCGCATGCTCAATCGTCTCGTACAGGACGTCCGGGTCCTGGTGCGAGATGGCGAGCCCGGTCTTGCCCATGATCTCGTCGGGCAAGCCTTCGGTAAGTTTCCGCCAGGTTTCACCGCCGTCTTCGGACTTGTGGATGCCGGTGCCGGGACCGCCGTCCATCAGAACCGCAACCGTTCGAAGGCGCTGCCAGGAAACTGCGTACATCGTGTCCGGGTCGCGTGGGTCGAGGAAGACTTCGGAGACGCCTGTGTATTGGTCATCGATGTCGGTGTTACCCAGGCCGTCACCCAAAACCTTGCGCCAGGTCGCCCCGCCGTCTGTCGACTTGAACAGCCCTCTATCGCCGCCCCCGGACCACAACGGTCCCTGCGCGGCGACGAATACGGTATCGGAGTCGCGCGGATCGATCGCGATCATGCCGATATGGTCGGAATTCTTAAGCCCCCGGTTTTCCCAGTTCTTCCCGCCGTCGAGTGAACGGTAGATACCGGCGCCGTAGGCAACATGGCGCCCGGAGACGTTCTCGCCGGTTCCGACCCAGATCGTGTGTGGATCGTTCGGATCGATGGCCAGACTGCCAATGGAATACACGTCTTCGTCGTCGAATAACGGCTCCCAGGTCGTGCCACGGTTGTCAGTCTTCCAGACTCCACCGGAACCGACGGCGACGTACCAGGTGCTCTGGCGCTCCGGATGAATCGCGATATCGGCGATTCGTCCCGACATGAATGCGGGACCGATGGAGCGCCATTCCAGGCCTTTGAACGTTGTCTCGTTAAAGCCCGGCTTTGTCTCTTCGTCGTTTTCCGCGAACGCGTATGAGACGAGCAACAGTGAAACGAACGCAATCCGAATGCTTTGCATGAACCATCCCCCTGAAAGGCCAGCGGCGAGTATAGGTGATGAAAGGCTCAGGCAAAAAAAGACCGGCGCGCCGGCCGGTCTTTTGCGTCTTGCGAGGGCGGGGATGAGGCTAACCCTCGTCGCCGTCTCCCATCTGCGACTGCTGGTAGTTCTCCAGCCCGACACTCTCGATTAGCTGCATCTGCGTCTCGAGGAAGTCCACATGCTCTTCCTCTGACTCGAGAATACGTTCGAAAATTTCGCGGCTGACATAGTCCCGGTTAGCTTCGCAGTAGGCGATCGCGTCGCGGAGATCCGGGATGGCGTCCATTTCCATCGCGAGATCGGCTTTCAGCAGCTCTGGCACATTTTCGCCGATGCGCAGGCGCCCGAGATCCTGGAGATTCGGCAGGCCGTCGAGGAACAGGATGCGCTCGATCAGTACATCCGCATGTTTCATTTCGTCGATCGATTCTTCGTATTCGTAGTCGCCGAGCTTGTGCAGGCCCCAGTCCTTCAGCATGCGCGAATGCAGGAAGTACTGGTTGATTGCTGTCAGTTCGTTTTTCAGAACCTTATTGAGAAATTCGATGACCTTCGGGTCGCCTTTCATCGCGTCGCTCCTTGAGTAGTTCGTATCAATCCTTGCCGCGCAGTCTAACGAACAGGCGCGGCCACGCAAGTGCTATTTGCGTAACGAAAATCATTATCAATTAGAGAGTTAGCGCTGATTGCGCCAGTCGTAAATAGACGCCGAATGGCGCGTTATTCAGGCAGACGCCGGATTGAAGATGCGAGGTCCGGGAGGAGTGCGGCGCGACACAGCGCTGCGGTTTTCGCGGATCAGCTGTGCTGCGTCGTCGGCACAAGAGCCGCAGTTGACGGCGACACCGAGCTGTTCCTGCAACGCACCCAGATCGTTCGCGCCGGCTTTCACGGCCTGGCGAATATCCTTGTCGGTGACTGCGTTACAGATGCAAATGTACATGCGCGAATTCCTGTTCTGACGGCCTCTATTAGAGTCTAAATGAGAATGATTGTCAATTACGTTTGCGAGTGATTGTGATCTGAATCGCGATTTTCGCGGTGTCTTGGGGCTGAATCGCGGATAGATCCGCTCCCACAGAGGTTCGACGCGTCCTGTGGGAGGGGCTTCAGCCCCGATAACCCTCACAGGCTGAACGTCACACCAAGGTACGCCGTGCGCGGCAGGCCGGGGCGCAGGCCGGCCGGGCGCAGTGATGCTTCATATTCCTTGTCGAATAGGTTGTCGACCTTCACATACGTCGACCACTGTCCGTTCAGGCGATAGCTCGCATTCAAGTCCCAGACGACGTGCGAGTCGATCAGGACCTCGTCCGCGATCGGGCCCTGACCGGCTTCGGCACGCATGTCGCCGCGGTAGCTCGCCGCGACGTTAAGCTGCCAGGCATCCGCGTGCAGGCCCGCCGCAAGACGCAGCTGGTTTTCCGGGATGTAGGGCAGCTCGTCACCGATCTCCACATCGCCCCAGGGGCCGAAGCCCGAGTCGAATGCAGTATCGAATTCGTAGGTGCTGGTGTGCGTGTAGCGCAGGCTGAGCGGAACCTCGAAATCTGCAAGTTTCGCAACGAAACTCCCGGTGATCTCGAGACCGGAAACCGTGACCTCACCGCCGTCGAACTGGTCGCCGATGGAACCGCCGCCGCCGGTCGACTCCGTCACGGTCCCGACGAGGTTGTCGTAATCGTTGACGAATGCGATCGCTTCGAAATCGAGAGCGCCTTCGCTGTAGCGCGCACCGGCCTCGATGTTTAACCCCGATTCGGCGTCAGCCGAACTGCCAGGGCCTGGCGGGTTGTAGCCCTTGTTGACGCCCGCGAGCAGACGCCAGCTGTCATTGACGCGGTAAAGCGCGCCGATGCCCGGGATTGTCTCAGTAATTGAATTCTCTCGAATCCGCGTTGGGCCGGCGGCCCGGGTCGGGTCGGCTGTCGAGTAGTCGAAGCGCCGCAGCGTCACGTCTTCGAAACGAACGCCCGGCGTGAAGATCCAGTCTCCGGCGCGGATTTCCGCATCGACGAAGTAGGACACGGCGTCTGCGTCCGAGACGCGATTTGTTTGCGAGCCGGGGGCGGCGTCCGTCGTCAACACGAGGCGACCGGCGTCCATGCGGTAGCCATCCTGATCCTGGAAGCGATCTTCTTCGTCTTCGTGAACCCTGAATCCGGCGCTCATCGTGACATCGAGCGTGTCGATCTCAAAGTCGCGTTCGAAGCGCGCCTGAATGCCCTGCGCGTAGTATTCGCGATTGTTCGCGCGCACCTGGATTGCGTCGTCGGGGCTCGTTGTGCCTTTCAGATAGGAGAGCGCGGTCGCGTTGTTCGCGGGATCCTCGAGCACTGCAAACAGGCTGCTGCCGTCGACAGACTGCAGCTTGTACCAGTTGCGCTGGAAGTTATTGCGGTACGCGGTGATCTCGCCGCGCCACGTGTTCGTGTCGAACACATAAGAAAGCTGGACCTGGTCGTGCTCACTGGTGAACACGTCGTTGGCGCTGGCCGCGTAGCGCTGGTACGGGTCGTCTGCGAAGTCGTCTGCCGTCAGCCCAAGGTAGGTTTCGTCGGAGGTCTGGTCCGTGTATCCGACCTTCAGGCGCAGCGACTGGTAGAACGATGCAGTCGGATCGCTGTCGATCCGCACCTTCGCAACATAGTCCTCGATATCAAATCCCGTATCCCCGCCAACCGGGCCGTTAATCGTCTTGAATCCGTCGCTGTTCGCCTGGACGGTTTCGACCATCCAGGAAACACTTTCGCCGCTGGATCCGGCGCTGACGTGGCCGTCGAGCGTCCCGTGATCGCCGAAACGGACGTCGGCATCGACGGCCAGATCTGACGACTCGGGAATCGGTGTTGAAAGAAGGTTCAACGCACCGCCAGTGGTTCTCGGCCCGACCGCGACGGCGGCCGGTCCTTTCAGGACTTCAACGCCCGCCATACGCCGCTGAGTCGGAAAGTAGTAGGCCGACGGAGAGGAGTAGGGCGCCGGCGCGATCAGCACGCCGTCTTCAAGGAGCGCGATCCGCGAGCTGCGATCGAGGCCGGAGCCGCGGATGCCGATATTCGGTCGCAGGCCGAATCCTTCTTCTTCCTGGACGTAGACGCCAGGCACAGCGCGCAGGACGCGCAGAATGTCGGTGTCGTTGAAAACGGCGAGGGCTTCTTCGTCGAGAACGTGCGCCGACCCCGGAATATCAGCCGGATCCGTAGCCTTGCCGATGATGGTGACGTTGTCGATAGAATCGTCTGCTATCGCGCTGCCGGAGGCGAGGGCGACGGCCAGAGCAGTCGCGGTCAGTCGTTTGGTCATGATGTCCCTGAAAATGTGGAGCGAGTTTCGATCCGCAAACGATAATGCAAATGAGAATGATTCGCAATAACATTTGTGCTGTCGGAGCGGCTTCAGCCGCGAAGGTTGGAATCGCGGCTGAAGCCCCTCCCACAGGGTGCACGGGGATGACGCGCAACCGCGTTCACACTTGTCTGTGAGACACCGCGCAATGTCATCGTATGCGGCTTCATGGCAACATGTCGGATTGCGAAACACGGCTGTCTCGTCTCCATGAGCGAAAACATCAAAACGCTTCTGGGCGTCGTCGATCTTCCAGCGGATTTCAATTCGATACGCGCGATATTTTCAGAATCGGCGTGCATTTATGCCGAGAACGAGAAAGAAGCTATTGTGGAATTGCGTCGACATGAACCCGACGTCGTTTTGCTGCAAATCTGCGCTGAGCCTTCATCTGATGAATATCGCGCCAGGCTTTCTCTGCTGAATGAAATCATCGGCCTCGCGCCGCATACCAAAGTCATCGCAATCGTCGACAAGGGTGGTCGCAAACATGCGATGGATGCGATCGCCCACGGCGCAAGCGATTTTTTCGAGCTGCCTTTGGAACGCGATCCACTCGAGTTCCTCGTCAATCGAGCGGTCAGAAACGCGGAGCTCGAAGCGGAGAGTCGCCTGCTTCACAGCCAGGCGCATCTGTCGCCCCTCGACGGCATTGTTGCGGCGAGCGAGCCGATGCTCGCGGTCTGCAAAATGATCGAAAAAGTCGCGCCCACTGATGTTACGACTCTGCTGCTCGGCGAAAGCGGCACGGGCAAGGAACTCCTCGCGCGTGCGGTCCATCGATGCAGTCCTCGAGCCGACAACCCGTTCGTGGCAATAAACTGCGCAGCGATTCCGGAAAACCTGCTCGAATCCGAACTCTTCGGTCACGAGAAAGGCGCTTTCACCGGCGCCGTAAAGACAACGCCCGGGAAAATCGAAGTTGCCAACAACGGAACGCTTTTCCTCGACGAGATCGGGGATATGCCGATGCCGTTGCAGGCAAAGCTCTTAAGATTTTTGCAGGAGCGTGTCATTGAGCGAGTTGGTGGTCGCCAGGAGATCGCCGTCGACGTCCGTGTCGTTTGTGCGACGAATCAGAATCTGGAATCGCTGATTAGCGACGGACAGTTTCGCGAGGACCTCTATTACCGTGTAGCCGAAATTACGATCAACATTCCGCCGTTCCGGGAACGCGAAGAAGGCCGACTGATCCTCGCAAGAACCCTGCTCAACAAGTATTGCGAGCAGCAGAAGCGGGCTCTGAACGGATTCAGCGAGGATGCGGTCAAGGCGATCGAAAGCTATTCCTGGCCGGGCAACGTCCGTGAACTCGAGAACAAGATCAAGGGTGCTGTCATCATGGCCGACGGCAAGCTTGTGACCGCCGCAGATCTGGGCGTGCAAGCAGGCGACGAAGAGGGCGAGTCCTTAAACCTGCGCGAAGTTCGACAGCACGCGGAGACGAAGGCGATCCGTGTAGCCCTGACCCGTTCCTACGGCAACATTTCAAAAGCAGCGGAACTGCTCGGAATTACGCGTCCGACGCTGTACGACCTTCTGAGCAAGTATGGACTGTCGGCAGAAGGTTACTCGAAGAAAGCAGCGGGTTAGCGAAGAGAGCCCGTGTGGGAGGAGCTTCAGCCCCGATTCATTTACCGGCTCTTGAACTGATCGGGATTCAAATCGTGCCGTGCCAGCAATTTGTAGAAGTCCGTGCGATTGCGCTTCGCAAGGCGGGCCGCCTGGCTGACGTTGCCCATCGTGATTTGCAGAATCTGCGACAGGTAATTGCGCGTAAATTCGTCGCGGGCGTCGCTGAAGGACAGCAGCTTGCCGGCGTGTTCGCCTAAGGATTGCTGCACGAGCTCGGCGCTGATAACCGGCGAGCGGGATAAGGCGACGTTCTGTCGAACGACGTTGTACAGCTGCCTGACGTTGCCGGGCCAGTCAGCGGTTACAAGCATCTCAACCGCTTCTGGTGCGTACACCTTCCGTTCCTGCCCGGCCTCGCTGCCGATCTGCTGGAGGAAATGCGAGACAAGCAGCGGGATGTCTTCCCGGCGCTCGTCCAGCGCCGGAATCTTGATGTTGACGACGTTCAGGCGGTAGTAGAGATCCTCGCGAAAAGTTCCTTCCGTCATCATCTGCTTCAAATCGCGGTGGGTCGCCGAAATCACGCGCACATCGATTTCCAGTGCCTCGTTACTGCCGACGGGACGGACCTGGTTTTCCTGCAGCACACGCAGCAGTTTGACCTGCAGACGCATCGGCATGTCGCCGATTTCATCGAGCAGGATCGTGCCGCCTTCTGCCGCCTGGAACAGACCCTCATGCTTGCTCGTGGCGCCCGTGAAGGCGCCTTTCTCGTGGCCGAACAATTCAGACTCGAGGAGGTTCTCGGCCATCGCTGAACAGTTGATGCCGACGAACGGCTTGTTCTTGCGCGGACTCGCATCGTGGATGGCCTGCGCCAGCAGCTCCTTACCGGTGCCGCTCTCGCCGTTGATCAGCACGCGCGTATCCGTCGCGGCAACCATCTTGGCCTGGTTCAAAAGCTCCCGCATCATCTGGTTGCGGGTCACGATGTCTTTCGCCCAGTCTTCCTCGACATCGACAGAGCCGGACACTTTCATCGCCTTATCGACGGTCTGCATCAGCTCGTCTTTGTCGATTGGCTTGGTCAGGAAGCCAAAGGCACCACCCTGTGTCGCAACCACCGCATCCGGAATCGTGCCGTGTGCGGTCACGATCACGACGCGGAGTCCGGGCGATCGTGTCTGCAATTCTTTCAGCAGCCCGATGCCGTCCATTTTGTCCATGCGTAAATCGGTAATAACGAGATCAGGTGCGAAGCGTCCGACGACGCCAAGTGCTGCTTCCGCGCTTTCGACTGCTTCAATCTCGTAGCCCTCCGAGCGAAGGCGAATGCTTAAAAGCCGCAGAAGCCCCGGATCGTCGTCAACGAGGAGAATCTTTCCCTTAAAGGCGTGTTTTTTTGCAGACATGTCGATTTACCAAGCGGCTCACTAGCGTTCGCCGTTGTTCTGTTCGCGAATGGAGCGCTCGATAGACGTAATCGCCTCGAGCTTCTTCTCGGATTCTTCGAGTTCCTGGCGGAGCCGCCTGTTTTCAGATTCGACGCGCGCCAGTCTGTCGTTCAGTACGGCTTCCTGTGTTCTTGCGACCTGGTTTGAGGCCGCTCGCAGGCGTCGTGCCTCTGCGTCCTGGACGAGCTGAATCTCGGCTGAGTTGAGGTAGATGTTTGCCAGCGCAATCTCTGCGTCGGTCAATATTTCGGTCTGCGTGAGCACGTCGCGCAGCAGGCTTTCCGCAGCGGCAGGGTCCGATTGCGGGTGGCCGGGCGTGCCAAGCACGAGGGCATAGCGCAGGCGCGTTGACGGGTTCGGCGTCAATTCCGCAGCGGCCTTTGCATCCGCGTAAATTTCCGCTTGGGCAGCCGGGTCATCAATTGAAATGGCACCGAGTTCTTTGAGGTAGTCTTCCGCCTCGGGGGCGCCGAGCACGTTCTCATCGCCATTGAAAACGGAAGGCGAGCGGACGCTGGCCAAAAAGCTCTTCGTCTGACCGCAGGCGGTCAGCGTCAAGACGACCACGAGGCAGGCGGCGAAACGCAGAGCGCTATTGGCAGACCCGTTGTCTTTCGTCTTATCCATTGGCGACCATCTGTTGTTCTACCTGCTTCTGCGGAATCCGGATGCGGAAATGCGCGCCGGGAAACTCGCCGGTGTCGAGAACCTCGACGACTCCCTGGTGTGCCTGCACGCATTCGAGAACGACGGACAGGCCAATCCCGGTACCCTGAACGTGTCCTCCCTGTTCGCGGCGTCCCTGGAAGAACGCTTCGAAGATACGCGGTTGTTCTTCTTTCGGGATGCCCGGTCCGGTATCCGCAAAATCGATCACGAAACTGTTCGACGTCTGAACGGCACGGATCGTCACGATGCCACCCTGCGGTGTGAATTTCACGGCATTAGACAGCAGATTTTCAAGGACCGAGCGCATTTTTTCACGGTCTGCGTTGACGACGATATCAGCGACTTCCAGTTTTAACTGAATTTTTGCTGCTTTCAGTGCAAGGCGTTGTTCCTTGGCCACAGAGATGACGAGTGCGCGCAGCGGGAAGTCCGTCAGTGTTAGCACCTCGTTTTTCGTCTGCCACGCGCTGAAACTTAAAAGGTTTTCGATGAGGTTCTGAAGCTTCAGTCCGTTCATGCGCAGGATATCGGTGACCTCGCGCTGAGCCGTGTCCAGTTCGCCGACGGTGCCGTCGAGCAACAGCTCCGTTCCCTCACGGATGTTCGCAAGCGGTGTTTTGAGCTCATGCGACATGTGCCGCAGGAAGCGATTTTTTTCCTGCGCGAGTTCGAGCAGTCGGACGCGCAGCCATTCAAGTTGTTTGCCGAGGCGCTCAAGGTCAGTAGGACCCTTGATCGAGATCGGTTTGGAAAAACCAGACTCGCCGAGTTGATGAATCGCCTTGTCGATCTGGCGAATCGGTTTACCGATCAGCAGCGTGAACAAGAGCACGAGGAAGACGGTGCCGGGCACGAGGGCGGCGGTCTGCCACGCCGAAATTCGCTGTGCGCTGCGCGTGCTTTCCTGCAGGGCCCGCAATTCGGAGTCTACGAAATTCGTGAGAATCGTCGCGAGATTCGCGACCTGCTCGCGAAGCCGCCCGAAGCCGAGAAGTGCAGCCTCCGCGTCCTGTGTACTGATGTTTTCTTCGGTGAGCCGCGCAACGATGCGTTCCGCATTTGCGCCGATTGACGCGGCGATTTCTTCCGCCTCGGCGCGCTCGGTGATTGTGTACATCACATTGAGGCGATCGAGCAGTCGCTTCAGGTCGTCGCGCATGAAGCGTTCTGACTCTTCGTTGCGGAGGATGTTGTACGTGCGTGCGGTTCGCTCAAGTGTTTGCACGCGCTCGTCCAGGAGACGATTGTTCTCGGCGGCGGTGACGCCCGTAAAGACCAATTCTTCGCTTTGCGAAGCCAATCGGTCGAGGTTTATCAGCGCCCAGATGACGGCAATCAAGAGCGGTAGCGCGACCAGCCCGAAGCCGACGAGAATCAGGCCGTTCAGTGATTGGGGGCGCCGGAGATTCATGATGGATCAGTCTACCAAAGCCGG
>CAWUHY010000105.1:0-9430 GCA_963922215.1 uncultured Gammaproteobacteria bacterium | reverse complement strand
CGGCGCTGCGTCGCGAGGAGTCCTTCGTGATGAAGACGACCTTCACTGCCGAGGACGGCACGCCGCTGGCGCCGTTCCTCATCGGCACGATCGACACCGCGGTCGGCAAGAAGCCCGGCGACGCGCCGCACATCATCCTGTTCCCCGAGGTTCCGTTCGACAAACGCGCATTCCTGAAGCGTGTGCGTGAGAGCGTGAAGAATTACGGCTACTGCGTCTGTGTCGTCAGCGAGGGCGCGGCCTACAAGAACGGCAAATTCCTCGCCGAAGCCGGTACGCGGGATGCATTCGGCCACGCTCAGCTCGGCGGCGTCGCGTCAGTCGTCGCGGGTATGGTGCGTGACAATCTGGGCTACAAGTACCACTACGCGATCGCCGACTACCTCCAGCGCTCGGCACGCCACATCGCGTCGGCGACCGACGTAAAGCAGGCCTACGCGGTCGGCAAGGCGGCGGTCGAAATGGCGCTGGACGGCAAAAACGCCGTCATGCCGGTGATCAAGCGCGTTTCCGACAAGCCTTACAAATGGAAAATCGACTCGGCGCCGCTGTCGCGCATCGCGAACAAGGAAAAAATGCTGCCGAAGCGCTACATCACAAAAGACGGCTTCGGCATCACGGAGGCTTGCCGGACCTACCTCGAGCCGCTGATCAAGGGCGAGGATTATCCGCCTTATGTCAACGGCTTACCGAAAACCGCCAAGCTGAAAGGCGCCTCGGTCGCACCGAAGCTCAAGAAAAAATTTGTGGTATGATCCGCGCCCGAACGGGGGGATTGGTACAGTCGAAACAAAAAATCGTGCCTGTCCCTGACCCATCGAGCTCAGACTGAGCAGCGTTTTAAAAACAAATAACGACGACAGACTAACGGCCAGCGCCGGACGCGCTGGTTCGGTCGTTATGGGGAGACTTAAGCAATGAGTAATGAACTAGCACTGTGGCTATCGATCGGAGCCGGCGCCGCCGCGATCCTGTTCGGTATCGTTTCAACGCAGTGGATTCTGAAACAGCCTGCCGGCAACGACCGCATGCAGTCGATCGCAAAAGCGATCCAGGAAGGCGCCAGCGCCTACATGAATCGCCAGTACATGACGATCGGCATCGTGGGCTTCGTCCTTTTCGTCCTGCTCGGCTTCGCCCTCGACTGGGTGACCGCGGGTGGTTTCGCGATCGGCGCCATTTTCTCGGCTCTCGCCGGATACATCGGCATGTTCGTTTCGGTACGGGCGAACGTCCGCACCGCCGAAGCCGCAACGAAGGGCGTGAACCCGGCACTGAATGTCGCCTTCAAGGGCGGCGCGATTACCGGCATGCTCGTCGTGGGTCTCGGCCTCCTGGGCGTCGCGGGCTACTACGCGATCCTGCAGAGCGCAGGCATCTCGGTTGACGATACGATCCACGCGCTGGTCGGACTCGCATTCGGCGGCTCGCTGATTTCAATCTTCGCCCGACTCGGCGGCGGTATCTTCACGAAGGGCGCTGACGTCGGCGCTGACCTCGTGGGTAAGGTCGAAGCCGGCATCCCCGAAGACGATCCCCGTAACCCGGGTGTCATTGCCGATAACGTCGGCGATAACGTGGGCGACTGCGCTGGAATGGCCGCCGACCTGTTCGAGACCTACGCGGTCACGATCATCGCGACAATGCTGCTCGGCAGCCTCGTCATCGGCGTCTACGGCATCGAAGCGGTCCTCTACCCGCTGGTCCTCGGCGCGGTATCGATCATTGCTTCCATCATCGGCACGTTCTTCGTTCGCACGTCCGACGGTGGCAAGGTCATGGGCGCGCTGTACAAGGGCATGATCGTCTCGGGCATCCTCGCCGCGATCGCGTTCTACTTCATTACAGACATGATGCTCGGCGACACCGGCGCAGCGACGGGGATTTACTACTCCGCGCTGATCGGCCTCGCGCTGACTGCCGCCATGGTTGTCATCACCGAGTACTACACCGGAACCGACTACTCACCCGTCAAGACGATTGCTAACGCATCGATGACCGGTGACGCGACGAACATCATCGCGGGTCTCGGCATTTCCATGAAAGCGACGGCCCTCCCGGTTCTCGCGGTCTGCGCAAGCATCTGGGGCGCGTTCGCGCTCGCGCCGGAAGGCGTGGCGCTCGGTGGCCTCTACAACATCGCGATCGCCGCTACGACGATGCTGTCCATGACCGGGGTCGTCGTCGCACTCGACGCGTTTGGCCCGATCACGG
This sequence comes from uncultured Gammaproteobacteria bacterium, assembly GCA_963922215.1. Classification (GTDB taxonomy): domain Bacteria; phylum Pseudomonadota; class Gammaproteobacteria; order Steroidobacterales; family Woeseiaceae; genus UBA1847. Next base: position 7,216 of record CAWUHY010000105.1, on the reverse strand, counting down.
ACAACGCAGGCGGTATCGCAGAGATGTCGGAGCTGCCTCCGGAAGTCCGCAATATTACCGACCAGCTCGACGCAGTCGGCAACACGACAAAGGCTGTCACGAAAGGCTATGCCATCGGTTCTGCCGGTCTCGCGGCACTCGTCCTGTTTGCGGACTACAACAACGCGCTGAGCCAGGCCGGTAAGGACATCACCTTCCTGCTGAACGACCACATGGTCATCATCGGCCTGTTCATCGGTGGCCTCGTGCCGTTCCTGTTCGGCGCGATGGCGATGGAAGCCGTTGGCCGTGCGGCCGGCTCGGTCGTCACCGAAGTTCGCCGCCAGTTCAAGGAAATCGACGGCATCATGGACGGCACCGGCAAGCCGGATTACAGCCGCGCTGTCGACCTGCTGACGAAGGCCGCGATCAAGGAAATGATCGTTCCGTCACTGCTGCCGATCGCAGTACCGCTCGCGGTTGGCTACTTCCTCGGCGCAGAAGCGCTGGGCGGCCTGCTGCTTGGCACGATCGTTACCGGTCTCTTCGTCGCGATCTCCATGACCGCCGGCGGCGGCGCGTGGGACAACGCGAAGAAGTACATCGAAGACGGCAACTGTGGCGGCAAGGGCTCTGACGCGCACAAAGCGGCCGTCACGGGCGACACGGTCGGCGATCCGTACAAGGACACCGCCGGCCCGGCCATCAACCCGCTGATCAAGATCATCAACATCGTCGCTCTGCTGATGGTCCCGCTCCTGTAAGCGGATCGAAATAGCCTGCCCGCAAGGGCGAGAAAAGCCGCTGTCTTCAGCGGCTTTTTTTTGCCGCGCTGTGGGAGCGGCTTTAGCCGCGATTTCGTTTGAGCCTGGAGATTTCGGGGCTGAAGCCCCTCCCACAGGATGAGTAGAAGCTCTGTGGGAGCGGATTTATCCGCGATTCTTTTTTCAGCCTAGTGCGTCTGCAGCAGACGATACGTGCCTGTCGTGCCGGTGCCCAGCGTCGCGGGGGACTCGACAAAGTTGCCCTGCATGTAGTCCACCCCGACATCGCGCAGCCAGTCGAAGTCTTCCTGGCTTTCGACCTGCTCCGCCACAACGCGGAAACTCATCGTACGAGCGAGCTTGATCATCGCCGAGACCATCTCCTGGTTGACCTCGTCGGTCCGCAGATTGCGGGTGTACAGCCCGTCGATCTTCAAGTAGTCGATCGGCAGATGCTTCAGACTGGAGAACGAGCCCAGGCCGCTGCCGAAATCGTCGAGAGAAAACTCGCAGCCGATCCCGTGCAGGACCTCGATGAACCGTTGCGCCTGCTGAATGTTGCTCAGGATTGCCTTTTCCGTCACCTCGAAGCAGATCGAGCTCGGCGGTACGGCCGTGCGGTCCAGTCCTTCGACGACGAACGCGAGGAATGACTCGTCTGCAAGCGTCTGGCCGGACAGGTTGATCGCGCAGCTGCGGTGTGACGGCAGCTTGATCTCGCCGCTGGAAATCGCGCCGAGCGTCGCGTTGATCACCCAGCGGTCGATCTGGGGCATGAGCTGGTAGCGCTCGGCAGACCGCAAGAACTCAGCCGTGTCGATCGTGCGTCCGTGTCCGTCGGGCAGGCGGATCAGGATTTCGACCGACGGTCCCCGCTGCGCGTTGCTCGACATCGCAATGATCGGCTGAACGGCCAGCGCAAACGAATCGGCGTGCAGCGCATCCTGCAGTTCCCGCAACCACTGGATATCCCCGCGCTCTCTCGCGATGACCTCGTCGCGGGCGCTGTACACGTGGACCTGCCCCTTGCCCTGCTGCTTTGCCACGTAGCACGCGGAGTCCGCTGCGGCCATCACGTCCTGCACGCTGCCGCTGACGTGGCTGATCTCGACAAGTCCAATCGAAATGCCGATGTTAAAAATCTTGTCTTTCCAGACGAACCGGTAGTCGGCGACGGCGTTACAGATGTCGGATGCGATCTGGTTCGCCTTCTCGATCGGACAGCCGATCAGCAGCGCGCCGAACTCGTCGCCGCCCAGCCTGCCGACGAAATCCGAATCGCGGACCTGCTCTTTAATCAGGCCCGCGACCTCGCGCAGCATGTTGTCGCCCGCAAGGTGACCGCAGCTGTCGTTGACCGCCTTGAACCGATCGAGATCCATGTAAAAGAGCATGTGTACGGCCTCTTCCGCATGCGCCGAGTCGGTCGCCTCGTCGAGGCGGCGCTCGAACTCCCGGCGATTGATCAGGCCAGTGAGCGGATCGTGTGTCGCCTGGTAGCTCATTTTCTGGGTCAGGCCGCGAATTTCGGTGACGTCGTGGATCACGACGACGGTCCCGGACAGGCTTTTGCCCGGACCCTGGATCGGTGACGCGGTCACCTCAACCGAGTGTTCGTCGTCGGTGCCTTGCGTGATCATGACGGAGCGGCGGCCCATGTTGACGCGGCGCCGGATCGCGAGGCAGCGATCAACCGGGTCGCCCAGGAATTTCCGGTCGACATCGTCAACGAGCTTGAAAAGCTCGGCGGTGCGATGCCCGACGGCGTCGTCGCGTTTGATGTTCAGCATGTTCTCGGCGGCAAGATTCAGATAGTCGACGCGACCTTCGTTGTCGGTCGTGATGATGCCTTCGGCGATCGACTCGAGCGTGTACTGCGCCTGCCGCTTGCTGCGTGCCAGCGACACCTCGAGGCTTTTACGATGGCTGATGTCCCGCGCAACGCTCAGGATTGCCGGTCGACCGAGGTACTCGATCAATGAACTCTGGACTTCGACCCAGACTCCGGAGTCGTTGCCGTTGATCATCTGGACCTCGAAGCGGTCCGGGGTTCGCTGCCCCGAAAGGCGCTTCGCCATCGTCTTGCGAAATAGCGCGCGGTAGGCGGGTTTGACGAGGTCGGAAACGTCGCGCCCGATTAGATGATCTGCCTCGAGTCCGAGCAGGGCCGCGGCCGAGTCGTTCGCCGTCAGGATTTTCTCGTCGTGGATCAGGACGATTTCAGGCAGCGTCTTGGCAAACGTGTGAAACAGGCGGTCCCTGCCCTGCAGCTTCTGGTCACGCTCGCCGAGCGCGTCGAATAGTTTGTTGATCGTTGCCGAAAGCCTCGACACATCATCGTCACCGGTTACCGGGAGACGACGTCCGACAGACGCGTCGGCGGAAGCGGCAAGGACATCCGTGTGCAGCTCCGCAAACTTTTTCGACAGTCGACGACGGGACAGAAACAGGAATACTGCTGCGCCGACGGCGATGAGGGACACCGCGGCCAGTGCGATCAGCAGAACAGGACCGCTCATCGACGGCAATCCCGGTGTCTCTTAACCGGGTCGCTGCTCCACCACTGGGTCAGGGGTTCGTTCACGCGGTTCCATCCCGTCAGGCGCGGCCGTTCACTGGCTCGCGATTTGTTATTATTCGTCTGCCGCGTTTTTCGCCGTCGCATGCAAGAATTCGACGTAGAAATCGGCACTTGTAACAATTCAACAAGCATATCCCAGCAGGACGGTAGCACATCCGCGATTCACCATAATTCGGAAGTGGGTCGGGCGGCAAAGCGCACCGAAATCGGGCACAGGAGCAGTCGGCGGAAACAGGATGAATACAGATTTTGCAAGAAACCAGATGGTCCAGCAGCAGGTGCGCGCCTGGGACGTCTTCGACGAGAAAGTACTGGACGTGCTGCGCGCCGTTCCGCGGGAAGCCTTCGTCGCTCCCGAGTTTGCAGACCTTGCTTTTGCGGAGCTCGAATTACCGATCGGTCACGGCGAATGCATGATGACGCCGACGCACGAAGGCCGCTTGCTGCAGTCACTCGATCTCGAAGCGGGCAACCGGGTGCTGGAAATTGGAACGGGCAACGGCTTCGTCACGGCCTGCCTCGCCAACCTGGCCGACAGTGTCGTGAGTCTCGATATTCACGCAGATTTCATCGAGCAAGCCGGTGCGCGCCTCGAGGCGCAGGGCATCACAAACGTCGAACTGATCGAAGCGGATGGCACCAAGGACCTGCCCGCTGGTCCGTTTGACGCCGTTGCCGTCACGGGATCGCTGGAAAACTTCGATCCACGTTTCATCGAGGCGCTTGCCGACGGCGGTCGCCTGTTCGTAGTCGTTGGCGACGCGCCAGCCATGGAAGCGCGGAAGGTCACGCGCACCTCGGCAACCGACTGGCACAGCGAGGCGCTGTTTGAAACGGTGTTGAAACCGCTGGTGAACGGTCGCAAGCCCGTGCAATTTGCGTTTTAGCCGGAATCCATGCAGCGTCGCCGGGCGGGTCGCGGCGAACAATCGGAGTTTTTTTGCATTCCGACGAAACTACTTGGTATCGACCGGCATCTATAGGACAGGGAACGACGCAGCCGTGTCACTTGAACTGATATAGTGATATAGTAGACTATAACACCTAAGCCTTAAGCAGGACCCAAAGCCTAATGAAAACAACACCAACCGTCGCTTTGCTGCTGCTCGCAGCTCTTGCCCTGTTCACACCGCAGAAGTCGCAGGCCGAATCTCTCCTAGACATCTACCAGCGCGCGCTGCAGAACGATCCGCGCATTCATGAAGCTGAAGCCCGCCGACTCGCCGCGCTGGAAGCCGAGCCGCAGGCCCGCGGTGCGCTGTTCCCGCAGATCGACTTTTCCGGGAGCATCACCGAATCGGAATCGAGCGGCACGAGCGTGGACGCCGATGCGACGGGTAATTTCGGTACCTTCTCCTCCGAGTCCGAGTCGGAGGTCACGCAGTGGCAGGTGTCCCTGCGCCAGACGCTGTTCCGCTGGGACCAGATTGTCGGGCTGCGACGGGCGGACAAGATCGTCGCGAAGGCCGAAGCGGACCGCGAAGCGGCCCAGCAGGATCTGATCGTTCGCGTCACGGAGGCTTATTTCAACGTCCTGGCAGCAGAGGACCGACTGCGTGCGGTCAACGCCGACAAGCAGGCGATTTCGCGGCAGCTCGAGCAGGCGAAACAGCGTTTCGATGTCGGACTGATCGCAATTACAGACGTCCAGGAATCCCAGGCCGCTTTCGACCTCGCAACCGCGCGGGAGATCGGTGCGAAACGGGAGCTCGCGACAGCGCGTGAATTGCTGCGTGAAATCACCGGCGACTACGTCACCGAACTGAAAGCTCCGAAAGAGAATTTCCCTCTCGACCCGCCGAACCCGGTCGCGGAAGAAGACTGGATCGAACTATCCATGGAACAGAATCTCGCGCTTGTCGCGGCCCGTCTCGACGAAGAGCTCGCGCGCGATCAGATTGCTTTGCAGCGCACCGGCCACTACCCGACCGTCGACCTCGTCGTCACGAAAGGCGACCGCGACACGGACTCCGACCGCAGCGTCAACGGCAGCCCGTTCTTCCCGGCCGACAGCAACGGCGACAGCGACTCGATCGGCGTGCAGGTAACGGTTCCGCTGTTTTCCGGCGGCCAGACGAATTCACGCGTCAAGCAGGCGATCTACGAGCACCGCGCGCAGCGCAAGGTTTTAGAACGCGTCACACGTGAGACGGAACGCGAAGCACGCGACTCCTATCTCGGCGTGCTGTCAGAGATCAGCCGCGTTAAAGCGCTGGAGCAGGCGGTCGCCTCAAGCCGGACCGCGCTTGAAGCAACGGAAGCGGGATTCGACGTTGGCACACGTACAATCGTCGACGTGCTCGACTCGCAGTTTGCGCTGTACCAGGCAATCACGAATTTCTACCAGGCGCGTTACGACTACATTCTTAACTCGATGCGCCTGCGCCAGGCGGCCGGCAGCCTGCAGATCCAGGATCTTGAACGTCTCGACCAGTTCCTCGAAGAACGCATGACGCCGGAACAGCAGTTCGAGGAAGACGCGAAAGCGGCAGAGGAATAGTCGGGCTCGCGGATCGCGGCTGAAGCCGCTCCCACAAGAATGAAGACGCGCGCCGTGTGCTGTGGGAGCGGCTTCAGCCGCGAAAAAACCTACCCGTTATTCACCAGCGGTGGCAGCAGCCCGATCAGGTGTTCGACTGCCCCGCGGTTCTTTTCGACCAGGTGCAAAGCCGCGATGCCCAGCTCCCGGGCATCGTCGCGTTCTTTGAGCAGCGCGTGAATCTCGGCGGCGAGTTCCTCGCCGTTTGCGACCATCCGGCTCGCATTCGCCTCGAGAAACTCATCGGCAATTTCCTGCGCGTTGAACATGTGCGGCCCGAAGACGATCGGGAGACCGAGCGCGGCCGGTTCCAGAAGATTATGACCGCCGATCGGAACGAGGCTGCCGGCAACAAATGCGATGTCGGAAGCACCGTAGAACAACAGTAATTCACCCATCGTATTGCCCAGGAAAACCTGGTGCCGTGCGTTCAACGGCTTGTCCTCGGTGCGGGTCACCGGCTCAAATCCTTTTTGCCTCACGAGTTCCTCAACACCGTCGAAGCGCTCGGGGTGCCGCGGAACGAGTAGCAGCACGAGATCCGGATGCCGCTCAAGTAGCATCCGGTGTGCGTCGAGTACGATCGCTTCTTCGCCCTCGTGAGTACTTGCCGCTATCCAGACCGGACGCTGCCCAAAATGGTGCTGCCGAAACTCATAGCCGCGGCGCGCGATGCCCTTCGGGAGTTCGATGTCGAACTTGATGTTCCCTGTCACCTGCGTGCGCTCGGGACTGGCACCGAGCGACAGGAAGCGTTTTGCGTCGGAATTGCTTTGCGCTGCGATGATGATGCCGTGGGACAGGGTTTCACGGAATAATGGCAAAAACTTGCTGTAACTGCGCACCGAGCGCGGCGAGATACGCGCGCTGACGAGTACGAGCGGAATATCCCGTACTCCGCAGGCGCGATAAAGGTTGGGCCAGATTTCCGTCTCGACGATCAGCGCCAGCGCTGGATCGACACGACGGAAAAACTGGTTCACGCAGGCCGGTGCTTCGAAGGGGATGTAGGCATGGTGGACCGACGAGCCGAAGGTCAATGCAACACGCTGCGCGCCGGTCGGCGTCACCGTGGTGACGAGCAGCGGATGATCCGGAAACTCACGCAGCAGCGAGCGAATCAGCGGCTCGGCGGCGACGACCTCACCGACCGAGACCGCATGCACCCAGATCGATTCTTTAAGCTTCGGATGGCCGATTCCGAAGCGTTGCCCGAGCTTGGGCCGGTAGGCCGGATTCCAGATCGCACGCCCGAGCCAGAACAGCCCGAACGGCAGGAACAGAAGATAAGCAAGGAAATTATAAAAGAGGCGCACGCGTGAGCACCGCCGTCTATTTCTTCAGGCGTTCGAT
>CAWUHY010000104.1:0-9458 GCA_963922215.1 uncultured Gammaproteobacteria bacterium | reverse complement strand
TTGATCCAGACCATGCCGTGCTGCGCGGCAAGCGTAGCGAACTGAATCAGCGTGTTCTGCTTGTCGCCGTTCTGGGAGCCCGAATTCGTGAAACCTGCCGCAAGCTTGTCGGCCCACTTGCCTTCCATCCAGCGAGACGATGTCGCCTCCATGAAAGCCTTCATCGTCGCGGATGCTGAGCCCATGTAGGTCGGACTGCCGAAAATGATCGCGTCCGCGGCGTCCAGTTCGGACCACTCGGCTGCTTCGGCATCAGTCAGCGACCTGGCGTCGAAGGACGTGGCGGCGACGCCGCTGACAGAGTCGGCACCGGCGGTGACAGCTTCCGCCTGTTTCGCGGTATGGCCGTAGCCGCTGTGGTAAACGATAACAACAGACTTGCTCATGGATTTTCTCTCCCTGTCGGCGGTGCGGCCTATCGGTGATAGGCCTCGTTGTTCGGCGAATGATCGCCTGCAAGCCAGCGCTGAAGCTCTTCATGTGCTTTTGCCTTGCGCTCTTCGTTGATCGCATCCATGTCTTCATGATCGACAGTGAATTCGATCAGCAGATTTGAAGGATCAAAAACGTAAAGTGAATAGCAGTAGCCGTGGTCCAGAATGTAGGTTTGCGGCGCGGTAATTCCTGCTTCCGCAAGCCGATCGCGAATGCCGTCTTGTGTTTCCTGGTCCACCTTCATTGCAAGATGCCGGAATCCGGATAGCGGTAACTCCGGCCCGAATTCCTTCGCATCGTCTTCATCCGCGAACTGGAAAAACGCGAGGCTTTCGCCGTTGCCGATGTCGAAGAAACAGTGCGCGTATACGCGCTCCTTGCCGAAGAGATCTGTTTTCTCACACCAGGTAGCGACCAGCGGAAAACCGATGATTTCTTCGTAGAATTTCCTGACCGCCTCGAGATCGGTCGTCACGTGTGCGTTATGGTGCAAACGGCTTTTGATTGGTGGAATTGCAGACATGAGCGTTCCCCTCGCTAATCTCAGTTGAAGTTCTTCGTAAAGGTCAGGCCCCAGCGACGCGGTTGCGCCGGCCACAGGAAGTTCAGTCCGGGCGCGGGGCCTGGTGAAAACTCGGCGTTGTAGTCCTCATCCAGCGCATTCTTGGACCAAAGCACCAGTGACCAGTCGTCCTCCGAGCCGATGCCGATTCGCGCATCAACAAGATCGACCTGCGAACGCTTGGAAATGTTGCCGGGATCCCACCACGTGTCGCCGAGCTGCTGGTAGTCGAGGCGCGTCGAGAAGTACAGGTCGTCGCGCCCGAACCAGCTGACCGGACGACGATACTCTCCGCCGGTGTTCAGCGTGAACTTGGTTACCAGCGGCGCCTGGTTGCCGTTGTCTGCCGGATCGGCAGCCTCCTCGATCTCGCTGTCTGTGTAGCCGACACCGATGTAGGCGCTGAACGCGTCGGTCAGCTGACCGTTCCATTCGACTTCGAGGCCGTTGTAATTCACTTTCGGAATTCCGCCGAGGTTCTGCGTGCTTGTCGTCGGATCGAAGAAGAAGAAATATGCGTTGTCGAAATCAGTGTTGTAGACAGACACGGACACGGACTGACGTCCGTCGGCGTAGCCCGCCTTCACCCCGAATTCAATCGTGTCGTTGACCTGCGCCTCGAACAAATCCTCGACGCCGGGTTCTGCGACCGCTGCGCCCACGCCGGTCTGGTTGAAACCGCCGCTGCGGAAGCCGCGGCTGTAGCCGCCGTAGATGGTCACATCGTCATTCGGTTGATAGCGCAGCGTCAGCTTCGGCTGCAGGTCGTTGAACGACTCTTTCCGGACTTCGCCCTGTGTGATGTCGATCAGGCCGGCCGACGGGTCAAACAATGGGTCCGTCAGGGTTGTGTTCTCGCGGATGTCCTCGTCGAAGCGCAGCGAGAACGATGCCTCCAGCGTGTCGCTCAGATCGTAAGAAACCTCTCCGAAAAACGCGTAAGCGAAATTGTCCTGCTCGTCTTCCAGAAGACTGAGCTGGGGGCTGGGATCGGTCGGGTCGACAAACAGCGACACGCGCGGATCACGGAAAACGGGGAAAACGCCGTTCCCGCGATCGATCTGGTTGCCGGTCGAGATATAACGGTCAGTTGCGATCACATAGGCGCCTGCAATCCAGCGCAGGCTGCTGTCTGCGTCCGATACAAAGCGAAACTCCTGGCTGACAGCGTCGCTCTCGAGATACTGGGTCTGGCTGAGGTCCGCGAAGCCGTCGCCGGTCAGGCTTGCCGCGAGAATCCCGATCGGGAAGAAATTGATTAAGGACTCTTCAGGCGGAACGAAGTTGAAATTGTCACCCGTCAGAAGTTCTTCGAGCGTGTCGTAAGACGTGATCGACGTGAACGAACCTGCATTGAGCTCCCACTCGAGTTTAAGGCTCGCACTGACGATGTCGCGCTCGTTTACGCCGCGATTATTGACGCGAACCGGGATACTCGTGTTGTCTGCTTCATCGCCAATGACGAAGTACAGCGCCTGCGTCTCGAGCATCGACGCGCTGACGCGGAAGTCGGCCGAGAACGAGTCGGACGGCTGGTACAGAAGCTTCAGGCGGCCTGACAGGTCTTCGTAAGGATCGGCCTCCTCGTCGAGGTACTCGTTGTCGATAAAGCCGTCCGTGTCTGAATACGCGAGCGATGCACGGTACTTCCAGTTCTCCGAGTCGCCGACCGGGCCACTCAGGAAGCCTTTGAGTGCGTAGCCGGGCCCGCTATCGGCTCCCAGCTCAATACGACCCGCCATCTCATCAGTCGGGTCCTTGGTAATAATGGTAATCGCGCCGCCGATTGCGTTGCGCCCGTACAGGGCACCCTGCGGTCCACGCAGGACTTCAACCTGCTGGATGTCGACGAGTTGTTGCGTGAACTGCGCCGGATTTGGCATCAAGACTCCGTCGACGAGGACGGCGACAGACATCTCGCTGTTGCGCGCCTGCGAGATGCCCCGAACATTGATGAAGGCGTTGCCTGCGTTCTGCGTTTCAACAAGAGTCACGTTCGGCGTGAGGTTGATGAAATCGCGCGGGCTCTCGATTCCCGCCGACTCGATGTCCGCCGCGGTGAAGGCGCTGACGGAGACAGGGCTCTCTTCCAGCGTTTCGGCGCGTTTACGAGCGGTGACGACGACTTCTTCCAAAGCCTGTGCCATGACATCGGTGGAGACGATGCCTGCGAATAGAGCTGCGAGTACTACCTGGATCGGTTTCATCGAACCCCCCTTGTTATGAAACGATTACCCTAAGTCATGGGCACATTAATATTTTCGTATAGCGAATTCAACTTCGATATGCGAAAATCTTGGCGGGCGCGGCCCGAACTTTGTATCAATCTGTTTCTAGTCCACTTAAGTCAGCCAGCGGAGTTCGACGATGAGGAAAGAAAAGGCAAAAACGGCGATCTGCTATTTCGATGCAGACTCGGTCAAGGTTCGAGGCAGGGATCTCGTCGACGACATTATCGGTCGGATGCCGTTCACGCAGTATTTCCTGCTTCAGGCACTGGGTGAGACTCCGCGCGATGCGCAGGTCGCAATCGTCGATACCGTCATGACAACGATCATGGAACACGGACTCGTGCCGTCCGCGGTGACGACGCGTCTGACTTATTACGGCGCCCCCGAGTCGTATCAGGGCGCCATCGCCGCGGGACTCCTCGGCGTCGGCGATCGTTACGCGGGCACGGCCGGCGAATGCGGAGCGATTCTCGAACGCATCGTCGAACGCCCGGAAGACGAGCGCGAGAACGCTGCGCTCGAGGAAGTTCGTGCTTACCGGAAACTTCGTCGGCCGCTTCCGGGGTTCGGGCACCCTATCCACCGGGAGGAAGACCGGCGCGTCGACCGCTTGTTGGGTGTCGTTGAGCAGCAGGACATTGACGGCCATCATCTCGCGGCGCTGAATCTGCTGGAACAGGCCCTCCAGCAGGAGGTTGGCAAGAATCTCGTGACGAATATCAGCGCAGCGATCGGCGCGTCACTGGGCGAAGCGGGGATCCCGTGCGCGATGATGCGCGGCATCGTACTGACAGCACGCTGCGCGGGTCTCGTCGGCCACCTTAATGAAGAGATGCAGGAACCGGCGGCCCACGCCATGTGGGTCGGTGCGCAGGATGCTGTCGACTTCTCTGAGTAGCTCAGCAACGGTCGACGTCGCCGGCGGCCAGCTCTACGTCTTCGACGAGGGAGACGGAACTGCCGTTTTGTTCATCCACGGCTGGACACTCGACCACCGCGCGTTTCAGCCGCAGCTTGACGCGCTGGTTGGCGGCTACCGCGTGATCGCACCCGATCGTCGTGGATTCGGACAGTCAACTGCCCCGGCGGACCTGCGTCGCGAAACAGACGACATTCTTGCGCTTCTCGATGCGCGGAAAATTGACCGAACTCACATCGTGGGAATGTCCCAGGGCGGTCGTGTCGCCATTCGTTTCGTCCTGTCACACCCCGATCGCGTACATTCTCTGACCTTGCAGGGCACCGCCGCGGACGGGATTACGGCGGACGAGGTGCCGGAAGAAAGGATCCCGCTTGAGCATTACGTCGACTATGTGCAGTCGGGAAGAATCGGCTCAATGATTAAGGACTGGAGCAGCCATCCAATGATGTCAGCCTTCGGCAATGCTGAGGCTCAGTCGGCGATCAGAAAAATGCTTGACGACTACGAGGGCCGTGACCTCTTGAATTTTGACCTCGAGACTTACCAGTGGGACGGCCGACCGATCGATCACCTGCAAGACATCCAGTGCCCGCTCCTGCTGATAACTGGCGAGCGCGACGCGGTGGCACGACGCGAGATTGCGAGACGCATTTTGAATCTCGTCCCGGACGCCAGAGAAACCGTTATTCACGGTCACGGCCACTTGTGCAACCTGACGGCACCGGCGGAGTACAACGCAATGCTTGGCGCCTTCCTCGACAGCCTCAGTCGCTAGCGTCGCGCGCCGCACCGCGAATGGAATGTTCAAGGATCGGATAGCGGCGCAGTTCATTTTCAACAGCGCGGGCGGTCTCCCGCAGCAAGGGGAGTCGCGTATCGACCATATCCTTACGGTGAACGCGAGAAGTTGCCGTCGAGCAGTTAATGGCGGCCAGAATATCTCCGTTTGCATCGAACACCGGAACGGCGACGGAAACGATTCCGTAGTCGAGTTCGTCCTCGACCGAGGCGTAGCCGTTTTTCTTGCAGTCCTTGAGAATTTTACGCAGCGCTTCCTTCGTGGACACCGTCTGTTCTGTCAACTTCTCGAGCTTCAACGCCTTCAGGTAACGACCAAGTTCAGGCGTTGGCTGGTGGGCGAGAAGCACCCGCCCGAGCGAAGTCGGATAGGCTGGAAAGCGTGTCCCGAACCCGGCAACCAGCCGAATCATGCGCCGCGTCGAAACATGAACGAGGTAGAGAATATCGTTACCCGAGAGAACGGCGAGCGACGCACTGTCGCCCGTCTCATCCCGGAGTTTTTGCAGAAACGGCTGCACAAGCTCTTCGAGATTCGTCGATTCGATGAACGCGGAAGCGAAGGACATCACTTCCGGTGTCAGCAGAAATTTCTTCTCGTCACGTGCGACATAGCCGAGCTCGACCAGCGTAAACAGGCAGCGTCTCGCGACCGCAGGACTCAAATTGGTGGCGGCCGCGACCTCGCTCAGCGTCATCTCCGGTCGCTCCCGCGTGAACGATCGCAAGACCGAAAGACCCCGCGCCAGGGTGCTCAGGAACTCGCTATCCTTGCGTTCTTTTTTGATCACGGTAACCATTGCCGCCTCGCGGAGTTGCTGAAAATACTAGGCAGGTTTGCCGTTGAATACCAGAAACTTCGGATTAAGCACGCGTCGGCTGCGCCTTGTATTGCCGACTCGCTCGACAGGAAAGGGTCGCCATCATGCCGAAGATGTTTCGTGGAATCCCCACACTAATGTCGACGATCGCATTAACCATGATCGCCGGTTGTGAGTCCGGTCTTACGCCTATCGCTGAGCGCAGCGAGTGGCAAGACGCCTCGGTTATCGAGGTTAATCGCGAGCCGGCACGGAGTTACTTTCATTCTTACGAGTCACCCGCTCTCGCGCTTCGCGGCGAGCCGGAAGCGTCCCGATATTTCATTTCGCTGGACGGAAAGTGGCATTTCTCTTTTGCGGAAACGCCGGCCGATGCCGACGACGCTTTCGTCCTGCCAGCAACTGACGTAAGCGACTCTCCTTCAATAGACGTTCCTGGCAACTGGGAGCGGCAGGGTTTCGGCAAGCCGCGCTATGTAAACGTGGACTACGTGTTCCCCGCCGATGAGCCGCGCGTCCCAATCGACGACAACCCGGTCGGGAGTTACCGCCGTGACGTGACCATCCCCGAGGACTGGATCGGCCGCAAAATCCTGCTGCGATTTGGCGCAGCGAACAGCGGCTTGTACCTGTGGGTCAACGGCAAGCTGGTCGGCTACAGTGAAGATTCCAAACTGCCGGCCGAATTCGATATCACCGAGTTCGTGGAGGCAGGCCAGAATACGATTGCAGCGCAGGTAATCCAGTGGACGTCTGGTAGCTACCTCGAAGACCAGGATTTCTGGTCGGTTTCCGGCCTCGAGCGAACCGTCGAGCTGTTTGCCGTTCCGCGAACCCACATTCAGGATTTCTTCGCACGGGCAGACCTTGACGGCGAGAACGGCGTCCTGGACGTCGACGTCAGCCTTTCCGGCGACTCGGACAATCACAGCCTCTCACTGACGCTGATCGATCAGGAAGGAACCTCCGTTCCGCTGGAGCAACACGACGGTGGCTTTGGCGTCACAATCGATTCGGTGCGCCGCTGGTCCGGCGAAACGCCGAATCTGTATCGCCTGCTGATTGAGCTCAAAGACGAAGCTGGCGAAACGGTCGAATCGCTCACACACGCGATCGGCTTTCGCAGGATCGAGATGATCGATGGACGACTGCACGTCAACGGCGTCCCTGTGATTTTTCGCGGTGTGAACCGCCATGAGCACGATCCGGTCACCGGCCGCGCGATCACGGTCGAATCGATGCGCCGTGACATTGAGCTGATGAAGCAACTGAATTTCAACGCCGTGCGAACGTCGCATTATCCGAACGATCCACGCTGGTATTCATTGACGGACGAGTACGGCATCTACGTGATCGACGAGGCGAATGTCGAGTCGCATGCCTACATGGGTGGCGGACCAGACATCTGGCTCGGCAACAAGCCCTACTTCTACGAGTCGCATCTCGCGCGGATGACCCGAATGGTCGAACGCGACAAGAATCACGTGTCGGTGATTGGATGGTCCCTCGGCAATGAGGCAGGCCTCGGACAGGCCTTCGAAGATGCAGCGGCATGGATTCGTCAACGCGACCCTTCACGGGCCGTCACGTACGAAGGCACCGGACAAACCGAAGGTCATAACCCCAGGGACTTTGCGGATCTATATACGCCGATGTACGACCGTGTCGCAGAGATGACAGACTATCTGGGGACGAGTCCGCAAAAAGCGATCGTGCTGTATGAGTACGCACATGCGATGGGCAACAGCCTTGGCGGCTTTCGGGAATACTGGGACCTGATCTGGCGCGAGCCCATGGCCCAGGGTGGGTTCATCTGGGACTGGGTTGATCAGACATTTCTTGAATACAAAGATGATGGGACACCCTACTGGGCGTACGGCGGGGACTACGACGAAGGCCGAAACGACGGCAACTTTCTCGCGAACGGAATTATCCAGCCCGATCGCACGCTGAACCCGCACGCACACGAGGCCGCAAAGGTCATGCAACCGATTGAGTTCGCGGCCGAGAACCTTGAACGCGGCGAACTCCGACTGACCAACCGGCACGACTTCATCGATACGTCGAACCTCGAATTCCGCTGGAGGCTCGAGAGCAGTGGTTCCTCAATCGCGACCGGCGTATTTCCGGCAATCGACCTCGCGGCGGGCAGTTCCACAATCCTGAAACTCCCGGCGATGCCATCGACAACAGGCGGCGAGCTTTTCCTGATGATCGAAGCGTTTGCCACTGCCGACTACCAGCCGCTCGTGCCGGTCGGGCATCGCGTGGCGTGGGAACAATTCCGGATGCCGGGCTCGATGTACAGCGTCGAAACGCGCTCACAATCATTTCCAATCGTGATAGACGAGACCGAGGCCCGTTTCGAGGTCGCAATCGGAAGCGTCAGCTACAGCATCTCAAAGCTCGACGGCCTGATTCACGAGATTGCGATCGACGGCGAGTCGCTTCTTGCCGCACCGCTCAAACCGCATTTCTGGCGAGCACCAATCGACAACGATGTCGGCGCCGGTATTCCCGACGCGCTCGCTGTTTGGAAAAGCTTTCATGAAACCCGGTCAGTGGTAGAGCTCCGCGTGGACGATCAGTCGACCAGCGATTTGAGCATTTTCGTCGATGCCGATTACGGCGACGGCGCCCTGGCCTATCGCACGAATTATCGCTTCCAGGACGACGGCGCAGTCATCGTTCACAACAGTCTTGAGCCGACAGGTGACAGCAAGCTGCCAGAGTATTACCGGATCGGGATGACGACCGCGATGCCGGCCGGCTTTGAAAGACTTCAATGGTTCGGACGGGGCCCGCATGAATCGTATCCGGACAGGTATACATCCGCCGCCGTCGGGCTGTATTCGGGAGAGGTCAAAGACCAGTTCCACGACTATTCGCGACCGCAGGAAACGGGCAACAAACAGGATGTGCGCTGGGCCGTGGTCGCTTCATCGAGCGGCAGCGGGCTTCGAATTGAAGGACTACCCACAATTCAGTTGACCGCATTGCCTTTCCCTTACGAGGAGCTCGATTACAGACCGGGCGCTCAGCGGCACGGGGCAGATCTTGCACCAACTGGCGTGACGACATTAAACATCGACCTCGCACAGATGGGTCTGGGTGGCGATAACTCCTGGGGTTTCTGGCCGCTTGCGGAGTACAGGCTTCCGCTCGAATCGAGGGAGTTCAGTTTCCGCCTGAGACCGGTCCCGGACGAGAGGAACTAATCGTCACCAAGCGTTACCGCTCCGGGCAGCAGGCGACCCTCGAAATCAAACAGTGCCGCGTTCTCCCAGTGTGATCCACGCCCCCAGCGCGTCTCGCAGCGCGAAGAAATCCACGCCGGTTCCCAGTAGATCACGCCATTTCCGCCGGTGGATGCAACGGTCTCGCGCAGCGCATTCAAAAATGCCGCCTGACCGTCCGGCGTCGCCGGGAATCCGTCAACCAGGCTGTCTTCCCCGAGCAAGTTGCCGGCATCGTCGTTGCCCGACAGCGTCCACGGATACGCGGTCTCTACGATCGAAATAGGCTTTTCGAAGAGCTGTCCAAAACGATCGAGATAGGCGCCGAGTTCGGAAAACGGCACCGAGGACCACTTCGGGTAGTAGCTGATACCGATGTGGTCGAAGTCCGTGACGCCGTGTTCGATCGCCGCTTCCAGCACGGTTTCGTTCACACGCACCGTGCGTTCGCCG
>CAWUHY010000103.1:0-9624 GCA_963922215.1 uncultured Gammaproteobacteria bacterium | reverse complement strand
CTTGCCGCTTGAAATCGAGCACGCGACCTCAAGTCTCCCCGCATGAAATCCATGCCCAGCAATGAACTGCGCCAGGCCTTCCTGGAATTTTTCCACGAACGCGGCCACGAAATCGTGCCGAGCTCGCCGCTCGTGCCCGGCAACGACCCAACGCTTCTGTTCACGAACGCAGGCATGGTGCAGTTCAAAGACGTGTTTCTCGGCGAAGATCCGCGTCCGTATTCTCGCGCGACGTCTTCGCAGCGCTGCGTTCGCGCAGGCGGGAAGCACAACGATCTCGAGAACGTCGGCTACACGGCGCGGCATCACACGTTCTTCGAGATGCTCGGCAACTTCAGTTTCGGCGACTACTTCAAGCGCGAAGCGATCCAGTACGCGTGGGCGTTTCTGACCGAGGTCGTCGGACTGCCGCCCGAGAAGCTCTGGGTCACCGTCTACAAGGACGATGACGAGGCGGCGGACATCTGGCTGAAGGAGATGAAGGTCGACCCGGAACGCTTCACGCGTCTCGGCGAGAAAGACAACTTCTGGTCGATGGGCGACACCGGTCCGTGCGGACCCTGCAGCGAGATCTTCTACGACCACGGTGCCGACGTGCCGGGCGGGCCTCCGGGATCGCCGGATGAAGACGGCGACCGCTACGTCGAGATCTGGAATCTGGTCTTCATGCAGTTCGACCGTTCAGCGGACGGTTCGATGACGCCGCTGCCGAAACCGTCCGTCGATACCGGCATGGGTCTCGAGCGTGTTTCTGCAGTGCTGCAGGGCGTGCACAGCAACTACGAAGTCGATCTTTTTGCGAACCTGATCGCGGCCGCGGCGAAGACGCTCGGCGTCAAGAACGACGGTTCGAGCTCACTCAACGTCATCGCCGATCATATTCGCGCGTGCTCCTTCCTGATTGTCGACGGCGTGCTGCCGGGCAACGAGGGTCGCGGCTACGTGCTGCGACGCATCATTCGCCGCGCAATCCGTCACGGCAAAAAACTGGGGCACGACGAACTCTTCTTCCACAAGCTCGTCGAACCGCTCGCGCGCGAGATGGGCGCCGCTTACCCCGAACTCAAAGACGTACAGGCACACGTCGAAAAAGTCCTGGAGAAAGAAGAGCGTCGCTTCGCGGAAACCCTGCACCAGGGAATGGATATCCTGGAGAACGCGATCCAGAACCTCGACGGGAAAGAGATTCCCGGCGACGTCGTGTTCAAGCTGTACGACACCTACGGTTTTCCGGTTGATCTCACCGCGGATATCGCCCGCGAGCGTGAGCTGCAGATCGACCACTCGGGCTTCGAGGCGGAGATGGAGAAACAGCGCGACCGAGCGCGCGCCGCGAGTAAATTTGGCGCTGCGACCGACGGCAGCATCAAGTCCGATATCGAAAGCGAATTCTCGGGCTACGAGGGCATTGAGAACACGAGCCGCATCGTCGCGCTGTTCCACGACGGGGAAACCGTGGACCAGCTCGAAGCCGGCGACGAAGGTGCGGTCATTCTCGAACGTACGCCGTTTTACGCCGAGAGCGGTGGGCAGATCGGCGACACTGGCGTGCTCGTCGCCGAGGGTAAGCTCTTTCATGTGACTGACACGCAGAAAGGCGGCGCGTCCCACGTGCACTACGGCACCGTGGAGGAGGGCAGCCTCGCGGTCGGCGATGAACTCGACGCGATCGTCGACGAGGAGCGCCGGCAGGCCATTCGCCTCAACCACTCGGCGACGCACCTGATGCATGCGGCGCTGCGCAACATCCTGGGCGAGCACGTTCAGCAGAAAGGCTCGCTGGTCGCCCCCGACCGGCTGCGCTTCGACTTCTCGCACTACGAGGCGGTGACGCCTGAGCAGCTGCTTGAGATCGAAGACGTCGTCAACGCTGATATCCGTGCGAACGCGCCGGCCGACGTTCAGAACATGAGTTACGACGACGCAGTCTCAGCGGGAGCCGTTGCGCTGTTCGGCGAGAAATACGGCGACAAGGTTCGTGTCCTGCGCCTCGGGCCGAACTCGATGGAGCTTTGCGGCGGCACGCACGTCGACCGCACTGGCGACATTGGTTTGTTCAAGATCACGAGCGAGAGCGGCGTCGCATCCGGCGTGCGCCGCATCGAAGCTGTCACGGGCAAGGGAGCGCTGGATTGGATCAACGCGAAAGAGCAGCGCCTAGCGGACATTGCCGCGACTTTAAAGGCTCAGCCAGACAGGGCGGTCGACAAGGTGCAGGCGCTCGTCCAGAAAACGAAGGATCTCGAGAAAGAACTCGCGGCCGCGCGACAGGCGTTGTTGACAGGCAAAGGCGCGGATCCTTCCGGCGACGTTAAGGAAATCTCCGGCATCAAGGTGCTCGCGACCCGCATGGACGGCGCGGATGCCAAGACGCTGCGCGACGCGGTCGATCGCTTCAAGGACAAGCTCCAGAGCGCGATTGTCGTTGTCGGTTCGGTCGATGACGGCAAGGTTCGACTCGCCGCAGGCGTGACCAAGGACAACACGGACCGCATCAAGGCCGGCGACCTCATTCGCCCGGTCGCGGAGCGCGTCGGTGGCAAAGGCGGCGGTCGTCCGGATTTTGCCCAGGCCGGCGGATCCGACGCCGGCGCCCTCGATGCGGCCCTCGCATCGGTTCCTGCATGGGTGGAAAGCCAGCTCGCCTCCTGATCGCCCCGGCGCAGTTTGTGCCTCATTCCCGCAAAAAGTGGTTCTGCCGCTCCAAATTCGGCTAGTATTACAAGGGTTTAGGGAGTACGACGCGTACAAAAAGAGAGGCAAGGGGCCTCGATGAATAGCAGGAGCAGGAAATCATGCTGATTCTGACGCGACGCGCCGGTGAGACGGTCATGATCGGGAGCGATGTAACGATCACCGTTTTAGGGGTGAAAGGGAATCAGGTGCGAATCGGCATCAATGCGCCAAAAGATGTCGCCGTGCACCGAGAAGAAATCTTTGAAAGGATCAAGAAAGAGCAGTCAGGGGATGAACCGGAGGCAGCCGCCGCCGGGGACTAAAGACCTACCGGGCTTTACCTCCAATGTCTTGGTCAGTACTATCTGCGGCCCTCGGTAAGAGGCGCCGCTGTTTACTGTGGCTTCGAAAATGACCGACGGAAGAATTCGGAGAGATGGCTGAGTGGTCGATCCGAGGCGCGCAGCGCCGACAAACGCGCGAAGCGCGCCCGAAGGGTGAGGAGCGAAGCGACGAATCCAAGCGCTCCCCGGCCAGCAATGAAACAGGACAACAGTAAGGCAGAAACAAAAGAATTTGGAGAGATGGCTGAGTGGTCGAAAGCGCTCCCCTGCTAAGGGAGTATACGTTAATAGCGTATCGAGGGTTCGAATCCCTCTCTCTCCGCCAAATCAATAAAAAAGGGCCCAGCGGGCCCTTTTTTATTGATCTGTCGGAGAGAGAGGGAGATTCAAACCCTCCGGTTCGACAGGTCGCACTGCGGTCTTTACGGCAATGCCGGTATCAAACGAATTGCACGTCTTGCTGCTGAGACGGACGCCAGCTAGCCTGGCGCCCCGCAGGGGTGAGAATCGCCCAAAGGCGATTCGAATCCATCCCTCGACTATCGGGTATAGCGACCTCGAAATCCCCGTTCCACCGTCAGCGCGAACCCCATTCCTCCCCTCAAAAAAAAGGCCCGCACCAAAGCACGGGCCTCCAAAAACTATCACTCTACCTACCGGGCAGCTCTCGCGAGATTAATCGAGGGCGCGTCCAGCCCCGATCCAAGTCCTTCGGCTTCCCGGAAATCGCGCGCCGCGTCGTCTGCCTGACCCATCGCCGCGAGCAAGACGCCGCGGTTTGACAGCGCTATTGCGAAATCGCGGTGCGCATCTGCAAATTCGTCCTCTGAAACCGAACGGCCCGAGTTTTCAAAGGCACGGTGGCGCTGAATGAGATCGACTGCTGCGTTGCATGCATCTTCCGCTTTGCTGAGCTGCCCGGACTTCGTGTAGGCCACGCAGAGGTTGGTTTGAGTCTCGAAATTGTCGGCGTAGCGACTGCCGCGTTTTGCGAGCCTGTTGATTGCCAACTCGTACCGTCCCGACAAAATGCTCTTGCCGTAAGCGAAATTCTCAACAACCATCATCGTGTACGTTGATTCCTTGGTTACCGCCATCGAGATCGGCGCAAACACCATCACTGCCGCGCAAACGGCGAGGAGACGTTTTACGACTTTTGCGATGTTCATAATCTACTGCTCCCATTGTCGAAGTGTTTCAACGCACACATTGCGCTGACGGAAATAACGATAGGAGCGAAGCACCGAACGGACAAACGAGAAAAAATCGAGCGCCAACTTAGAAAAATTCAGGCGTCGCGTTGGTTTGCGATTGAAGGCGTATTCGTAAAATAAAAAAGCTGCAAAGCCCGATGGCTCAACCTAGCTTTCATCATCGATGTATCGGCATCGCCTCTCGCGCCGACAAGTCGCTTACAATCCCAATTTAGCAATTGCAGGATCATCACTCCTTGAATCAAGCACCCCTCTCCATCCTCAACACCGTCTTCGGCTACTCCGCATTCCGCGGCCAACAAGAAGCCATCATCGACGCAGCTCTCGCAGGCCAGGATTCTCTCGTTCTCATGCCCACCGGCGGCGGCAAGTCACTGTGCTACCAGATCCCGGCGATCCTCCGAGACGGCACAGGCCTGGTCATTTCGCCGCTGATTGCCCTCATGCAGGACCAGATCGCGGCCCTGCACGAACTCGGCATCGAGGCGGGCTGTCTGAACTCGGCGCAGCCGCGGGAGGAACAGGACGACGTCATCGCACGGCTCCGGGCAGGCACGCTGCAACTCCTCTACATCGCACCGGAGCGCCTTGCGACGAGCCACATGCGCTCGCTGCTGCGCGGCGCTCCGATTTCGCTGATCGCAATCGACGAAGCGCACTGCGTGTCGCAGTGGGGCCACGACTTCCGCCACGATTACCTGTCGCTTGGCGAGCTCGGTTCGCTGTTTCCCGGCGTGCCGCGGATGGCGGTGACGGCGACCGCGACGGAACGCACGCGTGCCGAGATCGTTGAGCGCCTCGAGCTCAAGGCTCCGGAGATATTCATCGCGCCATTCGACCGGCCGAACATTGGCTACACCGTTCAATCAAAAACCGATCCCAAAGTCCAGCTACTTCGCTTCCTGAAGAGCCGCCGCAACGACGCCGGCATCGTCTACTGCCTGTCCCGCAAGAAAACGGAAAGCACAGCCGACTGGTTGTGCGAGCAGGGCTTCAAGGCGTTGCCTTACCACGCTGGTCTCGACGCCGATGTGCGGCGCGACAATCAACGACGCTTCCTCGTCGAAGACGGCATGATCATCGTCGCGACGATTGCCTTCGGCATGGGTATCGACAAACCGGACGTGCGCTTCGTTGTCCATCTCGATCTCCCGAAAAGCATGGAGTCCTACTATCAGGAAACCGGCCGCGCAGGGCGCGATGGCGAGCCCGCCGAGGCCTGGATGGTTTACGGATTGCAGGACGTCGTGCGCCTGCGGCAGATGCTCGACGAGTCGGAGGCGACCGAAGAGTACAAACGCTACGAGCGATACAAGCTCGATGCGCTACTGGCCTGGTGCGAGGGCACCGGCTGTCGGCGCCGGCCCTTGCTCGAGTACTTCGGTGACTCACTTGCCGAAGACTGCGGCAACTGCGATGGCTGTCTCGTGCCCGTCAAAACCTGGGACGGAACCGAGGCGGCGCAGAAATTCCTGTCCGCAGTCTATCGAACAGAGCAGCGCTTCGGTGCCGCGCATCTTGTCGATGTGTTGCTCGGCAAGTCGACGGACAAGGTCAGGCAGCACGGCCACGACAATTTGAGCGTCTTCGGAATCGGCACCGACTTGCCGGCGAAGACCTGGCGCTCCGTCACCCGCCAGCTCATCGCAGCCGGCTACCTCCGGGCCGATGCCGAACGCTACGGCGCGCTTGTGCTCACCGAGAAAAGCCGCGGCGTACTCCGCGGCGACGTCAGTTTAAATTTTCGCGAGGATCCGAAAGGTCCTGTCACGACAAAGAAAAAGCGCGGCGGCGAGCATGTGATCTCCGAGAACGACCGGGAGCTCTGGGATGCACTGCGCGAGTGTCGGCAGACATTCGCGAACGAGCACAATGTTCCCGCCTACGTGATCTTCCACGACAGCACGTTGCACGAATTCCTGACGCACCGTCCGCAGACCGAAGAAGAGATGCTGGCGATCAGCGGCGTCGGGCAGACGAAGCTCGACCGTTACGGTGAAGGCTTCCTGTCGGTACTGCGCGACTGACAGACCTAAAGTCCGTTCACGTAAGCATCGACTGTCGCTGCCCACAGCGCTCCGTCGTTGATGATGAAATGGCCGTTTAATCCGGGCGCGCGGGTGAATTCGTGCATGTTCCCCCTGCCTCCCGCCGCTGTGAACGCAGCAAAGTTGCCGCGGCTGTAGGGGAGACTGTAGAACGTGTCGTTTTCGCCGTAGAGCCAGAGCGAAGTCCCTGGAAATGCCGCGCCTTCGACGAAAAGGCTGCGATTGATGTCCAGGTGGTCGCCGCAGCCTTCGCCGATAAACCCGCCAACGAAATTGAGAACGCCGAGATACACGTCGGGTCGTCTTGCAGCGTGCGTCACGGCCAAAATGCCGCCACGCGACACGCCGCCGAGCAGCATGCGTGTCGAATCGACATCGCTACGGCTCCGAATGGAGTCGCTGATAACGTTGATATCTTCGAGCGCCCGTTCCGCT
This sequence comes from uncultured Gammaproteobacteria bacterium, assembly GCA_963922215.1. Lineage (GTDB taxonomy): Bacteria > Pseudomonadota > Gammaproteobacteria > Steroidobacterales > Woeseiaceae > UBA1847. The sequence goes on along the minus strand of CAWUHY010000103.1, from coordinate 2,907 downwards.
CCCGACAACGCCCTGTCGCGTGCGCAGGAGTAACCGCTGCGGTTGTCGGTGAAGCCTTCATCGTAGAGGCCGTCGGACAGTCCCCGACCGCGACGCTGTGGAAAGGCGACGGCCCAGCCCCGTTGCGCGAAATGCCGGACAACCGACTTGCTGGTAAACGTTTCGCGAAACAGCGACGGGTCGGAGCCGTTGCCGGTTGACCCGTGGTGCATGACGAGAACGGGATGGCGGTCACCCGTTACCGGCCGGAAGTAGACGAGCTCGAGGCTGACCGGCGCGCCATTCTCGGTGAACGAAGTCGGGATTCGCTCGTCCAAGCGAACAGCGACCGTCGCGCAGCCGCTCGCGGTCGGGATTTCGGTGATGTCGCAGTTGTCGCCGATTGGCTCCCTGCGCGGGGCCTCGGCCGAGCCTCCTCCACTGCTGCAGGCGGCGAGAATCAGGACGAGGAGGGCGATGCAGCAGACTGCGAGGAGTCTGCTATTGATAAGATTGTGTTTGCTCATGACTGCTCAATTCCGGTTGGAAAGGCGGCCACTATGCGCGACGCTACCGACGTCGTCCCTGCGATTGGGACAAACGTCAGGATACCGGGACGAATGACCGGGAAGCGAGGACGAGCGTGAACGACAGCGAGGCACGAAATTCCTTCCCGCGTAAAGCGATCGAAGCCGGCGGCTGGATCCTGCTGGTCACAGTGCTCTGGGGCAGTGATCTCCTCGCAAAACTGCAGGAGCGCGATCAGCTCGGATACGGCAAAAGCGACTTTCTCCTGATCTCGGAACAGGCGACGAGCGCCATCGCCGTGCTCATCATGATTCCCTTTGTCGTCCGCTGGCTCCGCCTGTTTCCGATACTGATCGACCGATGGGCCGCTGCCGTAATCGGCCACACGGCGGGAACCGTAATCTTCGCGTTCGGCCATTTCAGCATCATGGTGATGCTCCGCATTCCCTGGTACGCGTTTCACGGTCGCGACTATGTCTGGCGCGCCAACTTCGTCGACAACCTGCTCGTCGAATATCAGAAAGACATCAAGATTTATTTAGGCATCCTCGCCGTTCTCCTTGCCTACCGTCTGTTCCGGAACTCGCGGACGGCTGAGCCGGACCCAAAGCCCGACCGACTGGCGGTGCAGACCCGGGACGGCGAGCGTCTGCTGCGATTCGACGAGATCGACTATCTCGAGGCGGCAAGAAACTACGTGTCGGTCTACAGCGGTGGTCGCGAGTTCGTGATCCGGGAAACGATGGCAAACCTCGAGAAGCGGCTCGCGCACGGCCCCTTCGTCCGCTGCCATCGCAGCTTTATCGTCAATGCGGACAAAGTCCGTGAGATTCGCAGCGTCGATTCGGGACATCAGATTGTCTTGAGCGACGGCAGCGAAGTCGCGCTGGGCCGCAGCTACAAGACTGCATTTACCCGTGCCGTCACGGGATCAGGCGACGCATCCGCCGGCTGATTCGATTCATCGCACGTCGACGCGATACTGCCGGGTGCTACCATGCGCGCTTTCACCGATCACTGCGGAAACAATCGACGATGTATCCACGACGTCTCAGCCTGATTTTCAGCGTGCTTTGCCTCGCTGCGTGCCAGCCGGAAGCAACTGACGGTCCGCGGCCTTACCAGTCCTTCATCGAGATCACAAAACATCTCTCAAGCGACGAAATGGCCGGGCGTGCTCCTGGGACGCCGGGTAGCGAACTGGCGCGCGCCTACCTGCTGGAGATGATCGAGTCGATGGGCCTCGAACCGTTTTCCGCGAATGCCGCTTCGTCCGAGGAGAATCCCTACCTCCACGTCTTCGAACGCTCGCGCACCGGTGAGTCGGGTGAGCGCGTTGAGCTCTCCGATGGCATCAATATCCTGTTCGAGATTCCGGGGCGCTCCGACAATGCGCGAACGATTGTCGTTACCGCGCATTACGATCATCTGGGTGTCGTCGACGGCGAAATCTACAACGGCGCGGATGACAATGCGTCCGGCGTTGCCGGGCTACTCGCGATTGCCGAGCACTTCAAACAGTCGCCGCCCGATAACACGATCGTCTTCGCGCTGGTCGACGCTGAGGAGGGCGGTCTCTGGGGCGCACGTGCATTCGTTGCCGAATTCGCGGACGACCTCGACATCACCCTCAATATCAATCTAGACATGATCAGCCGCAGTGACGTCAACGAACTCTACGTCGCCGGAACCTACCACCAGCCGCACTGGGTGCCGCTAATCGAGGAGCTCGCGAAGAACGTTCCTGTGAAGCTGCTGATGGGCTACGACGACCCCGCCAACGGTCGCGCGAACGACTGGACGTTCCAGTCCGATCACTACGCGTTCCACGCCGTCGATATTCCTTTCATCTACTTCGGCGTCGAAGACCACCCGGACTACCACCGCCCGACTGACGTGTTCGAGCGCATCCCCCTCGAATTTTTCTCGGATTCTCTCGAGACGGTGGTGATCGCCGCGGAAACGATTGACGCGACATTGATAGCGTTCGTACCGCGCGAGCGTCCCGTTGCTCCGTAAGCGTCGAAACTAAACGGACGACCGAGTTAACCGCGTCGCGGCGAGCAAACGGGCCAGCGATCCTTGACTGAACTAGTCATAAGGATCGACCAATGCTCAAAGCCGCTTTCTACCTTTTTGCGTTTAGCACGTTGTTCGTGGCCTCGGTGCCGACATCCGCCGACAACGCGTCGCACTCGCATGCCTGGGTGCGCCTTCCTGCACCGGTAAGCGACGCCGACTTCGAGACTGAGGTCCGCCGTGATCCTGCGACGATCGAGCTCGGACGGCAGCTTTTCTTCGACAAAATCTTAAGCGGCAACCGGAACATTTCCTGCGCGAGTTGCCATCACCCGTTCACAGGAACCGGCGACGGAATGGCGCTGCCGGTCGGGGAGGGCG
>CAWUHY010000102.1:0-9784 GCA_963922215.1 uncultured Gammaproteobacteria bacterium | reverse complement strand
CGCGCGGCACGCGCTGGAGACAACCGGCATGTCGCGAGCACTCGCGAGAGGCATGATTGAAGAACTCGCGGTGTTTGCAGAAAACTCCGACGGCTTGCAGCCGCTCGAGTTCTCGACGACTGACGAGCTGACCAAGGATGAAACCTCGGCCGCCATCGCTTTTTCACACGATGACCTGCAGCTTACCGGGACCGTCAACGGGGAGTCCGTGCAGATTCCGTTCGAGCCGCCGACCTACGATCGCGTCTCGATCCAGTATCAGCTAATGGCCGACCTGGCCCGGGATTGCCCGAAAAGCGTGTATCGCATGTTCGATATCGACGAAACGAAAGTTTTGACGATCGAGAACATCGGCACGCGCCGCATCAAGACGCGTGCAGGAACCTTCGACGCGGTTGGAATCCGGCATCAATCCGAAGGCTCGTCCCGAACGACGACGTTCTGGCTGGTGGAGGAGCTGGGATTCGCGCCTGCCCTGATCGAGCAGCACCGCAAGGGAAAACTACGGCTGGAAGCGAGCCTGACTGACTACCGCGCCCTGTAGCGAATCAGGCGACGGTGATCGACATCTGGAGCAGCAGCATGATCGATGCTGTCACCACGCTCGCAGCGACAAGCCCCGCAAGCCACCGTGAGGCCGCCCCGGCCAACTTCTGATCGATACTGTGTCCAACCGCGAGGACCGGTGCGAAGCCGGCCGAAAGCCACTCCTGTCGTGCCAGAAATCCCTTTAACTCCTGTTGCTCGCGGTAAGCGCTGGTCAATATCTCGGAATCGCCAAGGTCGGAAGCCGCGAGGCGTTCGGCTGCGTCGTCGGAAAGTCCCGCTCGCCGGTGGTAGTCGACGAGATCTTCGAAATGGTCGTAGAGTTCTTCGACGGTACGACGCGCGACGTGGCGTGCCGTGCCCCGACGAACGAGGCGCTGTTCAAGCTCGAGAATTTCAAGTCGTTGCATTGAGCGGTACCTCCAGGGCATTTCTCACGCCAGACTCGATGCGCTGCCACTCTGACAGTAGCGCCGTCATGCGTTTCTCGCCGGTCGCCGTCAGCGCGTAGTACACGCGAGATCGTCCATTGACTGTCTTGCGGCGCGCCTTTAGTGCGCCGGCCTTCTCAAGCGAGTGCAGCGCCGGATAGATGACGCCCTCGCCCAGCCGAATCGACTCGTTCGTCGCAAGGCGTACGGAGCGAACGAGCTCGTATCCGTACATCTCCCGCTGACCCAAGAGCCGCAACAGCAGTAACTCCGGCACGCCGCTCATGAAGGGTGGATTGGTCTTGGCCATGTCGCCTCTCCGCTGGTCGAAATACCATACCTAGAACCAACAAGGTCGACAAGTTTTACTTTTTAGTTCGAGGTATGTTCTAATGCCTGCAACAACGAGGTATCTAGTAGCGATATCAAGAACAGGCCGGGTGGCGGCGCGTCCGGACCCTCATACCCGCCGGGGAAAGGCACGTCGTCACCCACTTTTCCGTCAGGGATCCACCTGGCGGTAGCGAACTACCTCGTCGTACAGCACTCTCTCCTTTTGCGTCAGGCGAATCTCTCGCACGAGCTCATCGCCGTCACGGCGATAGGTTTCCCGCATCAGAACGCGGTCCTCCCCGAGCGTTTCGATCGTCAGCGCGCGCCCTCTGAAACCCGTTGCACGCTGCGCAGCGATCGGTCCGACGCTGACAGTCCGGAGCTCGCCAAACCGGTATTCCTCCACAATCGCGCGATCGAAAGCGACGAACAGGCCTGCCGGAGTCTGCGTAACTTTAAGCTGCTGGCCTTTCTCAAGGAAGACGAACAGCGCCGCTCCCGGCGCGTCTTTCACCGGCTCCGGGTCTTTTGCGATCAGTGCGTTCGCCCTGCGTCGAGCCGCGAACTGGCTGGATTTTAGCTCCTGATCGTCGAGCTGCCAGAGTCCAGTTAGATCGAAGCCTTCCGGCACCGATGCCGGCAGGGCTGCCAGACGCGGCGGCGCGCTGCAGGCTGTGAGCAGTACACTCAGGAGGAGCGGCACCGCAATAAGACTGTGAAAACGACGCGTCATTTTAACTCCGTTGACGTCAACCACCTGCCTCGTCGTGCGTTGATCTGGACATGCGGTCAAAAGAATCAGCGAGGAAACCTATCATGAATCGACGAACAGCCATTTTTCTTCTCGTGTTTGCGTGGTCAATTCCGGCAAGCGCGCAAAGTCTCGACGAGCTCAGGTCCTTAAGCCCGGAAGACCGGCGGGCGTACTTCGAGGCAATGTCACCGGAAGAGCGTGCGGCTCGCCGCGAGCAACTGCGCCAGGAATATGACTCCTTAAGCCCCGAGGACAAGCAGGCGCTACGCGATGCACGTCGCGCGGAGGCCGATGCACGCCGCGCCGAACGTCGCGAACGCTGGGACGCGATGAGCGAGGAAGAGCGCCAGGCTGCCCGCGAAAAAATGCGTGAGCGGAAGCAGGAACGACGCGCAAAGATGCGCGAACGCTGGAATGCGATGAGCGATGAAGAGCGTGCCGCAGTCAAACAACGCATAAAAGAACGCCGCGCCGAACGTCGGGGACGGCCGCAGGACTGACGGCGCCTCAGGGCAACGGAATAAAGTCGTCTTCGCCCGGGACGCGGTCGAAGCCGCCGTCCTGCCACTCCTGCTTTGCGGATGCGATGCGCTCCTCCGAGCTGCTGACGAAGTTCCACCAGATGTGCCGGCGGCCGCCGACAGGATCGCCGCCCAGCAGCGCGGCCAGGGCCTTTCCGTCAGTTGAAATCGAGGTCGGACGCTCGTCGCCGAACACTGCCATCACGCCCTCCGTGACAGTTTCGTCGCCGACCGTCACAGCCCCTTCGACGACATAGAGCGCGAGTTCCTGTGCTTCAGGGAGCGGTATCGACGCGTCGGGTTCGAGTTCGAGTGCGGCATACAGCGTTTTACTTTCCGTGCGGACGGGTGACGTGAGGCCCCAGGCATCGCCAATCACGAGACTGCGCACGCCGTTGTCGTCCCGGATTCGCGGAATCGCACCCGCGGGATAGTGTTCGAAACGCGGCTCGATCTCTTCTTTGTCTTCCGGCAGAGCGACCCAGACCTGCAGACCGTGCAGGCGTTGCCCGGACTGAAGCAGCTCTGCGCTGACTTTTTCGGAGTGCACGATGCCGCGTCCGGCAGTCATCCAGTTGACGGCCCCGGGTTGAATCGGCTGGACGTAGCCCAGGCTGTCGCGATGCAGGATTTCGCCTTCGAACAGATAGGTCACCGTCGCGAGCCCGATGTGCGGATGCTGTCGCACGTTGATGCCGCTGCCCGGCGGAAAATCGGCTGGTCCCATATGGTCGAAGAAAATAAATGGCCCGACCATCTGTTGCTTGCGGTCGGGCAGCGTCCGTCGCACGGTGAATTCGCCGAGGTCCCTCGGCTTTGGCTCTATGCGCAGCGCGATGCCTGACTGTTTCATCCTTTCGCTCCTGTCTGATCGGACCCGGGGCCGAGAACCTCGAGGCCTTTGTGGAATTCGCCGGCAAAGACGCGCGCCCGCTGGTCGATCGCGACTGAATAGGCCTGCTCGTGCACGGTGTCGACGAGATGCCAGGTTGCGGTACAGGCCTCGGTCGTGAAATCGACACGCATCCAGCCGCTGCGGGACGTCTCGGCGTAGACAATCTCGGGGTTCGTGTCGATCAACGCGTCCCGGAACGCGCCCGGATAGGCCTCCGGAAGATAGTCCGCAAACCCCGGCGATGTGACAGATCCCGACAGGAGCTCAACGCCGATCGGGGTATCCTCGCCCATCAGCGTCAGGTTGCCGGCCAGGGGCGTATGCAGGTCGCCGCTCAACACGACCGGGTTGGGAGCCAACCTGGCCAGCATGCCGAGCATTTTCTCGCGTGCGGCGGGATAGCCGTTCCAGGTGTCGAGCGCGAGCGGCGGGTTGCCCTTGCTGCCTTCGACATAGCCTTCAAGAACCTCGCCGGTGACGAGCGACGGACGACTGCGATCGATCAGCGGCTCGAGATACGGGGCGTTCGACGCCATCATAAGCACCTGCTGGCCGATGACCTGCCAGCGCGATTCCTGGGCACGAACAAGTTCGCTGGCCAGCCAGTCTTCCTGTTCCTCGCTGATCATCCGGCGCGCGGGGTCTTTCAGGCGCTCTATGATCTCTTCCCGACTGGACTCAGGATTCGCATCCGCCTGCTCGTCGCGGCCGTGCAGGCGCGTGTCCAGCATCAGCAGCGACGCGAGGTCGCCGAAGCGGAAGGCGCGAAAGATGCGGGTGTCTGCTCCGTTTGGCGTGAAACGCACCGGCATCCACTCCGCGTAGGCCTGGATCGCGATGTCGCGGCGTGCCTGCCAGCTCCCCTCGCCGTCCTGGTGGTTCTCCGCGCCGTCTTCCCAGGAATCATTCGTGAACTCGTGGTCATCCCAGACCGCAATAAAAGGATGCTGGCGGTGGGCTGCCTGCAGATCCTCGTCGCTTCGATACTGCGCGTAGCGCTGGCGGTAGTCGTCCAACGTGACGATCTCATGAGCCGGTACGGGAACGCGTTCGAGCCTCTCGGCATACTCGGTCGCGTACTCGCCCATGCCGTGCTCGTAGATGTAATCGCCGAGATGAATCACTGCGTCCAGCGAGTCGGCGTTCGCCAGTTCGCGGTAAACATTGAAATAGCCGTAGGCGAAGTTGGAACAGGAGACAACACCGAGGCTCACGGGTGCGACGCCGGATGCACGCGTCGTTCTCGTTCGACCGATCGGCGACCGTTCCTTCCCGACACGGAACTGGTAGTACAAAGTCGTGCCCGCCGGCAGGCGGTCCGCGTCGACCTTGACGGTGTAATCGCTGTCGGCGCGCGCTTTCAGGCGGCCCCGCCGTACGATGCCGCTCATGTCAGGATTGCGGGCGACGGTCCAGCGGACCCGCGTCGGACGACTCACTCCCGAGATCCGGGTCCACAGAATCACGCGATTGTGCAACGGATCGCCGCTCGCAACGCCGTGCCGGAATGTCGCGGAGGACTTTGCCGACGCGAGCCGTGGGACAAAATTCTGGAGACCGACCAGCGCCGAGGCGATCGCAAGCTTCAGAACCTGCCGGCGATTCAAGTCCGATCTCCTGCTGTGTCGACGTCCACGACGATCGCATCCGCTTCAATTTCGACAAGCATCGCGGGATCAATCAGCCTGCTGACCTCAACCATGCTGGTCGCGGGTCGGCCTTCACCGAATGCCGCGCTGTGTGCCCGTCCGATGGCCTGCCAGTCGTCCGCTGATGTGACGAAAACGCGGGTACGCACGACGTCCTCCAGTCCGGAGCCACATTCGACCAGGGCAGCTTCGATGATTCGCAAACACTGACGAGCCTGCGCTTCCGGGTCGCCCTCTCCAACGACCTGACCGTCGTCGCCGACCGCCGCGGTCCCGGAGACGGCAATGGAATTGCCGACGCGAATAGCGCGGCAGTATCCGAAGGACGCCTCCCAGGGCGCGCCACTCGAGACCCGCTGAACTGCTTTCTTCATTAAAGATTCCAAGTTACTTTAGATAAATTACTTAAATCTCTGTTTTAATTAGAATTTAATTGAACTTCTTAAGCTCCGACTGAAGCGGATTGCTGCTGCGAAGACTCTCTGTCGAGTGTAACGATTTACGACCGCAAAAGAATCCCCGGCCGTCCCGGATCGACGCGCACAAAACTGCCAGCTTTTCGTTAAGCTTCCGTGTCGCTGAAACGCAAGGATTAGCCACGGTGCAATTGCAATCTGAACTCCGGCTCCTCGAAACTGCCGTTGAAACCTTATCCGAAGGATTCGACGACCTTGGATTCGGCGGTGCCGTCGACGAACAGCAAATCGAAGCCGTTCTGCAGCAGGTCGCGACGCGCCTCCACGACAACTACCCGTACCATCACGTTCGCTACGCCGGGCAGATGCTGAAGCCGCCGCATCCGGTTGCCCGGCTCGCCTACGCGCTTTCGCTCTGGATCAACCCGAACAACCACGCGCTGGACGGCGGTCGCGCGAGCTCAGCAATGGAAAAGGAATGTGTCCGGGAGCTCGCGGGCATCTTCGGCTGGGACGAGTATCTTGGGCACCTGACCAGCGGCGGCACGATGGCCAACCTGGAGGCTCTCTGGGTCTCCGGTGAACTGCATCCGGGCAAGGCAATCGTTGCGAGCGACCAGTCGCACTACACGCACGGCAGGATCAGCCACGTCCTGAAACTCGACTACCGATCCGTCGCGAGCAACCCGGACGGCTCCATGGACCTGGACGCGCTTGAGCACGAACTCACCAATGGCGATGTTGGCACTATTGTCGCAACGCTCGGCACGACGGGTGCCGGCGCAGTCGACGACCTGCCTGGAATCCTGGAGCTTGCAAAACGGCATAGCGCCCGCGTCCACGTCGATGCAGCCTACGGAGGCTATTTCACGCTGGCTTCCAGGCTTGCGCCGGAGATTCGGAAGCGCTTCGACGCGGCCGGCAGCGCAGACTCGATTGTCATCGATCCGCACAAGCACGGGCTGCAACCCTACGGCTGCGGCTGCGTGTTGTTCAGGGACAGCAGCGTCGGCCGCTTCTATAAACACGACTCCGCGTACACGTATTTCTCGTCCGATGAACTGCATCTCGGCGAGATCAGCCTCGAGTGTTCGCGGGCAGGCGCCGCGGCGGTCGCGCTCTGGGCAACGCACCGGCTCTTACCGCCGATGCCTGACGGTGAGTTTTCCAGAATGTTGGATGACTGCCTGGAGACGGCGTCCCGCGTGTATTCCGGGATGGAGAATCACGCGGACTTCGTGGCGATCCAGGAGCCGGCGCTCGATATTCTTCTCTACTCCGCGCTCGCCGCGACGGTCGAAGAGGCTGGCCACCTGAACCAGAAAATCTTCGAAGCAGGCGAACGGCAGGGACTGCATCTCGCCCTGATCGAGATTCCCGGCGAGCGCCTGGCAAAAACGCTCGGCGTTGACGTCTATCCGGAACGCGTCCGTGTGCTCCGCAGCGTATTCATGAAAGCCGAGCAGCGCGATCAAACAGACGCGTTTCTCGACGCGCTTGAGGACGTACGAGCGTCGATCAGGCCGTGAACTGGCGGGCGATCTGTACGCCAACGTAAAACGCGAGGAAGCTGCCAAACATCGTCGCTGTGAAGTAGCCCGACGCGAGCGCGAGGTCGCCGCGCTGCAACATCGTGTTGATCTCGAACACGAGCGCAGACAACGTCGTGAACGCACCACAGAATCCGACCGCGAACAGCAGTCGGTACTGCTCCGGGATTAACCCGGACGCGTTAAACCAGTCGCTGGCGGCGATGGCGTGCGCGAGTACGCCGATGATGAGGCAGCCGAGCACGTTCGACGAAAGCGTACCCCAGGGAAATGCCTGCTCGCGCTGCTGTAGCAGAAGTGTCAAAGAAAAGCGCGCGATCGCGCCAGCTGCGCCGCCGACGGCGACAAAAACGTAGGACAGCAGCGCGATCCTCATGCGCGCGGCAGCCCGGTCAACGCTGCCCGGTATTCTGCCTCGATGCGGAGGACCAGCTCCCGAGTCGGTTCGATGCTGTCGATCGCACCGACGCCCTGCCCGGCGCTCCAGATGTCTTTCCACGCCTTCGCGTTGTCACGATTCGCAAAGTCCATGTGCGCCTTGTCGCCCTGCGGCAGATTGTCGGGGTCGAGCCCGGCGTTGCGGACGCTGTCTTTCAAATAGCTGCCGTGAACACCGGAAAACAGTGACGTGTAGACGATGTCGGACGCGCGGCTGTCGACAATCATCGATTTGTAGCCGTCGACTGCGTGCGCTTCTTGTGTGGCAATAAACCGCGTGCCGAAATACGCGAGATCCGCCCCCATCGCCTGGGCTGCGACGATGTCTTGGCCCGTGCTCATGGCTCCAGAGAGGATCAGGGTTCCGTCGAACTCACTGCGAATCTCTTTGACCAGCGCGAACGGACTTAAGAGTCCGGCATGCCCTCCCGCGCCGGCGCACACGGCGATGATGCCGTCGACGCCCTGCTCCAGCGCCTTCATCGCGTGCCGCAGGCTAATGACGTCATGGAATACCAGGCCACCGTAAGCGTGTACCGCCTTCACGACATCTTCCGGCGGTCTCAGGCTCGTGATGATGATCGGCACCTTGAGTTCGGCGCAGGTCTCCAGATCTTCGCGCAGGCGTTCGTTGCTTGCGTGGCAAATCTGGTTGACGGCGAAGGGCGCGACGGGCTCATCCGGGTGCTTATGCTTGTAGTCGCGAAGCCGTTCTTCGATTTCCACGATCCAGTCGCGGAGCAGCGACTGGGGTCGCGCATTCAAGGCCGGGAATGAGCCGACGACGCCGCTGGTGCACTGCGCGATCACGAGATCGGGCTGCGACACGATGAACATCGGCGCGCCGATGAGCGGTACGCGCAGGGAGTTTTTCAACGACGCAGGAAGAGCCATGCCTGCTACTGCATCAGGATAAAACTGGCATCGCAGTCTGCGATGGGCTTGCCGTCCGCGACACGCTTGGCCTCGCCTTTGAGCTGGATAAGCCGCCCCTTTTCGCGGGTAATCCAGCCGGCGAGCGAAATCGTCTCGCCGACCTTCAGCGCATCGCGATAGCGAATTTCCATGCGCGCAGTGTATGCCTTGCGACCCTGGAGGTAGATCACGTTCGCTGTCACATCGTCCAGGGCCGAGTAGATGATTCCGCCGTGCACCGTGTCCTTCCAGCCGACGTGATTCTCGTTCGGCGTGAATTCACCCACGCAGGTCTCGTCTTCCATGCGGAATTGAATTTTCAGCCCGATCGGATTGTCCGGGCCACAGGCAAAGCACATCGGAGCCGACAATTCGCTCACGGCACCTGCCTGTCGATCGTCAGCGCGATACGCTGGTTCGGCTCGGCCGGGCCTTCGGCAAACCAGTCTCCGCTCGCCGCAGTCGGCGTGCCGGCCAGCGAGAGACGAACGACAATGTCGACTGCGTCGAACCCGCTCAAGGCGCGGCCGGGAATCATCGAGTCACGATCGGTCAGGATGACCGTCGCCGGAAGCTCGGCAAGCTGGCGGCGGGTGACAGCGATCGGCGGTGACGGGTTCGCCGGATCGCGCGCAATAATGTAAACCGGCGTTTCTCCCGGGATGTCGGTGGGCACGCTGGCTGCGACTGCGATGTCGACAGCGATTCCCGTCGCCTGCGGTGCTTCCAGCCCCCGCCATTCCGCGACTCGCTGCTCGATGATCTGGCGGATATCTGCCGGCGGATTGGTCGACAGCAATCTCTCCCAGCGATCGGCGGCGCTATCGATATCACCACGGTTGGCTGCTGCGATACCGCCCCAGAACAGCGCCGATGGATTCGACCCATCAACCTTCAGGGCGTTCTCGAAGAGGCTGACTGCCTCCGGGGTCATCGTCTGGCCAGACGCTGCGAGTATCGATTCGCCAAGGTCGACGAGCGTCTGCGCGTTCTGCCCGTTTTCAAGACGGACGGCTTCGCGAAATGCGTCAGACGCTTCGCTGAACCGTCCGAGATTGATGTAGGAACGCCCGAGCATCTTCCAGCCTTCCAAGTCGTCCGGCGAATCGGCCAGCCGGTCGGCAAGAGACTGCACCATCGCATTAATGTCGGGTACCGATTCAGCTTTTTTCGACGACGCATCCGGCGTACCGATCACGTAGTAGTTCGCGAATGCAAGCGCGACGATTGCGAGTGACGTGAGTCCGGTGAGAGAGGCCACGCGATACTGGAGTGGCTTGAGCAAAAACCAGGCCGCAACCAGCCCCATGACGGCAAAGATAATCCAGATTGTCAA
>CAWUHY010000101.1:0-9813 GCA_963922215.1 uncultured Gammaproteobacteria bacterium | reverse complement strand
GCCATCGGTCTGTGGATGGCGATCTGGTGGGCAACGGAAGCTGTCCCGATCGCCGTCACGGCCTTGCTGCCGATTGTTCTGTTTCCGATGCTCGGCGTGTCGTCGATCCAGGATGCGACCGGGAACTACTTCAACCGTATCGTTGCGCTGTTTCTCGGCGGCTTCATCATCGCCTTCGCGATGCAACGCTGGAACCTGCACCGGCGGGTTGCGCTTGCGATCCTGCATCGCACTGGCAAAAGCGGGTCGACGCTGATCGGCGGATTCATGCTCTCCGCGGCCTTGCTCAGCATGTGGGTCATGAACACGTCCACCACGATGATGTTGCTGCCGATCGCGGTGTCTATCGTCGGTGTCATCCACCAGACCGTTGGCGGCCTCGACGCGGATGCGAAAGACGACTTTCAGTGCGCGCTGCTGCTCGGTATCGCCTACGCCGCAACGATCGGCGGCATGGCGACGCTCGTCGGGACGGCACCGAACGCGATCCTCGCGCAGTTCATGCTCGACAATCACGACACCTCCATCGACTTTGCGAGCTGGATGCTCGTCGGCCTGCCGCTGGCAGCAGTTCTACTCCCGCTCACTTGGATACTCCTCACGCGGGTCGTCTTCCGCGTCAATTTCTCAACGTCTGCGGAGGGACGCGCGACGATCGCCGGACTGCGTCGAGACCTTGGACCAATCAGTACCGCCGAGTCTCGTGTCGCTGTGGTTTTCGTCCTGACCGCGCTTGCGTGGATTACGCGCCCCTTGCTGACGCGGATTCCCGGCCTCGAGGCACTCGACGATGCTGTCATCGCCGTCGGCGGTGCGCTGCTCTTGTTCCTGCTGCCGAGCGGCGAGAAAAGCGACCCGGTATTGATGCGCTGGCGCTACGCCGAGCAATTGCCCTGGGGTGTGTTGATTCTGTTCGGCGGTGGCCTGACGCTCGCCGGGGCCGTGCAGTCCAGCGGTTTGTCCGGATGGCTCGGTGATCACCTGTCGATTATCAGCACACTACCGCTGCCAATCATGGTCGCCCTGGCCGCGACGATGATTATTTTTCTCACTGAACTGACCAGCAACATCACGACGACGGTCACGTTCCTGCCGGTCGTCGCGGCCGTCGCCATCGAGGCGGGTGTCGACCCGATTGTCCTGACGGCGCCGATCACGCTCGCCGCGAGCTGCGCGTTCATGCTCCCTGTCGCGACGCCGCCGAATGCGATCGTCTTCGGTTCCGGCCTGCTGACGATTCCGAAAATGGTCCGCGCAGGATTTGCGCTGAACCTCGTCGGGATTGTGATTGTGTCGACGGTAGCGATCACGCTGGCGCCGCGCGTGCTTGGCTGATGTTTCGGGGCTGAAGCCCCTCCCACAGAGTTCGCTCAGTCGAACAGCGAGCGCGTCCCCGACTCCAGCTCCAGCAGCCGCCGCTTCATGTCCAGCCCTCCGGCAAAACCGGTTAGTTTTCCGCTTTTGCCGATCACACGGTGACAGGGAATCACGATCGGAATCGGGTTCCTGCCGTTTGCCGCGCCAACTGCCCTGACGGCTGCCGGACGACCGACACGTTCAGCAATGTCCGAATAACTCGCCGTCTGGCCGTAAGGGATGCGCGTCAGCTCATCGAGAACCCGACGCTGAAACTCCGTTCCTGAGGGATTGAGCGAAAGGTCGAAGCTGGATCGCTCGCCCGCGAAATATTCCGAGAGCTGCGCCCTTGCGTCGGCCAGTGCGTCCGCGTTTTCGATCCACTCCGGCTCGGTCTTCGCGGCCTTCCCGTTTTCCGGAAACCGGATTTCCGTAATGCCGTTTTCGTCTCCGGCAATCAGCAATGGCCCGATCGGCGTCTCAAGAATCGTGTAGTTCAACGTGTCATCCTCCGCTGTGTGCGGCCCAGAGTGAGAGAGCTGCATAGGCGCGCCACGGGCGCCATTGTTCCGACAGTTCGTCGAGTTCTTTCGGTTTGATGCGTCGCTGCTTGACGTCGTCGAAGGCGCGCAGCAGTCCGAGGTCTGCTGTCGGAAATGCATCCGGATCTTTAAGCGCGCGCATGACGATGTATTCCGCCGTCCACGGACCGATCCCGGGAATCGCCAAAAGTCGCTCGCGAACCGCGACCGGGTCGTCGTGCAGCTCGAGACTCAGCTCACCGGACTCAATCGCTCGCGCAAGAGAACGAATGGTCGCGATGCGCGCGCCGGTGATGCCCATGTCATTGAAGCGTGCACGCGCCAGCGTTCCGGCCTCCGGGAAAACGCGTGTGACGTCCGGCGCCAGGCTCAGCCGATCGCCGTAGCGTTCGGCGACGCGCCCGGACAGCGTTGTCGCTGCTGCGACCGACACCTGTTGCCCGAGAATCGCACGCACTGCGAGTTCGAAGCCGGAGAACGCGCCCGGCACCCGTGCCGGTGGATCGAGCTTCGCCGCAGACGCGAGCGCGGGATCAGCCTGTAGCAGCCGGGTGATGTCGGCAATCGGCGCGTCGGTGTCGAACATCGCCCGAACTCGGTTTGTTGCCGGCAGCAGATTCGCGACGTCCAGCCCGGCAAGCGTGACGACAAGCGTCGACGAGGCTGTATCGAATCGGGTCTCCATCAGGCCCGTCGCGTTACCAAATCGAACCGAGCGCCGGTATGCATCGTCGCGTACCGATTCGACGTGCGGTATTGCCCGCGCCGCGAAAAACTCGAGGACACTCGACCAGTCGAAGGGAGCACGAACGGGCACCCGTAGCGTGAAACCCGCTTCCCCGTCGGCAGCGCGTCGTGTGCGCAGTGAGCGCGGTGTGCGTTTGTAGGTTGCCTTGAAGGCATCGTTGAAGCGACGGACGCTGTTGAAGCCCGACGCAATCGCGATGTCGCTCATCGGCATCGTCGAGTCCGTAATCAGTCGCTTCGCGAAATGCAGCCGCTGTGTGTTCGCAACTGCCGTCGGGCTCGCTCCGAGGTGCTGCTGGAAGAGCCGGCGCAGATGGCGGCTCGTGACGCCCAGGCGTTCCGCGAGCAACTCGAGATTTCCGCTATCGAGCGCGCCGGACTCGATCAGCCGCAATGCACGTTGCACGGTCGTCGACGTGCCGGCCCACACCGGAGTACCGGGAGCGGTTTCGGGGCGACAACGCAGACACGGCCGGAAACCGGCCTCAGCGGCTGACGCTGCGGTCGGGTAGAAGCGAACGTTATCGGACCGCGGCGGCGTTGCGGGACAGATCGGCCGGCAGTAGATGCCGGTCGTCAGCACGCCGACATAAAAGCGGCCGTCGAAGTGCGGGTCGCGGGACAGCCGCGCGCGTTCGAGGGTTTCCGGACGGTCGAGAAGTGTGGATTGCATGCGACGAGTATACGCCGCAAGGACGAGGCAACTGGCTGGAATCGGACCTCAATAAAAAACCCCGGTGCAGGGCCGCAGAATGGCCCTGCCCGGGGTCTGTCACGTCCCGGGTGGCGGCATTCAGCCGCCCGCCCGGAACAGATGCACGCTTTAGGCTGCGATCTTGTCGTTGCGCTTCAGCCACGCTTCGAGATCATCGGCTCCGCCGATGTGCTCACCGCTGATGAAGACCTGCGGGTACGTGGTGCCTTTCGTGACGGCACGAAGCGTGTGGTCCGTGTAGTCGCGGTTCAGGACGAGCTCTTCGAACTCGATGCCTGCGTCGCGGAGGAGACCTTTCGCGCGTACACACGCCGGGCAACCCGGGCGTGCAAATACGGTCACGTCCAGCGGCGCCTGCGCGTTTTCGTCAAGATACTTGAGCATCGTGTCCGCGTCTGATGCGACAAACGGATCGCCCGGCTCCTGCGGCTCGACGAACATCTTCTCGACGACGCCGTCGCGTACGAGCATGGAGTAGCGCCATGAACGCTTGCCGAAGCCCAAATCTTCCTTGCCGACGAGCTGGCCCATGCCTTCCGTGAACTCACCATTACCGTCCGGCAGGAACGTGATGCGATCGGCTTTCTGCGCGACCTTCCACTCGTTCATAACAAACGCGTCGTTGACGGACAGGCAGATGACTTCGTCAATGCCAAGTTTTTTGAACGTCGGCACGAGCTGGTTGTAACGCGGCACATGCGAAGATGAGCAAGTCGGCGTGAACGCGCCCGGCAGCGAGAACACAACAACGTTCTTGCCGGCGAAGATATCGTCACTTGTCTTTTCGACCCACTCGCTGTCTTCGCGAGTGCGGAATGTAGCTTTCGGTACTGCTTTTCCTTCCATATTCGACATGTCTTAACTCCTTATTGTTAAGGGTGTATTTCCAAAGCAGGCCGGCGATCTGCGAAGACTCGCCAGCGTACGTTTCGTGAATTCGTATCAGCTCGTTGATCGACTTCCGGTCGACCAAACCCATCCGAGAAGCCGTACTTTAGGACTTCGCGATGGATAAATAAAATGGTTTATTTCGATAACAGTGTGCGATATTATCGAACGATGAAGCTGCCCACAACCAAGCAATTGCAATACTTTGTAACGCTGGTCGAGACGGAGCACTTCGGGCAGGCGGCAGAGCGTTGTTTCGTTTCGCAGTCTGCATTCAGCAATGCGATCCGCGAACTCGAGTCGACGCTTGGCGCACAGCTCGTCGACCGGACAAACCGAAAAGTAACGATCACCTCCGTTGGCCGGGAGGTTGCGAAGAAGGCGCGGCTCTGCCTGAAAGACATCGAATCCCTGGTCGATGCTGCGAGCGGGCTCAGGAATCCTTTATGTGGTGAACTACGGTTCGGGGTGATCCCGACGATTGCGCCGTTCGTCCTGCCCCAGGCCCTCCCCGCCCTGCGCCGGCAGTACCCGAAACTGAAAGCACTGCTGACCGAGGACCAGACGGACCAGCTGGTCAGCCAGCTGTCGGACGGACGGCTGGACGTCGTCTTGCTGGCGCTACCTTACGAGCTCAAAAACATCGAGGTCATGCCGTTGTTCGATGACCCGTTCTTGCTGGCTTACCGGCATGGCACAAAGATCGTCGACCCGGATCGCTTCCGAGCCGACCGGCTGGATGCCAACAGCGTTCTGCTGCTCGAAGACGGCCACTGTCTGCGCGACCATGCCATGATCGCCTGCCGCATCCGCGGCATGCAGTCGGTCAAGGAGTTCTCGGCGACGAGCCTCCTGACCCTTGTCGAAATGATCGACGCCGATCTGGGGATCAGCTTCCTGCCGGAGATGTCCTACGGGTCATCGCTGCTCAAGAACACAAGAGTGAAGCTTCAGCCCATCAAGGACGCAAGCTCACGCTCGATTGCGCTTGCCTGGCGCAAGAGCTCCGGGCGTGCCGAGGAGTTCCGGATGCTCGGCGAGTTTCTTCGCGACCGATACAAGCGCCCGCGCATCCAATAGAATTGCGCTCGCGTTAAAATTTTTTACTCCGCAGCGGGTCTGACACCCAGATGAGCAGCATCATTCAGGAATTACGACGACGAAACGTGCTCCGCGTCGGAGCGGCCTATCTCGTCTTTAGCTGGCTTGTCCTTCAGTTTGTCGACGTCGTCTTCCCGATGCTGGGCCTCGATGACGAGGTTCTGGGTCGACCGATTCTTATTCTTCTCGTCATCGGGCTGCCGATTGCGCTCGTCCTCGCGTGGGTTTTCGAAATCACGCCCGAAGGCATCAAGCGCGACCGCGATGTCGACCGCGCAGACCCGAACGCCGCCGTGCACAGTGGCAGACTGGATCGCGCAATTATCGTCGTCCTGCTCGCGGCCGTCGGCCTGCTGCTCGCGGACCGCTTCAACGTGTTCGACGGAGACGACGCCGACGTCGTCGCAACCGTTGAGGCGAAATCGGTCGCCGTCCTTCCCTTCGTCAACCAGAGCCAGAATGAAGACGATGCATTTTTCGCTGACGGCTTGACCGAAACGCTGCTGCACATGCTCGCGCAGATTCCGGAACTCAAGGTACCGGCTCGAACCTCTGTATTCGCATTCCGGGACAAGCAGGCCAGCGTGCAGGAGATTGCCAACAGCCTGGGAGTCGAGACTGTACTCGAAGGCAGCGTGCGTCGGTCGGGCGATCAGATTCGCATCACCGCGCAACTCGTCCAGGCTGACACCGGTTTCACGCTCTGGTCGAAGACCTTCGACAAGACTTATGAAGACATCTTCGCCGTCCAGGATGAGATCGCGACCAGCGTCACGGGTGCGTTGCAGGTCACACTCCTCGGTTCGGAGAAACCAAACCTGATCGGCGTCGGCACCGACAACCTGTTTGCTTACGAAAAGTATCTGCAGGGCCTCGAACAGAAGAACATCGCGAGCTATCGCTCGCTGCCGATTGCCGAAGGCCTGTTCAAGGAAGCGATCAGCGCCGACCCATCCTTTGTCGAGGCGAAGATCGACCTCGCATTGAGCTACCAGCTTCAGGGTGAAACCGGGCTGATAACGGTCCTCGATGCTGCGGACCAGGCGCTCGCGCTCCTGGACCAGGTGCTGCGCGAGGAGCCCGACAACTCACGCGCGCTGGCGCACCACGCGATCATCGACTGGCAGCGGGCATTCCAGTCGCGCGGACCGACGGATGAGTCAACGATCGCCGCCGGAAACGCGCTGGTCGAGACCGCAGAAAAAGCACCGAATCAGCCCGCAATCTTCGGCTCTCTCGCGCTTGCATCGCTCGCCGCCGGCAATGCCGCTGAGTCGCTGGACTGGCTGGAAAAGGGGCTTTCGATCGATCCGCTGTCTGCGCGGCTCAATCTGCAGAAAGGACGCCTGCTGCTCACGTTCCTGAATCGTCCCGCCGACGCGCAGCGTGCCTTCGCGAAAGCACGCGAGTCTGCCCCGGGCTGGACCGCAGTCGCGCTGGCGTCAGGCGACGCCGCATTCGCGCAGCAAAAGTTCCGGGAAGGCATGCGCTGGTACGTCGAGGCGATGGAGATGGATCCGCAGGATCACGAGATCCCGGCGATGATCGGCAGCCATCTGTACAACTTCGGCATCGACACGGTCGCGGAAGACATGCTTGTGCGCGCGCAGGCCATCGCGCCGAACGCCCCGTACACGCAGGCACTGCAACTCGAGAAACACATTCGGTCCGGTAACGACGAACGCGTCGTCAATCTCGCGTCGCAGCTACTCGCCGACGATATCGAGGACCGCGGATCGGCTTTCTCGCTGTCCGTGTTTGGCTACGTCAGTGCGATGATCAATCTCGACACCGCGGCGAAGGTGCCGGAATTTTTCGAATCGTTGCGTCCCGGAATTACCGAATCCGAGTATCAGCTCACCGGCACGAAGGAGTTCTCGATGCGCTTCGCGCTCGTGCATGCGCTGAACAACGTCGGCGATTTCAGTCTGTCTCAGTCGATTATGTCGGATTTGCAGGACTGGGCGGATCTCGCCATCCCCGGCTGGCGACAAAACGACTACGTCATGGTTAACACGTTCATCGCGTCTGGCGACATCGAGGGCGCTGTGCCGTATGCGATCAGCGACCTTTCCCGACCTCTGGGTCAGCAGATGCGCTGGCGGACCAATTACGAGTACTTCACGTGGATGGACCCGCTGCTCGACGTTCCCGAAGTCGAGCGGGAGATCGCGCGTCTCGACGCACGAACGGACGAAGCGGCCGAGGGCATCGCAGAGCTGTTCGCGAAGCGTTGACGGGGTCTAAATTGTCCTAAAGACCAAACTGATCCTGCCGATATCCGGTCTTATGGATCGGTGGACACCACGCAGGGACAGCCGCAAAGCGCGGACTTCAGCAGCCATGCAGCATGCGCCGGCCGCCAGTTTCGCGCGCATCGCGCTTGCACTGGTCCTCTTTGCCGCCTGCGGCGTCGCGCTCGCCGACAGTGGGTCGCCGATCAAGCTGTCCTCTTCGTACTATGTTGACGAGCGCGGCTTTTCGACAGCTGCCATCGGCCTGTCATCGTCGCGCCTGCCGGCTGGCCTGTCGTTCTGGGGCTTTACCGACTTTCACGGCGACCACCACAGCGACTCGCTCGAGCTGACCCGTTCGTTTTCCGAATACCGGCTGACCTATGCGCTTCCCCAGGAACGCTTCGACGGCTTCAGCGTGCAGCTCGAATCCAATTTCATCACCGGAGACGGCAACGACTCGACGCGCCTCGGTCTGGGCTATCGACACGGACTCAAGCTGCCCTGGCTGAACGACAACACCGGTTCCGCGTGGCTGGCATGGCGCTACTTCCCTGTCGAAACCCTGGACGATCGACGCCAGGCGAGCCTGATTTTCCACCTGCCGCTTTCCGGACGAACGCAGTTCAAGGGCTTCGCGGACTACAACATCAATCTGCGTGGCAGTGACCGCTGGGTCGCCGAGTCCGAATTGAACTACCGCGTGACCAATCGTCTTCGTGCTCTCCTGGAGTTTCGCTACAACCAGTACGAACTCTACAACCCCGGACTCGACGGATTCGCGCTTGCGGTCGGCTTCCGCTACCGCATTCTGCGCTAGGACAGGCACAGAACCATGGACACGCAACATCCACAGACCGAGCAGGCATCGCTGCAAACCGAACGCGACTCGCTCGCCAAGGCAGGCCGCCTGCACTGGTTCCACTGGGCGGTCGTCATCCTGTCCGGTGCGCTGACCATCGGCGCATGGTCTTTCACGAAACATCAGATCGAAGAAAACCGGCAGAGCCAGTACACCCGCGAAGCGGCCCAGGTCGTCGAACTCGTTCGCGAACGCATGCTGCGCTACGAGGACGCGCTCTGGAGCGGTGTCGCGGCGATCGAAGCGAGTGGCGGCGACATGACGCACAGCCAGTGGCACAGCTTCGCCGAAAGTCTGCAGATTGAAGAGAAATATCAGGGCATCAACGGCATCGGGGTCATCAAGCGCTTCACCGCGGTTGAGCTCGCCGAGCACATCCGCCGCCAGCAACGCACGCGCCCGAACTACCGCGTCCATCCCGAGCACAGCATGGATGAATACATGCCGATCGTGTACGTCGAGCCGGAAGACATCAATGCGCAGGCGATCGGCCTCGACATGGCGCACGAGGCGAATCGCTACACCGCCGCTCTGCGCGCCCGCGATACCGGCGCGCCGCAGATCACCGGTCCGATTGTCCTCGTGCAGGACGAAGGCCACACGCCCGGATTCCTGTTCTATGTCCCTTACTACGACCGCCCGGTCGAGAGCGCAGCACAACGACGTGAGCACTTCGTCGGTCTCGTTTACGCGCCGTTTGTTGTGCGTAAATTGATCGCCGGTACGCTCGAGCAGGAAAAGCGGCGCGTTGCGATCCGGATCAGCGACGGCGGTGAAGTCATTTACGACGAACTGAACAGCGACAATGCCGCGAACGATCCGACACCGCAGTTTACGAGTCAGGCCAAAGTCGACCTCTACGGCAGAACGTGGACCTTCGACATCCAGTCCACAACCCTGTTTCGCGAAACGACCGGGAACAATCAGCCGATCCTGATTCTCATCGGCGGCATCACGATCGACGCGCTGCTCCTGACACTGTTCATCATGATGACCCGCGCGAGCCGTCGCACGCTCGCATTCGCGGACCGGATGAACGCGTCGCTGAAGCAACGAACGGCCGAGTTGACGCAGTCGAATGAGGAGCTCGAGCGCTTTGCATTCGTCGCTTCGCACGACCTTCGTACGCCGCTGCGCGGAATCGCCGCACTCGCGGAATACCTCGAAGAGGACCTGGCGGAGATCACCGCCAAGCAGGAGACCGACCCGGAAATCGCCCGCAACCTGATCCGCATTCGCGAACGCGTGACGCGGATGGACGATCTCATCAACGGCATCATGAGCTACTCGCGCGTGGGCCGCACTGACGACGAAATCGAACGCTTTGACGTCGGCGATTTGCTGCGCTGGATTGCCGAAGACCTCGAC
>CAWUHY010000100.1:0-9845 GCA_963922215.1 uncultured Gammaproteobacteria bacterium | reverse complement strand
TTGCGCTTCAGATAGTCCCCGAGAATGCCTGTATAACTCGTGGCGATGCGGCGGCCGGCAAGCGCTTCCGGTCCGTCGAACGGCACATTATCCGGCGCCGCGATGGACAAACGACAGTGACCGAAGTCGAGATCGAAGACTTTGTCGAACAGTGCCTCGCGGCCTTCGGCGATGCGCGTCAGACGCTTCTCCTCAACGACGTTGAAGCCGACGATGCCGAGGTCGCAGACGTCGTCGCTGACCAGTCCCGGAATATCGTCGTCACGGACGAGCAGCAGGTCGACAGGCATGTTCTCGCCGAAGCAGAAAAGGCGATCCTTGCTGCGCGTGAACTTCAGTCCGCAACGTTCGAGCAGGTCAATCGAATGCTCAGTCAAACGTCCGGATTTCTGGACGGCGATGCGAATTCTTTCCTTGGAATCTTTCATGTCGATTGCCTCTTATCGTTTCGTTGCAGTGCTACGTCGTAGCCGCCAAAGCCGTCGGTCAAAAATCGGGCGACCCGGCCGATCGTCGTTACGCTGACGCCGGTCAGGTCATGAATCTTTCGGTAGGGAAGATCCTGCTTGAGCAGCAGCACGACCTGCCAACGATCAACGAGCGCCTGGAGTTCGGCAGGAGTGCAAAGGTCTTTCATGAAGGCGTCGCACTCTTCGGGCGTCTTCAGCGTCAGGAGCGCGCCGTAAAGCTCACGTTCGCAGGCGGTCTGCTCGCTGTTGTGAATGTCCCTGTTTGGTTTCATGACGTATTAATGTATTAGCGTGCTATTACGCTATTACAAACAGAGCGAAACGGCAAGCTTTCTTTTGTAACCGGATCTCACCTGTACCGGCCCCCAAATCGCTTTCTTGTGAAACCCGGCTTGACCCGACATGCCAAGCTTGCATACTCTCGGCGAACACTCATCGAGACCGGTCGAGGGATAGGCCCGACGACGCCGGGGCAACCAGCAGGACTAACCATTCTGAAAAGGTGCCAACTCCTACGGAGAACGACTCAAGTTCTCCGGCAGATGATTGTCAGTACGACACGCCACTCGGCTGACGGGTACTGACCGCATCCCGGCGCACTCCGCAGGGGTTCGATGAGTCGACTGACGCAATTGAACTCGAGTGGAGAAGGCCATGACCTCCCGGAAAACACTGAATACCGCCGCTGTCCGTGCAGCGATCGAATCGGACACCCAGCACAGAGCCGTTGTGCCTCCGCTGCACCTGTCGTCGAATTTTGCATTCGAAGGGTTCGACCAGAAGGGGCCCTACGATTACACGCGGTCGGGCAACCCGACTCGGGACGCCCTCGCGGACTGTCTCGCCGAACTCGAGGGCGGAGCAGGCGCAGTCGTCACCTCATCAGGAATGGCGGCGCTCAACCTGTTGTTGCAGCTGCTTGAGCCCGGCGATCTCCTCGTCGCACCGCACGATTGTTACGGCGGCACGTTCAGGCTGTTCGAAAGCCTGTCGAAGAAAGGGCACTTCGAACTGGCGTTTGTGAATCAGACTGACCTCGATGCGGTCGAGGAGGTCTGCAGGCGCAAGCCGAAGCTCGTCCTCACGGAAACGCCGTCAAATCCGCTGCTGCGCATCACGGACGTCGAAGCCGTTGCGAAAATCGCGCACGCCGCCGGCGCGCTGGTCGCGGTCGACAACACCTTCCTGTCGCCGGCACTGCAGCAGCCGATCGCCCTGGGCGCCGATCTCGTCATCCACTCGACCACGAAGTACATCAACGGTCACAGTGACGTCGTCGGCGGCTGCGTCGTGTCAGCGACCGAGGAACTCGCTGAGAGGATCGCATGGTGGGCAAACTGTATTGGCACAACCGGCGCGCCGTTCGACAGCTACCTCACACTGCGCGGCATCCGGACGCTGCACGCGAGAATTGCGCAACACGAACGTTCCGCATCTCTTCTCGCGGACGTCTTGAACGAGCACGGCTTTGTGAAGCGCGTTTACTACCCGGGGCTGCCCGAACATCCGGGCCACGCGGTCGCGGCGCGCCAGCAGCAGGGCTTTGGCGGCATGGTGAGTTTCGAACTGAGCGGCGGGATCGAAGCGGTGAAAGCATTCGCCGAGAATCTTTCCTGCTTTTCGCTCGCTGAGTCTCTGGGCGGGGTTGAGAGCCTTGTCTGCCATCCCGCGACCATGACGCACGCGCCACTGGACGAGAAAGCGCTCGCCGAGGCTGGAATCAGCCAGAGCCTGATCCGACTGTCTGTCGGTCTCGAAGGCGCCGAAGACCTTGTTAGCGATGTCCTTCAGGCACTCGAGCTTGCCGAGCAGGCTGGCGTCAAACAGGCAGCCGCCTGACGGCGCGTTTCGGGTTATTCAGGAGACGTCCAGGGCGGCAAGAATTGCATCGGTCATCGAGTCGGTAGCGACCGGCGTCTCATCCGGGCCGGCAATGTCGGCGGTGCGCAGGCCGCTTTCGATTGCCGTTGTGATTGCGGCGTCGACGGCGTCAGCTTCGTCATCGAGGCCCAGGCTGTGGCGAAGCAGCATCGCAACGCTTGCGATCGTCCCGATCGGGTTGGCAATACCACGGCCGGCAATATCCGGTGCGGAGCCATGGATCGGTTCGTACAATCCTTCCGGTCCGGCACCAAGCGACGCAGACGGTAGAAGACCGAGGGAGCCGGACAGCATCGACGCCTCGTCAGTCAGGATGTCGCCAAACATGTTCTCGGTCACGATCACATCGAAGTCCGCGGGGCGGCTCAAGAGATGCATTGCGGCCGCGTCGACGAGCAGGACCTCGTAGTCGATGTCCGGAAATTCCTCGTCAAGGATGCGGGCCGCGACCGCGCGCCAGAGGCGCGATGTTTCGAGAACGTTCGCCTTGTCGACCGAGCAGAGCCGGCCACGCCGACCTGTGGCGAGCTTTGCCGCAATGCGGACGACGCGCTCGATCTCGTGCGTGTGATAGGTGCAAACGTCCGAGGCGGAATTTTCACCACGCTGTTTTTCGCCGAAGTAGATTCCGCCAGTGAGTTCGCGAACCACCATCAGGTCAACGCCCGCCAGCCGTTCCGGCCGGAGCGGCGACGCATCGACCAGCGCGGGGAAGGCAGTGACGGGGCGCAGGTTGGCAAAAACACCAAGCGTCGAGCGTAGTCTTAAGAGTCCCTGTTCGGGCCGAACCGTCGCATTCGGATCTGACCATTTCGGCCCGCCGACAGCTCCAAGCAGAACAGCGTTCGCGTCCTTGCAGCTCACGATGGTTTCCGGAGGCAGCGGGTCACCGGTCTCGTCAATCGCAGAACCGCCGATCAGTTGCTCATCGAAGACGAAGCGATGGCCGTAGACAGAGCCGACGCGCTGCAGTACGGCACGCCCTGCGCGGGCGACCTCCGGCCCGATACCGTCACCCGGCAGGATCGTGATCAGGGCGTCCAGGAGCGTCGCTCCTCGAATTGTTCAATTGCGTCAAGATGGCTTTGCACAAATCCGAGCTGGTCTGTTTCTTCGAGCAGGCAAAAGCGCGCGAACGCATCAATGGAGTAGGGGGCGCGGCCGCCGTCCGGCAGCCTGACCTCTGATGCCTCGATGTCAATCTCGATGTCGACACCAGGATTTCCGAGCAGCCAATCGTGCGTGTCCTGGTCGATGACGATCGGGAGAAAGCCGTTCTTCAGCGAGTTACTGCGGAAAATATCGGCGATTTCGGTCGAGATCACAGCCTTGAAGCCGTAGTCGAGCAGGGCCCACGGCGCGTGTTCGCGAGACGACCCGCAGCCGAAGTTATTTCCGGCGACGAGAATCTCGCAGCCTTCGGCCTCCGGCCGATTCAGCGGGAAGTCCGGGTCCGGATTGCCGTCGGAATCAAATCGCAGATCGCGAAAAAGGCCCTCGCCGAGTCCTTCGCGGGTCGTGGTGGTCAGATAACGCGCAGGGATGATCTGGTCGGTATCGATATCTTTGGACGGGAGAACCAGCGTTTTCGAGGCGATGGATTTCATGATTTACTCCAGGTACGCGCGCGGGTCGGCGACGTGACCCGCGACGGCAGAGGCGGCGGCCGTTGCGGGACTGGCGAGGACTGTTCGTGCCCCAACGCCCTGTCTGCCTTCGAAATTGCGGTTGCTGGTGCTGACTGCCAGATCGCCACGTGCGACGGTATCGCCGTTCATCCCGAGGCACATGGAACAGCCGGACTCCCGCCATTCGGCTCCCGCCTCGGTGAAAATGGTGTGCAATCCGCGCGCTTCGGCATCGCGCTTGACGGCCTGCGAACCTGGGACGACGAGCATCCGGACGCCGTCGGCGACCTTGCGGCCTTTTAGAACCTTCGCCGCGAGTTCGAGATCACTTAAGCGTGAATTCGTGCAGCTACCGATGAAGACGGTGTTGACAGTGGTCGATGTCAGCGGTTTGCCGGTTTCAATCTGCATGTAGCGAATCGCCTTGTCGAAGCTCGCGTCGCCGGATCGCTCCGGGACCGCATCGTTCACGCCGATGACCATTCCCGGATTGGTACCGAAGGTCACCATTGGCTGCAGCAAAGACGCATCGAGCGTCACTTCTTTATCGAAGACCGCGCCGTCGTCGGTCCGCAGAGTTCGCCAACGTTCGACGGCGGCATCCCAATTCGCGCCTTTCGGCGATCGTTCGCGGCCATCGAGGTAGTCGAAAGTCGTTTCGTCCGGTGCAATCATTCCGGCGCGCGCGCCAGCTTCGATCGACATGTTGCAGATCGTCATGCGGCCTTCCATCGAGAGTTGTTCGATGGCCGCACCGCGATACTCGATGACATGGCCGGTTCCCCCGTTCACACCGATTTGTCCGATGATCGCGAGAATCAGGTCCTTGGCGGTCACGCCCGCGGGGATGGTTCCCGGCACGGTGACGGAGAGCGTCTTTGGCTTACGCTGCAGCAGGCACTGCGTCGCGAGAACGTGCCCAATTTCCGTCGTTCCGATTCCGAACGCGAGTGCGCCGAACGCACCGTGCGTGCTCGTGTGGCTGTCGCCGCAGACGATCGTTTTGCCGGGCTGGGTTGCACCGAGTTCGGGACCGATCACATGGACAATGCCGCGGGAACGACTGTCGAATCCGAGGAGATCGATGCCGAAGTCGCGGCAATTCTCTTCCATCTTCAGAATCTGCCGCTTCGCCTTGTCGCCGACGACAGCGAGGTCATCCGGACCGCGCACTGGCGTCGTCGGAGTCGAGTGATCCATCGTCGCAAGCGTCAGGTCCGGCCGCCTGACTTTCAGTCCTTTCTCGCGCAACAGGGAAAACGCCTGCGGCGTCGTCACCTCGTGAATCAGGTGCAGATCGATGTACAGGACGGCGGGCGTATCATCAGTCTCGGGAACGACGACGTGCTCGTTCCAGACTTTTTCAAACAGCGTTTTAGCAGTCATATCGAGGCTTCAGATACCGTCGTCGAATAGTTTGCAGGCGCGCCACGTTCCTCGCGGCGGATGATTCGATTGATGACATCGAGATAAGCGTGACATCCGGCTTCGACGATATCCACGCTCGCACCCTGACCGCGATAGCTCTCCTGATTGTAGTCAATCGTGACGGTGACTTCGCCCTGCGCATCCTCGCCGATAGACGCGCTGTGCACTTCGAAGTTTTTCAGCTCAAGTTCGATGCCGGTGGCATTCTCGAGAGCCGTAAAACAGGCCGCGATTGGACCATCGCCTTTTGCGTCATGACTTACCGTCGAGCCATCCTCGTGAGTCAGCGTCACAGTCGCTTTCGCCAGCGCGTCGGTTTCCGTGTGAATCACGAGTGACTCCAACGACCAGGGGCCGGGCAGGGCGCCGCCAGCGTTCATGACAATCGCTTCGATGTCGCCGTCGTAGATATCTTTCTTCTTGTCTGCCAGTTTCTTGAACAGCTGGAAGGCGCGATTCGTCTCGATATCGTCGAGCTCGAATCCGAGTTCGCGGACGCGGTCGCGGAACGCGTGACGACCGCTGTGCTTGCCGAGAACCAGGTTCGACTTGCTCAGCCCGACGTCCGCAGGACGCATGATCTCGTAGGTCGACGCGTGCTGCAGCATGCCGTGCTGGTGAATGCCTGCCTCGTGCGCAAACGCATTCTCGCCAACGATCGCTTTATTTCTCGGCACGTGCATCCCGGTGATGCTTGAGACGAGGCGCGATGTCGGATACAGGCGCGTCGTTTCGATGCCGGTTTGCAGGTTGAAGAATTCCTCACGCGTTTTGATCGCCATGACGACTTCTTCAAGGCTGCAGTTGCCGGCCCGCTCTCCGATGCCGTTGATCGTGCATTCAATCTGTCGTGCACCCGCGGAAACGGCGGCAAGGCTGTTGGCCACAGCCATACCGAGATCGTTGTGGCAGTGAACGCTGAGGGTGATGTCTTCGATGCCGTCAACGTGTTCCCCGAGATAGCGGAACAGGCGGTCGAATTCAGCCGGCACCGTGTAGCCAACCGTGTCCGGGATGTTCACGGTTTTCGCACCGGCTTCGATGGCAGCGGAGACGACCTCGGCGAGATAGGAAAGCTCCGTTCTCGATGCGTCCTCCGGGGAGAATTCGACGTCGTCGCACAGCTCGCTTGCCATCCGGATGGAGGCCTGAGCGCGCTTGATGATTTCCTCCTTCGCCATCTTGAGCTTGTGCTCGCGATGAATCGCGCTCGTGGCGACGAACACGTGGATGCGATGCCGGTCAGAGCCTTTCACAGCGGCATGGACTTTTTCAATGTCGTCCGGGTTGCATCGCGCGAGTCCGCAGATGCTCGGACCGAGGTTCAGGTCGGCAATGGCTTTCACCGATTCGAAATCGCCGGGGGAGGCGGCCGGAAAACCAGCCTCAATGATGTCGACATTAAGATCGGCAAGAGCGCGGGCCACGCGAATCTTCTCGCTGAGCGTCATGCTGCAGCCCGGAGCCTGTTCGCCGTCGCGCAGCGTCGTATCAAATATTCGAATCGTATCGCCGGACATGTCGCTCTCCTGATTCAGTCGTTCAGCCAGTCCATTTGTGCACGCAGGGTTTTGCCGACTTTCTCGATCGGGTGGTCAAGGTCCGCCTGCATCATGCGCTTGAACTCAGGCATGCCGTTTTCGTTCTCGGCGATGAAGTTTTCCGCGAAGGTACCGTTCTGAATGTCGGCGAGGACGTCCTTCATCGCCTTGCGCGAGTCATCGCCAACCACGCGCGGGCCGCTGACCATGTCGCCGTATGCCGCCGTGTCGCTGATGAACTCGTGCATTTTGCGAAGCCCACCTTCGTGGAGAAGGTCGACGATCAGTTTCATTTCATGCATGACTTCGTAGTAAGCAACCTCGGGCTGGTAGCCTGCTTCGACCAGCGTTTCGAAGCCGGCCACGATCAGTTCGGTTGCGCCACCGCAAAGGACGGCCTGTTCGCCGAACAGGTCGGTCTCAGTCTCTTCGGCGAAGGTCGTCTCGATCACGCCGGCGCGCGCGCCGCCGATTCCAGCTGAGTAGGCGAGGGCAAGCGACAGCGCCTGCCCGTCGACGTCCTGGTGTACGGCAACGAGGCAGGGGACGCCGTGTCCTTCTTCGTACTGTCGACGGACGAGTCCGCCCGGGCCTTTCGGGGCGATCAGGACGACATTGAGATCCTCGCGCGGAGCGATCTGTTTGAAATGTACGGCGAAGCCGTGTGCGAACAGCAGCGTGGCGCCTTTTTCAATCTTGCTTTCTAGGTCCGCGTACAGGGATTTCTGGACCATGTCCGGCGTCAGGAAGACGACGATCTTCGCCCCCTGGACGGCCTCGGCAGGCTCCGCGACGCTCAGGCCGTCGGCTTTCGCTTTCTCCCAGCTCGCCCCGGACGGACGCAAACCGACGACGACGTTCAGTCCACTGTCTTTCAGATTCAAAGAATGTGCGCGGCCCTGCGATCCGTAGCCCAAAACAGCGATCTTCTCGTTTGCAAGCAGTCCGCTGTCAACGTCCGCTTCCGTATACATCTTCATCGTGTGGTCCTCTTTGCCATGCCTGTTCGCGTTGCGTGCTTAAAAAAAACCCCGCGTTCCTTTCGGTTGCGGGGTTTGTGTTGAATGAATTCGTGCACTCGTTACCCGCCGTTTCTCCCTTCAAGAAGAAGTCGGAGCGCGTCGATAAGTGCAATGTTTGCGTCAGAGACACAAAGAATCGTCTGAATGCCTTTCATCGCTCGATCTTCAGCCAAGCCCCAATCGATGTCAACCCACGAAAAATCAGTTACTTATGAAACACACGCGAGCCCTCGTTGCGGGCCTTCACAAGCGTGAAAGCTTCAAGTGGCTTATGGCGAAGTCAGGGTGGCCAATTGAAAACCATGTGTTATTCTTCCGACACGCTTTACGCGGCCTGTTTAAAAGAAAGCAAAGGATAAATGGCGGGGGTCCGGACAGGGGTGTTTCCGGAATGCCAGTTAAACAGAGGTACAGATCAGAACACTATTTATCGCCGCGGCGAAGGTGGAGAGGGCCGCGTGCGCATGCAGACGTTGTTTCTAAACGGCTGCGGAGTTCAATGTGCATGTATTCAGCGGATACGTCGCATCCCTCTCCGTTACGATTACAAAAACTAGACCTTAAATAATAAGGAGCGTCCATGAAACGGTGCATAAATAGCAGCCGCCGTACGATTCAGGCAGTCATCGCGACTGCGGTATTGACGGCATCAGGCAGCGTTTTCGCCCAGTCTGCGACAGTAGACGATGTCCTGAAAGCAACTGACGAGCGTTTGAATCTCGCCCGCCAGTCTCAGGAGCGTATCAACGAAGTTGTCGAAGGTACCCGGTCGATGGAAGACCAGTATCGGGCAATCAACAAGGAAGTCGATGGTCTTCGCGTTTACAACCGTTTGATGACGGCGCAGACCCAGGGACAGGAAGCCGTCCTCGATGACATCGCGCTGTCTCTCGAGCAGGTTGACATGATCAACCGGCAGATTTTCCCGCTCATGACGCGCATGATCGACGGCCTCGAGCAGTCGATTGCGCTAGACGTTCCGTTCCTGATGGATGAACGCCAGGAGCGCGTCGACCGCCTGAAAGAAATCATGGAGCAGTCCAACGTCAGCGTTGCGGAAAAATTCCGCAAGGTGATGGAGGCCTACCAGATTGAGAACGACTACGGCAGCTCTGCCGAGACCTACCGCCAGACGATCACGCTCGACGACGGAACAACGCGCGATTACAACATCCTGCGCATTGGTCGTGTCGGCCTGTTCTTCCAGTCTGACGACACGCAGATCACCGGTCGCTGGGACAACGATGCCCGCGCCTGGGTGCTCGATGACTCGGCACGAAACGAAATCCGCAAGGGTATTCGCATGGCCAAGCAGCTGATCGCGCCGGAGCTCATCATCGTTCCGGTTGAATCTCCGACCACGGAGGCATACTAATGAATCGCATCACATTGATTGCGGCTGCAGCCGTACTGTCACTCGGAATGGGAACTGCCGTTGCACAGGACGGTGGAGCCCGTTCCATGTCGGAACTGCTGGACTTGATCGAGCAGGGTAAGGCACGCGACTCACGCGAAGCGCGCCAGCGGGAAGAAGAATTCCGCCAGCAGCGTAACCAGCAGCAGCAGCTGCTGAACCAGGCACGCGCCGAACGCACGCGCCAGGAAAACGAAAGCGCACGCCTCGAAGAACTGTTCAAGACGAACCAGCAGCGCATTGCCGATGCACAGGCCAACCTTGATGAGCGTCTCGGCGCTCTCAAAGAGCTGTTTGGCGTCTTGCAGACGCTTGCCGGTGATACGCAGGCGCGTTTCAACAACTCGCTGACGAACATTCACTATCCGGACCGCGACGACTTCCTCGTCGAGCTCGGATCGAAGATGGCCGGCTCAAGCTCTCTCGCGTCGATCGAAGACATTGAGCGTCTGTGGTTCGAA
>CAWUHY010000099.1:0-9849 GCA_963922215.1 uncultured Gammaproteobacteria bacterium | reverse complement strand
TCAGGCCTCGTCCAGCTCCAGAAATCCGTTCAGGACCTCGCGCGCGGCCGTATCCCCTTCCCGCTTCAGGGCGGAGAACGTCTGCACGGTCGCTCGACCATTGAGCTCCCGTTTGACTCCCAGAAGCGCATTCGCCTTCTCGCCGCGTTTGAGCTTGTCTGCCTTCGTCAGCAGGACATGGATCGGCAGCGCGTTCGTTTCCGCGAACTCGATCATCGTCCAGTCGAAGTCGGTGAGCCGCCGCCGGATGTCCACGACGAGAATCAGGCCTTTCAGGCTTTCGCGTGTCTCGAAATAGGCCGACAGGAGCTCGCCCCAGTGTCGCCGCATGTCGTCCTTGACCTTGGCGAAGCCATAGCCTGGCAGATCGACGAGTCGCGTATCGCCCGCGAGGCGGAAAAAGTTGACGAGCTGCGTGCGCCCCGGAGTCTTGCTCGTTCTTGCAAACTGTCGCCGGTTGACGATGACGTTGATCGCTGACGACTTGCCGGCATTGGATCGGCCCGCGAAAGCGACTTCGCCGCCCGAATCGGGGACGAATTGCGACAAACTGTTTGCGCTTTTGATGAAACTTGCTTCGGGATAGTGGGACATCGGCGGTGTCAGTCGGCCATTTAAGTGTATAATTCTTCCGGCCCGGCGACCCAGTTTGAAGGCTTATGTCGCACGCGGCAAGACGCTGAATCCAGCGTCGTATCCAAACGCCAAACAGAATGATGGTGGCGGGAGCCACCACACAGGAAATGGTTTAGAGCTATGAAAAGAATTCTTCTCGGTGTCTTTCTCCTGAGTGCCGGCGCCGTTAACGCCGAAAGCCTCGTCGACGGCGATATCGAAGCGGGGAAAGCAAAGTCGGTGACCTGCGCGGCCTGTCACGGCGCGAACGGAGTCAGCGTAAACCCCGAGTGGCCCAACCTCGCCGGCCAGCACGCAAAATACACCGTTGAACAGCTCAAGGCCTTCAAAGAGGGCAAGCGCAACAACGCGCTGATGAATGGCCAGGCCATGATGCTGTCCGAAGAAGACATGCAGAATCTTGCCGTCTACTTCGAAAGCATGGAGCCTGTGACCCAGCCCGTCGCCGATGCGGCCCCGGTGGCCCGTATCGTTTACGGCGGACAGATTCCCGAAGGCGCACCGAGCAAGACGGACGAAGGCCTGATCGCACGTGGCGAGGCGCTGTACCGCGGCGGCAACAACGAGAGCAATACGTCGGCCTGTATCGCCTGTCACGGCCCGAAGGGTAACGGCAACCCGGCGGCAGGCTACCCGGACATCAGCGGGCAGCACGCCGTTTACACGGTCAAAACCCTGCTTGACTACGCATCAGGTGCACGCCAGTCCGGCGAGGCCAAGTCGATGCAGGAAATCGCCCCAACGCTCTCACGCGCCGATCTCGTCGCGATTTCCGTGTATGTGCAGGGACTGCGCTAGGCATTGGCAAGGCAAACCCGATTCTGACCGACTGAACTGACAGCCTCGCTGCGGGTCCACTGTGAACGCAGCGGATGGAGACACCATGAAGCAATTGATCCTGATCCTCGCAGCCCTCGCACTCGTTGCCTGCGGCGCGGATGAACAGCAGGCCGCCACTCCGGCGGTCGAAGAGCCTGCGACTGAAGAAGTCAGCGAGCAGACCCCGGAACCGGAAGCACCTGAAGCGGCAAGCGATGAAGTAGTCCAGGTTGTTGAGGAGTCGGCGTCGGAGGAAGTCGTCGAGGAAGACACCCAGCCCCTGATGCTCGCCAAGGCGGATGCCGAAGAGCGGGAATGGGAATTCAAGGAAGGCACGCACTTCACCCGGATGGTGCCAAGCCAGCCGACCTGGGGCGGCGCAGACAAGATCGAGGTTGCGGAATTCTTCTGGTACGGCTGCCCGCATTGCTACGATTTCGAGCCGTATCTCGGCCGCTGGAAGGCGCAGAAAGACCCGAACGTCCGCTTCGTGAAAGTCCCGGCGATGTGGAATGCGATGGTCGAGCTGCACGCCCGCATGTTCTACGTGGAAGAAATTCTCGGCCGGAACGGCAAGATCGCCGATCCCGATGCGTTCCGGCAGATGGTGTTCGCGGAATACCATCGCCGCGGCAACCGCCTGACCAACATCGATGCGATTTTCGCACTGTTCGAGCGTGTTGGGGTCTCGCGGGAAGACTTCGACAGCACGTGGAAGTCCTTCGAAGTCGACCAGAACCTGCGCAAGGCGCGTGATCTGGCGCGTCGCTACAGCATCGCCAGTGTTCCGACCATCGTCGTCAACGGAAAATACCGGACGGGCGGCCAGGAAGCCGGAAGCTACGCCAACCTCATCAAGATCATCGACGAACTGACGGCGCGCGAAGCGCTCCGCTAGTGGCGTCAGGCCGGGGTCGGGCTACCACCCGTCCTCGGCGACGATCCTGAACCGATCGTCGGTTCCTCGTTCCCAGTACAGGCGCTTGTAGCGCGATTCACCGTCGTCTCCCAAGCGAAAGCGCGTCACGTAGAGTGCCGGCTCCTCCGGATCCCTGGCAATAAACAGCTCCTTCAGTTGCGTGTCGGCAGCGTCACGGCCCGACCACAGTGCGAGCCAGGCCTCGCGCTCGAGCCCCCACTTGGTGAATTCCTCGGCGTAGAGGTCAGCCAATCGGGTTGTAAAGCCTGTTCGCCTTGCATTGAGCCATCGATCCACGTTTGCGCGAAGTTCTTCACGCAGCTCGCCCGATTGCTCAGCACGCTCCAGCGATCTCGCGATGATCACAGGCGTCTGCTGCACCTGGATCGATTCGGCGAGCTTAAGAAGCTCATCGTTGCCGATGGCAAGACATCCGTCCGTATCCCGTTCCGGCCTTTGCTCACCTCCCGGCGGCACGCCGTGCAACCAGATGCCACCGCCATCGAGACCGAGCATCCGGTCTCTCGCATTGGGATAGTCCAGCGGGAATGCGGCAGCGCCGTAAATCGGATCGAGGTGGAAGGTATCCAGCTCTTCAGTGATGAAATAGACGCCCAGCGGAGTCTTGCGGTCACCGTCCTTCTGCTTGCCGATTCCGCGCTGTCCGACGGACATGTAGACGGATGACATCACAACGCCGCCGTCGAACCTGCTGTAGCGCGTCAGCGTTGAACTGCTCGCGTCGGCGACGAGGATGTGCGGCATCGCGTCGGGCCACTCCACAACGAACGGCGGCAGCGCCGACGCCCCGCTGGACAGAACCAGTAGAAATAAAGCGGCGCAGCAGCGCGTCATCCGGACATCCTTTTCGCCTGGCAATAAAAAAGCCCCGCTGCGGTTACGCAGCGGGGCCATTTTAACAGCGAATGCTGTTACAGCAGTGCGAAGCCTTTAGAAGGCGACGCGTGCGCTGAGGCGAACTGCCTGCGGCTGCTGATACTGCTGGACCAGCCCGAAGAACTCATCATCATTCTCGGAGAACAGCGTAGCGTTCTGAGAGTTAAAGATGTTGAAGATATCGAGCGTGAAGGTCACGTCAGCTTCTGCGATCTGCATCGCGTACTGAGCGCTTACGTCAACCGTCAGCGTGTCCGGCGTTGTGCCGAGTGAACCACGCTTGATCGGCTCAACTGCGCCGTCGCCGTCGAGGTCACAGAAGTGTGAGCTCTGGCCGTAAGCGGCAGCGAAGCCGTCCGTCGGGTGAACGCCGAAGCAGCTACGCGGACGACCGGACTGGTACAGCACGTTCGTGCCGAGCAGCAGGCCATTGTCCAGACGGTAGTTACCCCAGACCTTAACCGTGTGACGACGATCGTTCGGCAGGTTGCCGTAAGACGCGTCAACGAGGCCCGGCTGGTCAAAGTTCTGCGTAATACCCGCATCGTCCTGACCGTTGTCAGACTTCACGTAGCCTTCGTGGTTACCGAAGTTGCGCGACCAGGTGTAAGAACCCTGGAGGCCCCACTTGCCGTCAAACGGACGGGCTGCGGTGAACTCGATGGCGCCGTACTGACGCTGTGCTTCCGGGTAGTTCAGCTGATCGGCCGTCAACGTGATCGTTTCATCCATTTCCGGAATGTAAACGGTCATGTCGTTGCCCGGGTTCGTTAGAACGTACTGGTGGAAGCCGGTGAATACATCTTCAACCGGATCACCGCCGACGAGAGCAGCATTCCACGTGCCAGCGCCATTGTTGTAGTAGTCAATGACAGCAGCGTCGATCGCGACGTCTTCAATCGTCGTTTCAAGGTTACGGTAGATACCCTTGATGCCCAGCTCGATGCCGTTGTCCAGCGTCGTTGAATAACCGAGAATGAACTCAGACTGGTACATCGCGTCGAGGTTTTCGTCGGTTACAGAACGGGTGTCCGGAACTTCGCCGTTACCGAAGACATCCTGACGCCACGTAGACGCTGAAATGTTCGTCGGTACGCCGTTACCGTCAACGCTGACGCCGTCCCATGCGTAGAAGTCATGGATGTAGGTCTCACCACCAGCCATACGGATGTTGGTGTTCGCTGCAACCGGCAGGTAGTACAGGCCGTAGTTTGCGTAGACCTTGGAGCGACCTTCACCGGTCGGATCCCAGACTGCTGCGAGGCGCGGAGCCCACTGGTCAGAGACTTCTACGAAGGTTGCGCCTTCACCGTTCTTGTTTTCGAAGGTTTCGTTACGCAGACCCATTTCCAGCGTCCAGCGATCGTTCACCTGCCAGACGTCCTGGATGTAGAACGCGTCAGAAACGGTTTCGAAGTTACCACCAGATGCGTAGGTACGACGACGTGCGACGCCATCCGGGCAGGTTGCTGCCGGGCAGATTGACGGTGGGTAGTCGTTGTCAGGAATACGCAGCCAGTAAACGCCACCAGACGGGATCGTGAAGTTGACCGCTGAGTTGGTTTCGTTGTCGTAACCAAACGAGAGGTCGTGGTCGCCGATCACCCAGTTGAAGTCAACACGCGTCATTTCACGCATGTCGTCGCCTTCGTCGATCAGGAAGCTCGTCCAGTCGCCGATCGGCGTGAAGCCAGCTGAGTCGGTGTACTCGTAAACAACCGGCAGAGCTGATGCAGACGAAGACGTCGTGCGGTTCTGCTCGTTTTCACCGTAAGAGACTGAGACCTGGAAGTTGTCGGTCAGGTCGCCGGTGTAGGTTGCGATCCAGTTGTCACCACCCTGGTTGTAGAACGTCTGACCCTGAGCCGCACCGCGGTTCTGGCCGTCGAATGACAGCTGGTCTTCGTTCACCGTACGCTCGTCTGAGAAGAACGTGTATTCGAAGTGGTGGTTGTCGGTCAGGTAACCGTCGAGCTTGACGCCAATGAAGCCTTCGTCGGTAGAGCGGTCGTATGCACGGCCGGTGTCTTCCGCGAGGTCATTGTTCAGCGAGTTGTCGCTGTACAGCGCGTAGAAGAACAGACGATCTTTCAGGATCGGACCTGAAGCGTAGATGTCGATGTTCGTGTCGCTGTTTTCGTCCTGGTCGTTGTTCGCGAGGAACGTGTTCGGAACGGTGTCAAGGTCGGTTTCGTAGTAGACGTTCGTACCGAATTTCCACTCGTTAGAGCCGCTCTTCGTGCGAGCGTTCATCACACCACCGGTCGAACGACCGTATTTCGCGGAGTAACCGCCGGTCTTGACCTGGAGCGTTTCGTAGAACTCAAACGGGACCTGTGAGAAGCCAACGCCCGTACGGAAGTTGGTCGTGTTCAGACCGTTGATGAAGCTCGTGTTCTCTGCGATAGAAGCACCGGAGAACGCGACGTTACCAGCGCCGCCACCAGCGGTGCCGGTGAAGCGGTAGTCACCGCGCGTCGTTCCCGGGGCGAGCAGAGCGACGGAAGCGAGGTCACGCTGAACCGGCAGCTCGAGCAGCTCGTCGGCTGAAATGACGAGGCCGGACTCGGCGATGCTGGTGTCGATCGCTGCCATACGCGTACCGGTCGTTACGATTTCTTCAATCGCGGCGGCCGTCGTTGCCATGGCAATCGTGACAGTTCCAGCGAGACGGACGTTGACGGTTTCGGTGTCGACGGCGGAGCCGTTGCTGATGACACGGACTTCGTACTGTCCGGGGTTCAGGCCGTCGAAACGGAATTCACCGTTGCGAACTGCCTCGCTCTTGGTGACGCCACGATCAAGGTCAACAACCTCGACCATGGTGCCGCTGTCTGCACCGTCGACGGTTCCTTTAATAGAACCGGACGACTGCTGGGCAGACGCAGTGGTTGCCAGGCCAAGAAGCAGCGCAACAGCGGCAAAACCGCTGAACAGCTTCTTAACCATGACAACGCTTTGACTTACGTTGGTCATAGTGACTATCCCCTATGCTTTTGTGTTGTAGCGAACTAACTAAAAAATTCTCCGACCCGGCGACCTGTTGTTTTTTGGACGTATCGCGGATGGACTCGAAGATGTTGCTGAATGTATCAGACTGTGTCTCTGCGTAAAGGCTGATGCAGGGCGGCGTTGGATGCGCACGGTCTGAATCCGGACCAAATCTTTCGTTATATTATTGTTTTTTATAACTTTTATTGCTAAGGCGTAGGCTGGCAGGGAGGCCGTCGTTCAATCCCGCGCGCGACAGAATCGCGCTCCCGCAACAGTCGATTTGCGCAGGTTTGTCGCCCCCGGAGCGTATGTTGCAAAACTGCAACAGCTATTCGTAGCGCAGCGCCTCGATCGGGTGCAGCCGGGATGCCTTGACGGCCGGCAGCATGCCAAACAAGAGTCCGACGGCGGAGCAAAACAGGAGTCCGCCGACCGCCCACTCAAGCGGAACCAGGCTCTCGAAGCCGGATGACATCTGTTTCGCGAGGAAATTGCCGAATCCGAAGCCGATCAGCACGCCGATTACGCCGCCGACGTTACAGAGCACGATCGCTTCCAGCAGGAACTGCCGCAGAATGTCACGCGGACGGGCGCCCAGTGACTTCCGCACGCCGATTTCCTTCGTTCGCTCGGTGACGGAGACCAGCATGATGTTCATGATGCCGATCCCGGCGACGACCAGCGCAATCGTGCCGACGACGAAGGCCGCAAGCTTTATGCCCGCCGTCATCTGGTTGAACTGCGCGATCGAGCTCGCGCTGTTGAACATCTCGAAATTGTCGGGCTCGCTGCGCGGAACACCGCGAAGACGCCTCAGGAGCTGACGCGTTTCTTCCATTGCATCGTCAACGACTTCCGGCGTACGGGCATGGATCGTGACATTGACGGAGCGCGGAAAGCCGTTGCCCTGCATCATTCCCCAGATATCGCCGAACGTGGTGATCGGCAGGATCAGGTAATTGTCGTAGCCGCCGCCCATCGCCGATTTCTTCT
Source organism: uncultured Gammaproteobacteria bacterium (assembly GCA_963922215.1). Taxonomy (GTDB): domain Bacteria; phylum Pseudomonadota; class Gammaproteobacteria; order Steroidobacterales; family Woeseiaceae; genus UBA1847. Next base: position 2,591 of record CAWUHY010000099.1, on the reverse strand, counting down.
CGTCGAAGACTCCGATCACCTCGAACTCGCGGCCGTCGATACGCATCTCGCGACCGATCGGATCTACAAAAGGAAACAGGCGCGTCGCAATCGCGGCTCCGATCACGACGACTTTGCGCCGGCTGCGCACGTCCATCTGCGACAGGTTGCGGCCGTAGCCAACAAAGTGCGTGTTGTTCGGCGCATACTCCGGCGTCGCGCCAGCGATCGTCGCCTGCTCGATCTCCTCGCCGCGGTATTCCGCCTTTACGCCGAACTGCCAGAGCTCCGGCCCGACAATGTCGACCGATTGAACATTCTCGCGGATCGCATTGGCTTCCTCGATCGTAACCGGGGGCCAGCTCATCGCGAGACGCCGTTCCTCGGCGGTCGTCGGACCGCTCGGCCACTTCTGAACCTGGAAGGTCTGCGCGCCGAGGATCGTCATCTCTTTTTCCATCGTCGACTGCACGACCGCGATTGCCGTCATGACGGCAATGATCGATGCGACGCCGAGGATGACCCCGAACAGCGTCAGGCCCGACCGCAGTTTGTTGCTGCGAATCGCGTGAAACGACATGAAGACGATGTCACTGCCTCTCATTACAGGCTACTCGTAGCGCAGCGCTTCGATCGGATCGAGCGCCGCCCCCTTCCAGGCGGGCACCAGTCCGGCGAGCACGCCGACGACAATGGAAATCAGAACCGACGCAATCATGATGCCGGGCGACAGACTCGCAGGCACGATGCCGGTGGCATTGAACACAGCAGTCAGTAGAGCTGCCAGCGCGATGCCGACGAGCCCGCCGACGAGGCAGATCACCGCCGACTCGAACAGGAACTGCATCAGGATGCTGCGCCGCCGCGCGCCGATCGCCTTGCGAATGCCAATCTCGCGCGTCCGCTCGGTCACGGAAACGAACATGATGTTCGTCACCCCGATACCGCCGACAAACAACGAGATCCCGGTGACCAGCAGGCCGATCAGAAGTACGACGCCGACGACGCTGTTGAAAGAGGCCATCAGCGAATCGAGCTTGTTGATCGAAAAGTTATCGTCTTCGAGAGGCTTCAGCTTGCGGATCTTCCGCATTTCGCCAATCACTTCGTATTCGAGTTCTGCGAGCGAATCCATCGACGGCGACTTGACGGCGATGTCGACGTTTTCCCAGCGCGCACCACCGAACACTTTTTCATAGGCGGTGTAGGGCACGAAGACCTGGCGGTCAAAATCCGGCCCGCCGAACAGGTTACCTCCCTGCTCTTCCATCACGCCGATTACCCGGAACTTGTGCGGCCCGATGTTGATCGTCTTGTCGATAGGATCACGATTCGGGAACAGGCTCTCCGCAATCCCGGACCCGATGACGACGACGCGCTTGTTGAAGCGCACATCGAAGGCCGTCATGAACCGGCCACTCGCCGGCATACGTCCGTTGACGATCGGCATCCAGTCGGTCGTTCCGATCGTGACCACGTCCTCCATGATCTCCGATTCGAACTTCAGCGACCGCGGCGATGCCTTCGACGGATTGACGATTGCGCGTCCCCGGAATGCGCTCTGCAGCTTGACCGCCTCGTCGATTGTAATGCTCGGCCGGTTCCGGAATTCAAACCAGTTGTTCATCGTGATCCACGGCATACGAGACACGTAGATCACGTCTGCGCCGACCGCGCCGGCGCCCTGCATGAAGGCGACTTTCATTCCGTTGAACGCGGTCATCGTCGTGGTGACCGCGACGATCCCGATGATGATCCCGAGCGTCGTCAGGAAGCCCCGACCCTTGTTCGCAGCAATCGCACCGAATGCGATCCGTACCGCTTCGCGAAGGTCGGTCAGGAATTTCACGAAGCAGCCACCTGGCCAACCGCCGCCTCGGCAGGCGTTGTAGGCAGCGGTGTTGCATGCTCGCCGGCACCGTGGACGATATCGTCTTCGATCACGCCATCACGGAGACGAATCGTGCGGTGGGCGTGCGCGGCAATGATGTCCTCGTGCGTGACGAGAATGATGGTCTGTCCGGCTGCGTGCAGGTCGTCGAACATCGCCATGATTTCCTCACCCGTCTTCGAGTCGAGGTTTCCCGTCGGTTCGTCGGCGAGAATAATTGACGGGTTGAAGACGAGCGCACGGGCGATCGCCACGCGCTGGCGCTGACCGCCAGACAGTTCGTTCGGCTTGTGACTCATCCGGTCCTTCAAGCCGACGCGTTCGAGAGCCTCTTCCGCGAGGGCCCGGCGCTTACGCTTCGCCATGCCACCATAGATCAGGGGTAATTCGACGTTGTGCAGGATGTTGGCTCGGGGAATCAGGTTGAAGGTCTGGAACACGAAACCGATCAGGCGATTACGAATGTCGGCAAGTTCCGTCTCGTCCTTGTCTGCGACCATCTCCCCGCCGAGCGAGTAAGTTCCCGAAGTCGGCACGTCGAGGCAACCGATGATATTCATCAGCGTCGACTTGCCGGAACCCGATGGCCCCATGATCGCCACGTACTCGTTCGTGCCAATGTCGAGCGAGACACCGCGCAGCGCATGCACCTTTTCGGAACCCATGCTGTACGTCTTCACGACGTCGCGAAGTTCAAGTACGGCCTGTTCAGATGCTGGCA
>CAWUHY010000098.1:0-9855 GCA_963922215.1 uncultured Gammaproteobacteria bacterium | reverse complement strand
CGCAAGCCGGTGCCAGACGTCGTTAATGTACTCGTCGATCAGCGGATCCGACACGACACCGCCGCTGGCCCGAATCTGCGCCATGATTGCACGGCCGACGCGGTCCTCTTCCGACTTCGGCAGCACGGCATCGGCAGGGCTGCCCATCTCCGGCAGCCTGATGTCCTGCGCCTGCACGCTCGCCATCGCAAGACACGATGTGGCGAGCAGGGCGATTAGTCGGCGTTTTCGATTCACGAGCTCTCCATTGCTTCGCGGCTTTGGACACGGTCGGCGGATGCGCGTTCCTTCAGCGATGACGCGGTTTTTACAACTTTGTGCAGTCTAGCCGGTTTCATGGACGGGTTTCGGTCCGGAGCCCAGATGCCCGCGTAACTTATTGTTTCAATGCCTTCGCGGCCTCCAGCACTTCCTCGGCGTGTCCCTTGACCTTTACTTTGCGCCACTCGTTGCGCAGCTTGCCGTCCGCGTCGATCAAAAACGTGCTGCGCTCGATGCCCATGTGCTTCTTGCCGTACATGTTCTTCTCTTTGATCACGTCGAACTTCTTGCAGAGCGCTTCGTCGGGATCGGACAACAGCTCAAACGGAAAACCCTGCTTTTCCTTGAAACGCTCGTGCGAGGCAACCGAGTCGCGAGAGACGCCGAAAATGACGGTATTGGCGCGCTTGAACTTCGCATGCAGCGCTTTGAAGTCCAGGCCTTCCTGCGTGCAGCCGGGCGTTGCATCTTTCGGGTAGAAGTAAATGACGACATTCTTGCCGCGCAGTTCCTTCAGTTCCACGGTCTGGTCACCGGTCGCTTCAGCCTTTAAGTTACCGACAACGCGATTCATTGCGGGTCCGCTCATTCTTGCTCCTGGAATAGTTGGTCGATGTTGAATGAATAGCGGAGTCGGTCAGTTCTTGACCGGCTCCAGGATGGCGTCGAGGTTCAGCCTGTCGCACATCTCAAGAAACTCCTCGCGCAGCTGCGAGATATGCAGCGACGAAGGAACATTGATCGCCATCTGCACGGCGAACATGTTCGCCCCCGTGTGCGCCGCCGCATAACTGCGGGTAGCGACATCAGCAATCTCGATGTTGCGCGAGGCAAAAAAGTTCGCAAGCTCGTAGACGATGCCCTGGCTGTCGAGACAGATGACGTCGACGGCGTAGGGCATGCGATCGTCTTTCGTTTCACGCTTACCCGTCTCACGAATGGAGAAGGCGAGGCCGGAGTCTTTCCCGAGTTTGTCGAGCGCGGATTCCAGCCGGCCGAGCGTGTGCCAGTTCCCCGAGACCAGCATCAGCACGGCGAATTCCGATCCGAGCGTCGTCATGCGCGACTCCTCGATGTTGCCGCCACACGACAGTATCGCTTTGGAAATATCCTGAACGACGCCAGCGCGATCCGTTCCAATCGCAGAAATAACAATAAGTTGTGCCATATTTTTGAATCAGATTATTTATTATTCGGGGTGGTTAAGCCGACGGCTCTCACCGTCAGAGCGCAAGGAATCGCAAGATTTCCGGGCGCGCTTGCCAGTGCCAGCCGTGAACAGTAACATCGCCCGCTATTTTTTAGCGAGTACGAGCTTTGTTCACTGGCAGCCTTGTTGCGCTGGTCACGCCCTTCGACGCCAATGATCGGGTCGATTACGCGGCTTTAAAGCGGCTGATCGATTTCCACGCGACGCGTGGCACGAGTGGGCTGGTCGTGGCGGGAACGACCGGTGAGTCGGCGACGCTGGCCCGGGACGAGCATATCGAGCTGGTCACACGCGCTGTCGAGATCGCCGACGGACGTTTGCCGATCATTGCCGGCACGGGGTCGAACAGCACCGCGCAGACGCTGGATCTGTCCCGTGCAGTCGACAATTCGGGCATCGAGGCGTTTCTCGTCGTCGTTCCGTACTACAACAAGCCGACCCAGCTCGGGCTGGTACGGCACTTCACGGCGGTCGCCGATGCGGTGACAAAGCCTGTGATGCTGTATAACGTGCCCGGACGCACCGTTGCCGACATGCTGCCGGAGACAGTTGCGACGCTCGCAGAGCACGACAATATCTTCGGCATCAAGGAAGCGACGGGCGACATACAGCGGCTGAAAGACATCATCGCGCTCGTGGACGACGAGTTCCGGCTCTACAGCGGTGATGACTTTACGGTTCTGCCGTTTCTTGCCGCAGGCGGTCACGGCGTCGTGACAGTCACGGGGAACGTCGCTCCGGCACTGATGTCGGACCTGTGTGCAAAGGTGGCTGCGGAAGAATTGAAAGAGGCCGAGACACTCGACGAGCGGCTGCAGCCGCTGCACAACGCGATGTTCCTGGAATCAAACCCGATTCCGGTGAAGTGGGCGCTGGCAGAGTTGGGATTGATCGAGCCAAACATACGTTTACCGTTGACGCCGTTGAGCGAACAGCATCATGCAATTGCGAGACGGGCAATCGAACAGGCGAATCTGGATTGAAACGAGTTATTATTTTATTGGTTGTTGCCTGCGTCGCAGGGCTACTCGCCGCATGTGGCAGCGATAACATCAAGCTGAGCTGCGACGAGCCGCGCCTGTACCAGCAGGCGACGGAAAACCGACGCGTCCAGGCCCCGGAAGGCCTCGACGATCTCGACCCGGCCAAAGAAATGCCCGTCCCGGACGCGGCACCCATCCAGCCGAGAGAACCGGGATCCCCCTGCCTCGACATCCCGCCGCGCTACCTCACGACGGGCAAAAAGGACGACGGGGACGCATAGCAAGATAAAACAAACACGGAGAGGTGGCTGAGTGGTTTAAGGTGCTCGCCTGGAAAGCGAGTGTACGGTGATACCGTACCGAGGGTTCGAATCCCTCCCTCTCCGCCACGAATTAAAAAAGGCCCCTCGCGGGCCTTTTTTGATTCGCGACGAAGCAGGGCTGGCGAATTGAGCCTCCCGGTTCGACCGATCGCGTTAGCGATCGGAAACGAGCGGCTTTGCCGCGAAGCCCGAAGGGCCGAAACTCGTCAAAACGAGTTTCGGTTAATCCCTCCCTCTCCGCCACAAATGAAAAAGGCCCCACTCGGGGCCATTTTTTTTTTGCGTCGAAGCAGGGCCGGAGGACTAAATCCTCCCGTTTCGACCGATGGCGCCAGCGATCGGAAAAGAGTGTTCTAGCAGAGACGCCCGAAGGGCCGAGATTCGCAAACCGCGGGACGCTACACTGTCACTCGGAACGGAATTCCTCTCGGCGTTCCCCAATGGTGAAGTCCGCTGCACCCTCAATACCAGCCGCTCAAACGGCTACTTTCGAGTTATCATTACGGTCTGCTAATGGCCCCAAGCAGCCGTTTAGAATTGCGACTGCGGCTCACGGAAACCAACCTTGAGATCTTTTCTTCTGCTGATCTTGTCCACCGCGTTGATGGGTTGCGATATTCCGCGGCCGAGCGAGGTAGTCTGCGACTGCCAGGTCAAGCCGGGTCACGTCTTGTCTGAATGGTACCCTATCGATCAAGCGCCGACTAACTTCATCCGTGCCGAGCTTCGCTCGTTTTTCCATCCGGATGACAAGTACATGGGAACTCCGGAGGACTTTGATTCTGCGAGTATCCATTGGTATCGAAACGCAGCGGGGGAATCGCTTGCGTGTGTTGTATACGACCAATCGAATCACGTCAGGGCAATGTTCGTGCTTTCAGCCGATACAACTCAGACTGAACCCATTGATTCTCGCCTGATGGGAATACCGATGGGGAGCGATCCTTTTTTCTGGGAAAGATGCGACTATCAGAGATGATATGAAAGGCTGCTTCCGGCCGATAGCGGTCGATGTACTGAAATAAGCTGGAATGGCCGGTATTTGTTCAAAGCTGCCGCTGGAAGCACTAGTGTCTATCGAAATGATACGATCCGAATCTACTGGCTAAACAGAGTGGCGGTGCGAATATTTCCAGAATCCTTGAGAGCAGAATCACGATAACTGTTGTCGGTGGGCTCGTGTGCTGGATTGGTTGGGTCAATCTTGATTCGTATTTGTCAGATCGACACGTTGTGACACCAATCTTGGCGCTGCTACTTCTACCTAGCGGCGTAGGACTGCTTCTAAATCAACGCTGGTCACGGTTCCTCATTTACGCGACTACCGTATTACTTAGCGCGTCGTGGATTTTCTCTGTCTACGTTGCGACGACCGTTGACCTAGGGTACGACTCGGCGTCGCAAGCGTTCTTTGGATTGCTAATTGCGTTTGTGCCAACCGCGTTTCTTGCTGTTTGTAGCTATATCGCCTATCGGTATTTTGCCAAGGATTCAGCTGCATCGTAGCTTCACTAGTCCCTGGCAATGCAAGTGACCGCTTTTGGCAGAGAGCAGAAATCAGCCTGACGCAAGCTATAATTTCAGCTTCTGACCCATATTACCCTGTCAGTTTGCTATCCGCGCAAAGGATTTGTTTTGGATAATCCGTATTTGATTGATGCAATTGCCTTTACTGCATTGTTCACTCTCGTATGCTCGGTGCCTGTAGTTTCTTCGGGAATCATTTCGTGGTACCCGGGCTCTCGACCGAATCGGAAATTTGCCTTCACATTAATCTCCGCCGCCCTGTCGTACGGCTTCGGTGTGATCGTCTATCTGATTGCTATTCCTTTCGGGGTCGCGGGATTAGAAATCGCGGGGCACTTGATGGACGCGGGTCGTCATGACCTTGCCCGATTTTTTGAGACCACATACTTCATTCTGAGCGCGGTCGCGATTGGAGTTTGTGTGATTGCGAGCGTCGCGGTTCCTATTCTGCTTCGCCGACGATACTGGTCAAAGCTGTTCGACGCCGACGACGTAGCTAGCGAGCAGTAGCGCGTTCTTGAACGTCTCCTTGTGGCTGTAGGCAAAAATCGGCCCAGGGGAAAAAAGGTGTCAGGTCTATTTTTCGATTGCGGCTTGAGGCAACGCCTCCGATGTTGAATTTCTCACCGTATAAAAATAGACCTGACACTTTTTTCGATCGTAAACGGACGCAATCCGTATCAGACTCACCATACTTTTGCGTCACAACTTTTAAATAAGGGCGCGAATCCAATGTATGTGGCGGCACAAATAGGTCATTCCGATTGGGGTATGATTCGGAGAGTTTACAGCAGATGGCTAGTGAATTAGTGGCGGTTGATGATGAGTGAAAATAAGTATCAGATATTCTTAAGCTCGACGTATGAAGATTTGAAGCAAGAGCGGGCCGAACTGTCGAAGGCTGTACTCTCTGTAGGGCATATTCCAGTCGGAATGGAAGGCTTCAATGCCGCCGACGATGCGTCTTGGGATCTGATTAAAAAGCAGATTGATCAGTGTGATTACTACTGCGTCATAGTGGCTCACCGCTATGGATCAACAAATGAGGACGGCATTAGCTTTACGGAGCTTGAATACGACTACGCGCGCTCAAAGGGTGTACCGTGCCTAGGATTTTTGATCGATGACAAGGCATCTTGGCCGGCAGAATTTCAAGAAGGCGAAGAGATTGCTCGCTCGTCGTTAAGAGAATTCAAAAGTAAGTTGAAGGAAAAGCAAATTGCCTATTGGTCGACGAAAGATGAGTTGGCCACGCAGTTCCTAGCGTCATTGCTGAAAGCATTCAATAGCAATCCGCGCCCTGGCTGGGTGCGAGCAGACAGTTCTATGTCGAGGATTGCATCTAGCGAGCTAGCTCGGCTGAGTAATGAGAACGCGGAGTTAAAGCAAATAGTTTCAGAACTTAAAGTGGAACTCAAGCAAGATGAAAAATATGAAATGCGAAAGCTAAGCAACAGGCTTTATGGGATTCGACGCGATTTTTCCGTCCGTTTCTCTGACACAGACAGTGGCGAATTTGAATCAAAACGCGCGCCGAGTCTGCATTTCGTTTTTGCTGCTCTGGCGCCGCGTCTAGTGGTTGAAGATCATCTAGCATCGCTCTGCGATTATTTTCCATACTACACACGGCCGCACTGGGAAGAACCGGCCGATGAGGGAAGAAGCTTTGGTAGCCCAAGAATGCCTCACAATACAATGCAGGATTGGCTTACGGTTCTATTGTCGTTTGGTCTGGTTAAACCCTCAGACAAAAAGCACCCCGTATCAGACACAAATCAATACTGGACACTTGACGAAACGGGTATTGAACTCTTGAAGCATATTCGATTGGCCAGCATTGAAGATGAAAAGCTGGAAGAAAGAGAAGGCGGTCCCGAGTCTGACCTCGAAGGGACTGAAACTGATGACTCCCAAAAATAGAAAAGGAAGACTTCGGGCTCGAATCCACCGCTTCTCCGCCACGAATCAATAAAGGCCCCTCGCGGGGCCTTTTTTGTTTGCGATGGAGTAGGGTTTGCGATTAGCTCCCCCTCGGGTTCGACCGATCGCGCTAGCGATCGGAAACGAGCGGCTCTGCTGCGACGACCGAAAGGCCGAAACTCGTCAAGACGAGTTTCGGTCAATCCCCCCTTTACGCTTCCCCTTCAACAACCGCCCCAAAACCGACCGCCTCACCCCCCAGTGATACGTCACCATAACCGCCGGCACCACAATCCCAACCGTCACCAAGTACTTCACAACGGCAGGGAGATCGACAGCAGACAACGCACCACCGACAAAGATCAACAGCGGCAGGTGAATCAGAAAAATCCAGTAGGAGGCCTCGCTCAGGTATTGACCGACCGGCGACGGCTCTTCGCTGAACCGGCGATGGAAGTAGCCCAGCAAGGAAAACGTCATGCCGACGACCATCGCCGCACTGCCGGCGCCGGCAACGCTTCCGATGATCCAGTCTGTCTTTTCCGGCTCAAACCAGCGCAGCCGCATGGCCCAGATCGCCACGGGTAGTGCCGCGATCGCGAGCAGCAGGTAGGCGCCCGCGCGGGACGCGATGGTGTCGAGCTGGTTTCGATGCGTATGCAGGAACCAGCCGACAGCGAAAAAACTGAAGAGATGAAGCTGCATCGGCAGGGTCGTCGCATCGCCGTCGTGCAGGGCGTAGGCGGGAATCAGAGCGGCTGCGGCGATGAGCGTCAGCAGGAACGGTCCGGCGACGGGCCTGAACAGCGCGCGCGATGACTCCGCAGTGCGTGTTGCGAACCCTGGTGCGGCTCGAGTCGCCACTTGCCGGGCCCCGATTGCTATCGCGGTGTATAGGAGCAGAGAGACGAGGAACCACAAGTGATAGGCCTTGCTCCAACGAATCCAGTCGCCGGCGAGCAGCACGTCTATGCCCGTATCGATCGAACCGCTCGTCGAGACGGCGGCGGCAAACTGGTAGGCCGCGCGTGTGATCGGGGTTAACAGGAAATAGGCGATAAGCAGCGGATAGAAGATCGTCCGCAGTCGATTTCTGAAAACGCCTCGCGCACCTTTTTTTGAAAAAAGCGCTGCGACCGCGTAGCCGGCGGTCACGAAAAAAAGCGGCATCGCGAACGTGTACAGAAAGAGGGCGACGACGTCGAAGCCTGCGTGCGTTGCCGGGTCCTTGAAGCGGCGTGGTACGGTGACGTAGGGCAACAGGGCATGGCCAAACATCACGACGCAGATCATCGCTGCACGCAGATGGTCGATTGCAAAGTTGCGGGTCGTAGACACGGTCAGGCGTTCTCGCTGAATCGTCAAGCCGCAAATCGTGAACAATTCCAGCCGCGCCGTCGAGTCCTGACTTCTCGCAATTGACCGCGGCAATTGCCCGTACCCACGCCAACCGCAATAATGCGCGCTCGATTTCAACCCTTACTCAAGAGGTCGGCACAGCCCCGATGACCCGACTTAAATTCCGATACCAGACGGTCACCGCGATCGTCATCGCGAACATGGTCGGGACCGGCGTCTTCACGAGTCTCGGCTTTCAGCTCCTCGAATTGCAGTCGGGATTTGTCATTCTGCTGCTTTGGGCGCTGGGCGGGCTGATTGCTGTCTGCGGTGCCATGACCTACGCCGAGCTCGGCGCCGCGTTCCCGCGATCGGGCGGCGAGTACAACCTGTTGTCGCGCGTCTATCATCCCGCGGTCGGCTTCGTTGCCGGCTGGGTGTCGGTAACAATCGGCTTTGCCGGTCCGTCTGCGCTGGCGGCGATGACGTTCGCCGCCTACGCAACGTCGATCGTGGATTCCGACGCGCCGGCCTGGCTCGAGCAGTCGCTCGCGGTAAGCCTGATCGTCATCCTGACAGTCGTACACGCGGGGCGCCGCAAAAACAGTGGCGGACTCCAGGTTTTCTTCACCGTCGTGAAGGTCGCCGTCATCGTCGGTTTCTGTCTTGCCGCATGGTTCCTGATCAAGGAGCCGCAACCGATCTCTTTCGCGCCCGCCGCTGGCGATGCGGCGTTGCTGACCAGCAGCGCCTTTGCGATCTCGCTGATCTATGTGAGCTACGCCTACACGGGCTGGAATGCTGCGACCTATCTTTCCAGCGAGCTCGAAAATCCGCAACGCAGCCTGCCGCTGATTCTGCTGACGGGAACGCTCGTCGTAACGCTTCTCTATGTCGCCCTGAACGCCGTCTTCCTGCACGCCGCACCCGTTGAGGCGATGCGCGGACAGGTCGAGGTTGGCCTGATTGCGGCGCGCTATGCATTCGGCGACGTCGGCGGCCAGTTCGCCGGCCTGGTGTTATCGCTGCTGCTGATTTCAACGGTCAGCGCAATGCTGATGGCGGGTCCGCGTGTGCTCCAGGTCATGGGCGAGGATTTTCGCGCGCTGAAACTGTCCGCACGCGTCAACGAGGATGGAATCCCCAGTGTCGCGATCTATGTGCAGTCGATTCTGGCGGTCCTGTTCATCCTGACGTCCAGTTTCGAATCTGTGCTGTTGTTCGCCGGGTTCACGCTCGCGCTCTCCAGTTTCGTCACCGTCCTGGGCGTATTCGTGCTGCGCTGGCGTTATCCCGACATCGACCGGCCCTATAGCACCTTCCTGTATCCGCTGCCGCCGTTGATCTATCTCGCGCTCATGGGCTGGACGCTTGCTTTCGTTTTGTTCAGTCGACCGGTCGAAGGATTGTTCGGGCTGGGAGTCGTTGCATCCGGACTGGCGATCTATTTCTTACTGCAATCCGGCGACGAGCGTTCCTGACTAGAACAGGCCTCTAGTCGCTCCTGCATCGCCGCGGCGCCGAGCTCGTTCATCAATGCGATGTTGCGCTCCGGTATGGCCTCGGCAAATTCGGTCGTCTCGAGGACGCGGTCGAGGCTCTCTTCGCGCAGCAGATGGAGGATCGGGTAAGGCGAACGATTCGTGTAGTTCTCTGCATCGTCCGGGTGCGTGCCCGCGAACTGGTAGTCGGGATGAAAGTGAGCCAGCTGATAGATGCCTTCCAGATCCATTTCACGCAACAGTGCCTCGGCGCTGTCGAGGAACGCGTTGAAATCTTCGAAGTTGCGCAGCATTCCGGGAATAATCAGGAGCGTCGTTTCGATGTCGTCCCGCTGCGTTAGACAATCCAACTCGGCGGCAAGCGCCTCGAGCAAAGCCTGCTCGTCAGCCGCGTCGGTTTCGGCGTAGCGGATGCGATTGCCGATAAGTTCGCGTTTCGCGAACGGGCACAGGTTCAGTCCGACGACGATCGTCTCCAGCCATCGTTGGACGGCTGCAATTCGGGGAGTGTGGCTTGGCTCGCTGATGTCGCCAGTTTATCCCACCGCATGCCACGATTTGCCAGCGCCTGATTGAATTCGTAGGCGCCGTGCGTGTCAAAATGAAAACCTGAGGGGAGGGGACCAGACGATGTCGGAGCTTCAGCGCATCGCACGCCGCGAATTCCTGGCCGGAATCGGGCGTGCCGCCGGCGGGTCGGCCATGCTGCGCGTCATGGCCGCCATGGGAATCAGCAGCTCGCTCGCGGCCTGCGGCTCATCGTCGGCAGACAGCGATTCGACGCGACCACC
>CAWUHY010000097.1:0-10045 GCA_963922215.1 uncultured Gammaproteobacteria bacterium | reverse complement strand
GAATGCCAGTACGCGCACTTCGCCGCCGTTCGCGAGCACCGCCTTGCCGCCGGCGATTTCGTCGACAGTGTAGTCGCCCCCTTTGACCAGGACGTCCGGCAACATCGCAGCGATCAAATCGGCGGGCGTGTCGTCGGAAAACGGGACGACCCAGTCAACTGAGGCAAGACCCGCCAGCACAAGCATGCGATCTTCTAACGGATTGACCGGGCGCGACTCACCCTTCAGTCGTTTGACGGACGCATCGTCGTTGACGGCAACGACGAGCCGGTCGCCGAGGCTCTTTGCTTCCTCGAGATAGGACACATGCCCCGCGTGCAGAATGTCGAAGCAGCCGTTCGTCATGACGACACGCTCGCCGCGCGACTTCGCCTCGTCGATGGCGCTCTTAAGCTCCGGCTCGGTAAACAGTCCCCGACCGCCCTGGCCGCGCCGGTGCAGCGCCACACGAATTTCTGACGGCGTGACGGTTGCAACACCGATCTTCCGGACGACCAGGCCAGCAGCAATGTTCGACAGGTTGGCTGCCGAGGCAAGACTCTCGCCCGCCGCAACCGATGCTGCGAGTGTTGCGATGACGGTATCGCCCGCGCCGGTGACATCGAAAACCTCGCGCGCTTCGGTCGACAGAAACAGCGGCTCGCTGCCCGACTCGAGCAAGAGCATGCCCTTTTCGCTGCGGGTGATCAGCAGCGCGGACAGCTCGAGTTCTTCGACCATCGCTGTGCCGCGCGAGACGAGCTCCTCTTCGGTTTCACAGACGCCCGCCACGGCCTCGAACTCTCCCTGGTTTGGCGTCAGCAGGAAGGCGCCGCGGTACTTCGTGAAATCCGTTCCCTTCGGGTCGATGAAAACCGGAACGTTTTGGGAATTGCAGGCGACGATCATCGCGCGCACGTCGCTCAGCGCGCCTTTTCCATAGTCCGACAGGATGACGGCGCCCGCGCCTTCCAGCGAGGCCGCGAGCTTTTCGCTCATGCGTCCGTCCGACAGCGGCTTCGCGTTCTCTTCGTCGAGACGAATGAGCTGCTGACCACGCGATTGCACGCGGGTCTTCGTAATCGTCGGGCGATCCTCGACTTTGACGAACGCGCAATCGATACTGCGATCGGACAACACGCGCTCCAACGTCGCACCGGAATCGTCTTCTCCGACCACGCCGATCAGCGAAGTCGAAGCGCCAAGCGCGGCGAGGTTGACCGCGACGTTCGCGGCGCCGCCCGGCCTGTCATCACTGTTCTGGATGTGGACGACAGGGACCGGGGCCTCGGGCGAGATCCGTCCCGTCGCGCCGAACAGGTACTTGTCGAGCATGACGTCGCCGGCAACGACGAGTCGTGCGGAGGAGAAATCTGGAATATGCTGAGCCACGCGGGGAATCTATCAGGAATCATGCACGGCCGGAACAAAAAGAGGCGCGAAGCAAAGGAACAATTCCGATGAATGACCAGGCGATCAAACAGCAGGAAGACTACGTACTCTGGGGCTATGTCATCCAGTGGTGCATGCTGATCATCCCGCCGGCCGCCATCGCATCATTCGTCTACGTCCTCGTCATGCGCAGCAAGGTGCCGCATGCGGGGCTTCGCTCGCACCTGAGCTGGCAATTCGCCACGCTCGTCCAGATTCTTGTCCTCGGCCTGATTGCCATCGCCCTCTTCGCCATCGGCATGAGCGGCGTCGGGACCGACGCGCCGGTCTCCATACTTGCAACATTCCTCGTCGTGGGTGGCAGCCTGCTGTTCGTCCCCTGGCTTCTCTACCGCCTGTTGCGAGGGACGATTCAATTCCGGGCGGAGCAGCCGATGCAATCATTATTCCCGTGAAGGTGAGATATGCGCAGCACCGCTGAAACGATCGCACTCGACGCATCGCTACGTCAGTCACGATCAATCTACGTCACACTCGCGATCGTCCTGTTTCCGCTTGCCGTTGTTGGTGCTTTTTCGGGATTGCCCGCCGCAATCGACCTTTTAACAGGTCTGCCGAGCGGCCGTTCCGGCCCGATTGCGATTCTTGTCCTGCTCGTCAGCGCGATCCTGGTAGGCGCCGACGTTGCCATGATCCGCCAGTGCATCGAAGCGAATGCGCGCCTCAGAACGCTCCGCGACAATCCGACGCAGCGTGTTCGGAGAATGCACGCACCCTTCCAGTCGTCGCTGTTTGGCCCTTACCACTGAAAACAGGACGACGCGCGCTACACCCGATCGAACGACAGGAACAGGTTGTTGGCCGGCATCTGAACCGCGCGCGGAGCTCCGAAACCTGCCTCCGCGGCCACTGCGACGACCGCTTCAAGATCACGCACGCCCCAGCTCACATCCTGTTCGCGCAGACTGACATCGAAGGCTGCATTGCTCGGTGCCGTGTGTTCGCCGCCCACTCTGAAGGGCCCGTAGACATGCAGGCTCGATGCGGGTGCCAATGCGCGACTCGCGCCGCTGAACAAGCTGAGGGTCACCTCCCAGGGCGCGATATGCAGCATGTTCGCGCAGTAGATGGCGTCCACCTGCTGTACCGGCCACGGCATGTCCGTTACGTCGAGTTCGACAGGATCAGCGACGTTGCTGAGCCCGGCTTGCGCGGCGTAGCCACGGATGGAGTCGAAGGATGAGCCCTCGCGGTCGCTTGGCTGCCAGTGAAGCCTCGGCGTCGCCGCCGCAAAAAAACAAATGTGCTGACCGGTGCCGCTCGCGATCTCGAGGACCGTACCGGTCTCGGGCAGGAGCGGACGCAACTGCTCGAGTATCGGCTCGCGATTACGTTCCGCGGCCGGACTGAACCTGAGGCTCGTCACCTACCGCACGATATGCCAGGTAGTCTGCCGGCCTGCCAGGTAGTGCACGTCCTCACCATCGAAGCAGGCACTTTGCTCGAGTTTGATCTGCACAAGCTGGTCGTCCCATTCCGGCACACGAGCCTTGATATTGCCCTCAATGGCGTAGCACGTGTTCTTGTGCAACGGCCAGTCGCCGCGCACCGGTGTGCCGTCCTGATCGTCCCACATGCCGATCGTCGGACCGGGAGCATGCCCGAAGAATCCGATCGGGTGCGTGTACACGCTGCAATCGATTCCCTCATCGTCACATTCGTCACGCGTCTTCGCCGTGATCTCGTTACCCGTCCGGCCCGTGACGAACTCGTTGGTCAACAGGTCCTGCCAGCGATTGCCGACCTTGAGTGCGTCGATGAGCCCTTGCGGAATCTCGGTCTCACCGAGTTTTGGCACGTAGCCCATTTCCTGCGTGTCGGTGCACAGCCGGAGATAGCAGATGCCGACGTCGGTATGAATGACATCGCCGGCCTGGATGACGCCGCTCGCGCCGCAGAATGCGGTGTCGCTGTCGCAGTTTTCTCCCGGACGCTGCGCGTTGACGTAGGGCATGAACCAGGCGGCCAGGTTGAGTTCCTCGAAGCGCTGCCGCAAATACCAGGCGACATCGTCGGTTGTCGTGACGCCGGGAGTGATTACGCGGCTCGAAAAACCTTCAGCAATTACGCTGCGCGCGAGGCTCACCGTGTGCGCGTAGGTTTCCATCTCGTTCTGCGTACGCGTCTCGGCCCAGCGCACGACGAGTTCCTCCGCCGACATGAGGCGGTCGACATAGTCATCGGGGAGCACCTCAACCAGGCGTTGCTGCAGCGCATGGGTCAGACCGTCCGCGACGGGCCAGTGGCGCGACACGTTGATGCCGATACGCTCCGGCTCGAGTGAGACGATAAGCTCGCCAAGCGCCACCCATTGATCGTCAAGGTCGCCGCCCTCCCATGCTGATTCGTACGGGCCGCCGAGCGGATAGCGATTGACGGTCAGGCGGTCGACACCGTCCGCGGTGCGATGAAACACGAGCATCGTCGTGCGGCGCGCTGCGAACGTCGGCTGCGGCACGAGGGAGAAGTAGATGGGATCCTCGGCGTACTCGCGGTTGAGCACAAGCCACATGTCGAGACCGGTCTCGTCCATCAGAGCCGGAAGCAAGGTGTCCAGACGCTCTTCGAGATGCCGATTTTCTGCAGGCGGGCGGTCCCTGAAATCCAGCACGGCCCTGGGGCCTGTGACTTCGCGCCCCTGGTCCTGGGCGAGCGTCGCCTGGGCGGGTAGCAACAGGCAGGCGAGAACGACGAGCTGACGCATGAGGATCTCCGGAATTTGTGATGACACCGGGCATACTGAAGCAACGAGCCGCGCCAGCCAAGATGCTTGTCCGACCACCTGCACACGACGTTGAAATCTCAGACAAGTCGGCCAATGACGAAAAGCCATAAGCGAGCATGCCGTCTTGCTGGTATGATCGCGCCCCCGTTTAACGTCGCGGCGCTCCCCAGCGAGCGTGCCGGACTGGAAACCGATGCAATCAACACTGCTCAAGGCAAAGCTTCACAACGCTCACGTGACCCACGCAGAGCTGGAATACGACGGCTCCTGCGCGATCGATCAGAATCTCCTGGACCTGACAGGACTCGTCGAGTTTGAGCAGATCCAGATCTATAACATCACGAACGGTGAACGCTTTACGACCTACATCATCGCCGGCGAAGCGGGATCGGGAATCATCTCGATGAACGGTGCAGCAGCGCACAAAGCCAGTCCGGGCGACCGGGTGATCATTTGTGCCTATGGGCTCTTCGACGCCTCGGAAATGCAACAGCACAAGCCGAAACTGGTGTACCTCGATGACAGCAACAGCGTGGTCAAGTCCACCAACGCCATTCCGGTGCAGGCAGCCTGAATACGTTCTGAGGCCTCTCAGCCTTACGCAGGACGTCGGCCGGTATCGAAACCTGCGAATTCGACGCGCTCCTGATCGCCGTCAGTCCGCGGCGAGCAAGGAAACCTAGTCGCAGACGAAATCCTCGTACCCCAGCGGCCTGCAGAAATCAGGCCATCCGTAGGTCCGCCAGAACTCAACCAACTTGATCTCCGTGACAAACTGTTTGAATGCCGGCAAGCGCCGGACATCCGACATCACGGGATACCAGACTGTACCGAGGCGGATCGGCGTGTACTGCAATTCGCGCGAAAAAATCTCGAACGCGAGTTCGGGATAGCCGAGGTAAGCAGCAACGAGCGCGATGTTTTCATGCTTCGATGGCCAGTTGCGATTCGGATCGTTGGCGAGCTCCTCGAGAAATGCGATGACGGCCTCCGGTTGGTCGAGCCGATCCTGAATCTCCGAATACAGCAACCGATACGGGTCACTTGTCTCCGGCAAGGCTTGCATAGCGTCCCGCAATTCGACCAGCGAAGCATCGTTGAAAGCAATTGCCAGGGCCATGAACTGGGCTTCACCGTCGTGCATTCGGGCCGCTTTCTCTCGCGCAACGTCGTAGCGCTTCAGCGCGATATCGACGTTGATCTGTTGCATGAACGCCGGCTCTTCCAGCACCCAGCGCGACGTTCTCTCCTGGTAGACGGCGAGCGCGTCGCTGCTGCGACCGGCACGCATCAGCAGGTTCGCAAAGTGTCCCAGGTTGTAGATTCCACGACGAATCGACAGCGACGTCTGAAACATCTCGTAGGCCCGGTTCCATTGCCATGTACCGTAGACGATTGTTGCGACATCAGCGTGAGCCTGTGCCGAGCTCGGGTCGAGCTCGAGGGCTTTGGCAGTCAGGCCGTATGCTTCTTCAAGTATTGCCGGTGCGGCTTCGGGCGGATTCGCGAACATCGTCGAAGCCGTCATAAGGCCCCGCAGTCCCCAGGCCGACGCATAGTTTGGATCGAGCTCCGTCGCTTTCGTAAAGTTTCCGAGCAGAAATGCCTCGTAGGCTTCAAAATCTGTCGTGCCCGCACCCTGGAAATCGTTGACGCCCCCAACGCCGAGCTTCACGCCCAACGCACCGGCAACTGAACGTGCGATGTCCTCCTGGATCGCAAAGATATTTTCCACGTCTCGGTCAAAATTCTCGGACCAGAGGTGGTAACCGGAATCCGCGTCAATGAGCTGTACTGTCACACGCAAACTGTCACCGGAGCGCCGAACGCTGCCTTCGAGCACCGATGAAACGCGAAGCGTCTGGCCGATCTCCTGGATGTCGTTCGCATCGCCGCGGAAGTTGAATGATTCCGTTCGGCTCGCCACTTCGAGGCCTTCAAGCCGCGTCAACGCGTTGATCAATTCCTCCGACATTCCGTCAGCGAGATACTGCTGGTCGCCTCCAGGACTGAGGTCGGTAAACGGCAACACAGCAATCGACGCCGGCAGCTCGTCGTCGAACAAGCTCGTCGCAAATCCGAGCATTAGTGCGATGGCAAGAACCGCGCCCAGAGCCGGGGCGACCCATTTTGTCGAACTGCTCCTCGCCGGTCGGTCGGACGATACGCCGACCTCCGCAACCAGCCGGTAGCCCTCGCCGCGAATTAACTCGAAATAGCGTGGGCGGCTCGCATCATCGCCGAGTGCATCCCGCAGCATCTTCGCCCGCTGAGCAATAGTTTCCGGCGTGACGGAACGCCCGCTCCAGACTCGCGCCGCGATCTCGTCGTAGCCGATATATGACGGAGCCGTTTCAATCAGCGCGAGGAAGAAATCGTAGGTCAATCCGCCGAGCTTCAGTCGGCGTTTCCCTCGCATGACCCGACGCGAGGCGGTGTCGACCTCGAGGTCGCCGACACGGAAGCGAACGGGCTCTCGGGATTGGTCCATCGTCGTCGCCTGGCGCTGCTATCGCGGGGACGCTCGATTTTATCGAAATTTACCGCGCGTTTTGGCCGAACTTCACGTAGTTCCGCGCCACGGCGGATAGCCTGCGTCGACGCGGCAGGATCCAACGGCATACCGGTTCCGGGCCGCCCCACAACAATTCGCAGGAGAACGACATGAGAAAGCGATTGATGCGCCGGACCGCAAGATCAAATTACAGGCTTGGCTTCGCCCTGGGCGTCGCACTGGCTCTGCCGCTGACAGCGGTAGGTGGCCCGAATTACGGGCCGTGGAGCGAAAACATGCCGGTGCCGGATACGGACAACAGTGTGGCGGGAGGCTGCCCGATCGAGTCCCGCAAGGGGACGGAAATCTACACGGCAAGGGCGCCAGGCGGCGACCTCGACATATTTGTCAACGAGCGCGACCAAAAGGGAGATGCGTTTGGTCCCGCGACCGCACTGCCCGCCCCGGTCAATTCATCCGCCAACGACTTTTGCCCGACGCCGCTTGGCGGTGGCTTCCTGCTGTTCGTGTCTTCGAGAGACGGCGGTTGCGGCGTGCACCCGTCCGGCGATATCTACCTCACCCGGCTGAATCCGAACGGCACGTGGCGCGAGCCGATCAATCTAGGATGCGCTGCCGAGGGCGGACCGAATGGCTCGGGGAACGAATTTTCGCCGGGAATCATCGAGGCCGGTGGCAAGACCCTCCTGTATTACTCGTCCGACCAGGCGAGCGGTGGTCAGGATATTTTTGTCAGCGAGATGGGAGCAGACGGTAACTTCGGCCCAGGACAGCCGGTCGCTGGACTCAATACCGCACTCGACGACCGGATGCCGACACTCACAAAGGACGGCCTCGAAATCGTCTTCAGCTCGAACCGACTTGAGAAAGTCGACGCGGACGGCAATCCGTTTCGCGTGCAGGACGTCTATTACGCGCAACGCGACAGTCTCGACGCGCCGTGGTCGACACCGGTCAATCTCAGCGAGTCGATACCGACATCAACACGCGACCAGAGCGAAACGCGTGCGTCCTTCTCCTGGGATCGAACACGCGTGAACTATGGTTCTGCAGGTGAGGTGTATTACATCGAACGTCAGAAACTCCGCGGCAAGAACCGCTGAAACGACGACAGCGTCGAGGTCGCGTCTGCTAATGACGGGCCTCGACGCGTCTCATCCAACGCAGCAAAGCCTGTTACACAAGTTGTGGAACTGACCGCAGCAGGATGTAGCCAGCCATGAGAATGAGAAAGCCGCCGAAGCCGCGCTTCAGGCGGTCCTGGTCGACTCGCTCACCGAGTTTCGCGCCGACAAGACTTCCGGCAATTCCAACGAGGGTCACGATCACGATCACCGTCCAATCGAGTGCGAGCGCTTGCTGAGACAGTACGTCGAGGTACTTGACGAATCCGCTGAACGACTTGAGCGCGATAATGAACAGGCTTGTCGCAATCGCTCGATGCATGGCCAGACCACCGAGCAGAACGAGCGCCGGCACGATCAGGAAGCCACCGCCGACGCCGACCAGGCCGGTTACGATTCCGACGACGAGCCCATCCAGCGCGATTTTCCAGAGCGGGCGCGGCGCACGCGGCGCGGAGTCGAGATTCAGCGGTCGCAACATCAGCCACGCGACGACCAGCATCACCACGGCAAACAAGACTAGCTGAACAGTTCCCGGCACCCAGACGGCAAGTAGAGCGCCTGTCCACGTGCCTCCCATACCCGGAATACCGAAGACCACAACACTTCGCCAGTCGATCAGACCCGCCCGCAGGAATTGCAGGCTACCGGAGAGAGCGATTGCGCCGACGATGAACAGCGAGCCTGCGATCGCTGTTTTCTCGTCCTGCCCGAACAGGTAAACGAGGACAGGCACCGTGACAATCGATCCGCCTGAGCCGAGCAGGCCGAGGCTGAGCCCGATCGCCAGCGCGCCGAGCAACCCGGCGATGCCGATGTCCATCAGAATCTGTTCAGGGGCAGTTTCAGGTAGCGCGTACCGTTTGCCTCAGGATCCGGGAGCTGGCCTGCCGCAAGGTTGACCTGTATCGAAGGCAGGATCAGCGACGGCATGCGCAGCGTCCGGTCGCGGCTTTCCCGCATTTCGACGAATGATTCGCGAGAGACGCCTCCCCCGATATGCACGTTGTTCTCGCGCTGGTCCGCGACTGTCGTCTCCCACGCGTATTCGTCGCGGCCCGGTGCTTTGTAGTCGTGGCACATGAACAGGCGGGTTTCGTCTGGCAGCGAAAGAATGCGCTGAATCGAGTCAAACAGCTGACCCGCATCGCCGCCGGGAAAGTCTGTTCGCGCGGTTCCGTAGTCCGGCATGAACAGAGTGTCGCCGACGAAAACGGCATCGCCAATCCGATAGCTCACGCAGGCCGGCGTGTGACCAGGCGTGTGCAGAACCTCAGCAGTGATTTCGCCAAGTAAGAAGGTCTCGCCGTCGACGAAGCAGTGGCCGAACTGACTGCCGTCCGTCTCCAAAGCATCAAGATTGTAGATCGGCTTGAACACCGACTGGACGTCGGCCACATGTGCGCCGATGCCGATTTCGCCTCCGAGCACGTCCTTGAGGTAAGGCGCCGCGCTCAGATGGTCCGCGTGAACGTGGGTCTCGAGAATCCATCGGACCGAGAGCGCGAGATCGCGAACGGCCTCAACAAGTGTGTCGGCGGACGTCGTCGCTGTCCGGCCGGCAGCCACATCGAAATCCAGCACGGGATCGATAATCGCCGCTTCTGCTGTCGCCGGATCCCAGACAAGATAGGTCACGGTGTTCGTGTCCCTGTGGAAGAAAGACTCTACAGTCGGTGTCTTCATGGTGCTTCTCGATATATTTGTATATTCGCATAATACGTTATATTATTTCGACAATTCAAGTGTCGGGAGCGACA
Source organism: uncultured Gammaproteobacteria bacterium (assembly GCA_963922215.1). Taxonomy (GTDB): domain Bacteria; phylum Pseudomonadota; class Gammaproteobacteria; order Steroidobacterales; family Woeseiaceae; genus UBA1847. The sequence continues at coordinate 490 of CAWUHY010000097.1, read as the reverse complement.
TGTATGAACCCGGATTTCATCCAGGCATCGATTGGTGGCGCACTCATCGGGATGGCGAGCGTCGCACTGCTGTGGCTGAACGGCCGAATCGCCGGTATCAGCGGCATATTCAATGGCATCGTCTTCACGTCGGGCGGCGAGCGCGGCTGGCGACTGATGTTCGTTTTCGGACTGATTGCAGCAGGTTTTTTGTACCAGCTACTAAGCGGCACGGATCTCATACCGAGGGATAACTACCCCCTGCTTCTTACCATTGCGGCAGGCTTTCTCGTTGGTTTCGGCACGCGACTTGGCAGCGGCTGCACGAGCGGCCACGGCATCTGCGGCATCAGTAGACTGTCGCCGCGCTCCATCGCAGCGACCATCATCTTCGTGGCGTCGGGCATCGCTGTCGCGACGGCCGTCTCTTTCATCGGGCAGAGTTCATGACCGACAAAGCACTCATCCGACCCGTCGCGGCACTCGCCTGCGGCCGTCTGTTTGGCACCGG
>CAWUHY010000096.1:0-10080 GCA_963922215.1 uncultured Gammaproteobacteria bacterium | reverse complement strand
GGTCGCTGACTTGCCGCCGGTTGCCGACCTGGCGCGGGATGCGCTGTCTGAGGCCGGCATGCAGCGGCGCATCGACGTCGTCGGCCTCGACGCGTCCAGCGGCGAAGTTCCGGGCTCTTATGACGTCGCAAGCCTGGTCCGCATCGTTCACGACCACGACGACGAAAAGGCGCTCGCAATCTTGAAAAACGCGCGGAAAGCGCTCGTGCCCGAGGGCACATTGCTCGTCGCCGAGCCGCTGGCCGGCGGCTCGACTGCGGGAGCCTTGAATGCCGTCTATTTCCAGGTCTACCTGCTCGCGATGGGCAGCGGGCGCCCGAGGACCTACCGGGCGATCAAAAAACTCTTAAAACGGGCCGGTTTTCGCCGGATCCGGCGCCGTCGGACGCGCATTCCGCTGCTGACCAGCGTGATTACCGCGTCGCCGTAATCGTCCGAATGTAAAGAAAAATTGACATTACATAGCGTCAGAGTAGACTGACACTCTATGGTTAGCCAACCTGAATCAAGGGGGGGTGGCGGCCACGTCGCAGCGCAAGCGGTGGTGTTCGAACAGCCGCAGGCTGTTTCGGTCCGGCAGCTCAATCTCGCTCCACCAGGCCATGGCCAGGTCGTCGTTGATGTTGAGTGGTCCGGGATCAGTACCGGAACGGAAAAATTGCTCTGGTCCGGCGCGATGCCACCATTTCCCGGCATGGGCTATCCCCTTGTTCCGGGATACGAAACGGTTGGGCGTATCACCGACACCAATTCCACACAGCGTTTGAAAATCGGGCAGCGCGTCTTCGTGTCCGGCGCATCCTGCTATGGCGACATCCGCGGTCTGTTCGGCGGTGCTTCTTCGCGACTCGTGGTCAATGAAGAAAAGCTCATCGTTGTGGACGAATCCCTGGAGCAGGAAGCGATCCTGCTGGCACTCGCCGCGACCGCGCATCACGCGCTGTTCGACGGCGATCGGCTTGCTTTACCCGAGCTGATCATCGGCCACGGCGTCCTCGGTCGCCTCCTTGCCCGGCTGACTATTGCGCTCGGCGACGAGGCGCCGACCGTTTGGGAAACGAATGAACGGCGTCGCGACGGTGCGACCGACTATGCGGTCGTGCATCCGGACGAGGATGAGCGTCGTGACTATTCCCGCATCCTTGACGCAAGCGGCGACCCGACAGTGATCGACACCATCGTGCAGCGGCTGTCTCACGGCGGCGAGATCGTGCTCGCGGGTTTCTACGCACAGCCGCTGTCGTTCACATTCCCGCCTGCGTTCATGCGTGAAGCGCGCCTTCGCATCGCGGCCGAATGGAAGCCCGACGACCTGCGCCAGGTCCGCTCGCTGATCGACACCGGCGCACTGTCGCTCAAGAACCTTATTACCCACACCAGCAGGGCCAGCGACGCGGAAGCGGCGTATCCGCTGGCGTTCAACGACCCTGACTGCCTGAAGATGATCCTGGACTGGAGGTCCTGATGCTCGAAAAAGCCAAGCCGACCGAACATACCGTGGACGCGACGATCGAGTTTCGTGATCGCCTGCGGGACGAGGCGGCGATCGACCCGGACCCGGTTGCCTCGGGCGAGCCAGCGAAGGAAACGCAAGTCATTGCGATCTACGGCAAGGGTGGGATTGGCAAGAGCTTCACGCTCTCCAACCTGTCTTACATGATGGCCCAGCAGGGCAAGAAAGTTCTGCTGATTGGCTGCGATCCGAAAAGCGATACCACCTCGCTCCTGTTCGGCGGCAAGAGCTGTCCGACGATCATCGAGACGTCTTCGAAGAAGAAGGCTTCGGGCGAAGAGGTCGAGATCGGCGACGTCTGCTTCAAGCGCGACGGCGTGTTTGCGATGGAGCTCGGCGGACCGGAAGTCGGTCGCGGCTGCGGTGGTCGCGGCATCATTCACGGCTTCGAGCTGCTGGAAAAACTTGGCTTCCACGACTGGGACTTCGACTACGTCCTGCTGGATTTCCTGGGCGACGTCGTTTGCGGCGGCTTCGGTCTCCCGATTGCACGCGACATGTGCCAGAAGGTGATTGTCGTTGGCTCCAACGATTTGCAGTCGCTCTACGTTGCGAACAACGTCTGCTCGGCGGTGCAGTACTTCCGCAAGCTCGGCGGCAACGTCGGTGTCGCCGGCATGGTCATCAACAAGGACGACGGAACCGGCGAAGCACAGAAGTTCGCAGACGCCGTCGGCATCCCCGTGCTCTCCGCCATTCCGGCGGACGACGACATCCGCAAGAAGAGCGCGAACTACGAAATCATCGGCCGCCCCGGCACCGAGTGGGCCGGCCTGTTCGAACAGCTTGGCGAAGGCGTTGCCGACGCACCGCCGCTGCTGCCCGAACCGCTCGACCAGGACGGTTTGCTGAATCTCTTCGACAGCAAGGACGAAGACGGCGGCGGACGACTCGAGCCCGCAACCGCGGAAGACATGTGCGGCAAGGCATTCACACCGAAGCCTTCGCTCGAAGTGGTCTACGACGAAGCCTGATCACAACAACAGCCCGGATAAACGACAACGACAAGCATGGCTGAAACAAAACAGAAACTGACAGGGAAGGACGACGTCGCATTCGACACGATTGTCGACGACGCGAAGCCTGCCGCCGACGGCGGTTGTCACTCAACGGACGAGATGAAAAAGGCTGCCGCGAAGGCGGGCAAGTCCGGTGTGCTCGAGCAATACGAAAAAGACTACCCCGTCGGACCGCACGACCAGCCGCAAAGCATGTGTCCAGCGTTCGGCAGTCTGCGCGTCGGTCTGCGCATGAAGCGTACGGGCACGATTCTGTCCGGCTCCGCCTGCTGCGTGTACGGCCTGACGTTCACATCGCATTTCTACGGTGCGCGCCGAACCGTCGGCTACGTGCCGTTCAATTCCGAGACGCTGGTCACCGGCAAGCTCTATGAAGATATCCGCGACGCCGTGCACGAGATGGCGGACCCGGAACACTACGACGCGATCGTTGTGACCAATCTCTGCGTGCCGACGGCAAGCGGCGTGCCTCTGCAAATGCTGCCGCGTGAGATCGACGGCGTGCGCATCATCGGCATCGATGTGCCGGGCTTCGGCGTACCGACACATGCCGAAGCGAAAGACATCCTCGCCGGCGCGATGCTGAAGTACGCGCGGCAGGAAGTCGAAGCCGGCCCCGTACCCGCGCCTAGAGATCGCAAACAGTTACCGACCGTGACGCTGCTCGGGGAGATGTTCCCGGCGGACCCGGTCAGCATCGCCCAGCTGCTCGAGCCGATGGGGCTTGCGGCGGGTCCTGTTGTTCCGACGCGCGAATGGCGTGAACTCTACGCAGCGCTCGACAGCCAGGTCGTCGCGGCGATTCATCCCTTCTACACCGCATCCGTGCGCGAGTTCCAGGCGGCGGGGCGCACCGTCATCGGCTCCGGCCCGGTTGGCGAACACGGCACGCGCGACTGGCTCAAGGCCATCGGCGAGGCCTACAACATCAAGAAGGCGAAGATCGATGCTGCGATCGGTCGCTTCGTACCGGCGATCAGCGCCGCGGCGAAAGCGTCGCCGATCAAGGGCCGCCTGACACTGTCGGGCTATGAAGGCTCCGAACTGCTCGTCGCGCGCATGCTGATCGAGTGCGGCGCCGATCTCCGCTACGTCGGCACCGCCTGTCCGAAGACGCCGTGGAGCGCAGCGGACCGCGAGTGGCTGGAAGAGAAGGGCGTCATCGTGAAATTCCGCGCGTCGCTCGAAGACGATCTCGCGGCGATGCAGGAGTTCGAGCCTGACCTCGCGATCGGTACGACGCCGGTTGTGCAGAAAGCGAAAGAAGCGGCGATCCCGTCGCTGTACTTCACGAACCTCATTTCCGCGCGCCCGCTGATGGGTATTCCGGGACCGGGCTCGCTCGCGCAGGTGATCAACAGTGCGCTGGCGCAGAAAGCGCGCTTCGACGTGATGCGTGAATTCTTTGAAGACGTCGGCCAGGCCGACAATGCCGGTGTCTGGGAAAAGAGTCCGGCAGGAGCAGCCTCATGCTAGTGCTCGATCACGATCGCGCCGGCGGCTACTGGGGCAGCGTCTATATTTTTGCGGCCGTCAAAGGCCTGCAGACCATCATCGACGGCCCGGTCGGTTGCGAAAACCTGCCGGTGACGTCAGTCCTGCATTACACGGACGGCCTGCCGCCGCATGAACTGCCGATTGTTGTGACGGGCCTGTCCGAAGACGAGCTCGGCCAGCACGGTACGGAAGGCGCGATGAAACGCGCGCACGCCGTGCTCGAATCATCGATGCCGAGCGTCGTCGTGACGGGATCGATCGCCGAGATGATCGGCGGCGGCGTCACGCCGGAAGGCACGAAGATCAAACGCTTCCTGCCGCGCACGATTGACGAAGACCAGTGGCAGAGCGCCGACCGCGCGATGTTCTGGCTGTGGTCCGAATGGGGACCGAAGAAGGGCAAGGTGCCGCCGGTCAAGCCGGTAAAAGACGGCGAGAAACCGCGCGTCAACATCATCGGCCCGAGCTACGGCATGTTCAACATGCCGTCCGACCTCGCAGAGATCCGTCGACTCGTGGAAGGCATCGGCGCCGAGGTCAACCTGACGTTCCCGCTCGGCAGTCATTTGAAAGACGTCCCGAAGCTCGCGAACGCACACGCAAACATCTGCATGTACCGCGAATTCGGTCGCGGGCTGTGCGAAGCACTCGAACGCCCCTACCTGCAGGCGCCGATCGGCCTGCACAGCACAACGAAATTCCTGCGCGAACTCGGCGACATTCTTGGCCTGGATCCCGAGCCGTTCATCGAGCAGGAAAAGCACACGACGATCAAGCCGCTCTGGGATCTGTGGCGTTCAGTCACGCAGGATTTCTTCGGCACAGCAAGCATTGCGATCGTCGCGAACGAGACTTACACGCGCGGCCTGAAGAATTTCCTCGAGAACGACCTCGGCATGCCCTGCGGCATTACCGTCGAGCGCCGCGCCGGCGTCAAGCCGGACAACCAGGCGGTCAAAGACGCGCTGAAAGAACAAAACCCGCTCGTCGTGTTCGGCAGTTACAACGAACGTATGTATCTCGCAGAGTCGGGTGCACACGGTGTCTACATCCCTGCGTCGTTCCCGGGCTCGATTATCCGTCGCCACACGGGCACGCCCTTCATGGGCTACGGCGGTGCGACCTACGTCGTGCAGGAAGTCTGCAACGCGCTGTTCGATGCGCTGTTCAACATTCTTCCGCTGGGCTCCGAGCTCGACAAGGCTGACCCGACACCGGCCGGCGCGCGGGAAGACCAACTGACCTGGAGCGACGACGCGCAGCGCGCACTCGAAGCGCTGGTCGCAACGAAGCCGATCCTGATCCGGATCTCGGCGACAAAACGATTACGTGATGCGGCAGAAACGCTGGCACGCGACCGGGACGAAAACACAGTCTCGCTCGAATGCTTCGAAGCTGCCGCTGAAGTGGCAGGTCCGAGAGCGGCCTGATGAAGGCCGCCGGGCAATCGGCGGTCGATGCTGGAGAAACGAAGATGCAACGGAACAGTTCCCTGACACGGGGTTTAAGAAAGAACGAAGTCTGGTCGTGCCGGTTTATCTGGATGATCTGCTTCGCGGTTTTCCTGCCTGTCGCAGTTCTGGCTCGCCTGTCTGGTTGGCGATGGCGACCGTGGTCCGCGTCGTCGAAGGGCTATCGCTCCGTCATTAAAGAGGCGCAAAGCATATCCACAACAGTGACCGGGACGGTGTTCTCGGTCTGATACCGCGTTCGCAGAGCGGCAACGTTCTGCAAACCCCTGCCGCGAGGGTTTTCGCGGTAACACATTGTCGACTTGTGTTGAGGAGTAATAAAAATGTCTGACGAAAATAAGTCTGGAACAGGCTTTAGTTCGAGGGAGGCCAAGGAGTTTCACAAGTATTTCATGCTTGGTTTCCTCGTGTTCACGGCGATAGCAATCGTTGCCCATTTCCTTGTTTGGCAATGGCGTCCCTGGTTCCCCGGACCAGAGGGTTATGCAGCGGTTTCTGACACCGTTTCTGCGTTCGCGCAGAGCGTTGTGACTCGCCTAACCTAGGAGAAGAAAAATGTGGAGAATCTGGTTAATTTTTGATCCGCGTCGTGCGCTCGTTGGCATGGCCGTTTTTCTTTTCGTACTTGCCATCCTGATCCATTTCATTCTGTTGGGAACCGACAGGTTTAACTGGATTGAAGGTCCGCAAGCATCGGCTGAGCCCGTTGCTCCGACTTCCCTGCAACTGGAAGACGCAGCAATCACTCAGTCTCGATGGGTCTAGTGAAGCGCGACTGCAAAACAGGCGGTCGAACTGGCTGCGCTCTCGAGCGCAGTTGGTTCGCCGCCATTTGTATTGCCGCGGACACATCTGTCGATGACGCCGATTGTTGGGTTGGCGTCGGAGGTGAACAGCAATGTCTATGCTGAGCTTTGAACAAAAATACAGGGTACGCGGTGGAACGCTGCTCGGCGGGGATCTATTCGATTTCTGGGTCGGGCCGTTCTACGTCGGATTCTTCGGTGTCACGACCATCTTTTTCACGCTACTGGGAATCGGCTTCATTCTTTACGGCGCCGCGATCGGTCCAACGTGGAATATCTGGCAGATCAATATCGCACCACCCGACCTGAGTTACGGTCTCGGTTTCGCCCCGTTGAAAGAGGGCGGGTTGTGGCAACTGATCACGATCTGCGCGATTGGCGCATTTGTCTCGTGGGCGTTGCGACAGGCGGAGATCAGCCGAAAACTCGGAATGAACTATCACGTACCGATCGCCTACAGCGTGGCCGTCCTGGCCTACGTCACGCTCGTTGTGATTCGACCGGTACTGATGGGTGCCTGGGGCCACGGATTCCCGTACGGGATCATGAGCCACCTGGACTGGGTGTCGAACACCGGCTACCAGTACCTGCACTTCCACTACAACCCGGCGCACATGCTGGCCGTGACGTTCTTCTTCACGACCACGCTCGCACTCGGGCTGCACGGCGGCGCCATCCTGTCGGCGACGAATCCCCACAAGAAAGGGGACACCGTCAAGACGAACTACCACGAGAATAGCTATTTCCGGGACACGATCCAGTACTCGATCGGCTCGCTCGGCATTCACAGGCTCGGCCTGTTTCTCGCGCTGAACGCCGGTATCTGGAGTGCGATCTGCATTGTGATCAGCGGACCGTTTTGGACCAGGGGCTGGCCCGAATGGTACGACTGGTGGCTCAACCTGCCGGTCTGGAGCTAGGGGGCGATCATGGCGACTTATCAAAACATTTTTAACCGCGTACAGGTGCACGGCGCTCCCGAACCGGGCGTACCGCATCCTCCCGGCAACATCTTTGAGCGGACCGGCGCTGGCTTCAGTCGGCTGCTTGGCAAGGTTGGTGACGCACAGGTCGGGCCGGGCTATCTCGGCACGCTGGGGCTGATCTCGATCGTCTTCGGTTTGCTGGCCTTCGAAATCGTCGGCCTGAACATGATGGCCTCGGTGGGCTGGGACCCGATCGAGTTTGTCCGTCTACTTCCGTGGCTTGCACTGGAGCCGCCGCCGCCGGAATACGGCCTGAGCTTTCCGCCGCTGAACGAAGGCGGCTGGCACCTGATCGCCGGCTTCTGTCTCACCGTCGCGGTGTTGACCTGGTGGGTACGCATGTACCGCCGGGCGACGCAGCTCGGCATGGGCACGCACGTTGCCTGGTGTTTTGCCGGTGCGATCTGGCTGTTTCTCGTGCTCGGCTTCATCCGTCCGCTGTTGATGGGCAGCTGGAGTGAGGGCGTGCCCTACGGCATCTTCCCGCACCTCGACTGGACGACGGCGTTCTCGCTGCGCTACGGGAATCTGTTCTACAACCCGTTCCACATGCTGTCGATCGCGTTCCTGTACGGCTCGGTCCTGCTGTTCGCGATGCACGGCGCCACGATCCTGGCGTCCGGCAACTACGGCGCGCACCGCGAAGTCGAGCAGATCGTCGATCGCGGAACCGCAGCAGAACGTGGCGCAATCTTCTGGCGCTGGACGATGGGCTTTAATGCCTCGTTTGAATCCATTCACCGCTGGGCGTGGTGGTTTGCTTTCCTGACCTGCGTAACCGGCGGGATCGGCATTCTTCTGACCGGCACGGTCGTCGACAACTGGTACCTCTGGGGGCTGGAGCACGGGCTCGTGCCGCAATACCCAGAGTATTACCCGGGTGTCAGCGATCCGGCATCGTAGGAGAGCGGACATCAAATAAACAATGACAAAACTGCTGGCTGCTGTCGGACTTGTATCGCTCGTCTCGGCCTGCGACATCCCGGACCCGGAGTCGACCCAACACGGCTTCCGCGGCACGGCGATCGTTGATGTGCAGGATGCGAACGCGCCAATGGGCCCGATGGAGTATCCGGCGGCTCTGCCGGCTGCACCATCTGCCGGTCCGAAAGCGGGTGAGGTTTACGAGAATGTGCAGGTGCTCGGCGACCTGTCCGTTGCGGAATTCACCCGACTCATGACGACGATCACGCAGTGGGTGTCGCCGGAGCAGGGCTGTAACTACTGCCACCAGGGCAACAACTTCGCGAACGACGACATGTACACCAAGGTCGTTTCGCGGCGCATGATCCAGATGACCCAGCACGTCAATGCGGAATGGGGCAACCACGTCGGCGGCGCCGGTGTGAACTGCTACACCTGTCACCGCGGCAAAAACGTGCCCGAGTACATCTGGTTCGAACAGGGTGAGAGCGCCTACGGCAATTCACCGGCGACGGGCTGGCGTGACGGACAGAATCGTCCGGACCCGCTGGTTGGTCTCGCGTCACTGCCGTCGGACATCCTGATGCAGTATCTCGTCGAAGCAGACGGCAACGACGTCCGCCTGGCCGGAAACAAGGCGGGTGCTCCATCGCCGCCGGACCCGGGCATCAAGGACGCGGAACACACCTATGCGCTGATGATGAACTGGTCCAGCTCACTGGGCGTGAACTGCACCTACTGTCACAACAGTCGCAACTTCAAAAACTGGGAAGAAAGCACACCGATGCGCGTCACGGCGCATCATGGGCTGAACATGGTGAGAGCGCTGAATTCGGATTACCTGATTCCGCTCGAGCCAGAGTACCCCGCAAACCGTCTGGGACAGGAACTCGGTGACGCTCCGAAGGCGTACTGTGCGACCTGCCATCAGGGTCAGAACAAGCCGATGGGCGGAGCCGACGCGATCACAGCGTATCCATCCCTCGCGAATAACTGATTCAGGCGGTTAGCTTTGCACGTCGCGGCTCGTCAAGAGTCGCGACGTGTTTCTTTATCGGTCGGCGTCAATCCGTAGCGCGCGACGAGATCCCAGACGTGGGACGGCACCATGTTCTTCATCTTGGCCGGGCTCTCGCGCCGCAGGTGCAGCACGGTTTCGATCGCTTTCATCTCGACGCGCGCTCGCGCGAACTCCTCGCCTTTCGGCCCGACCTTCGGCATCAGCCAACTCACAACCGGGCGCAGCCAGTCCGGCATGCGCCGCAGCGGCAGTCCGCCGGCTGCGCGCTCGGTGTTTTTCAGAAAGCCGCGCACGGAGCCGTCGCGTTTGCCGCTGCTCGTCGTGGGCTCGGCGATCAGCTCATCGCCAAGTAGCGATTTCAGGAAAGCTCCTTTCTCGTTGCGCACGACCAGCCACTGTTCGCCGCGCCCCGCCATGTAACCGACGGTGAGGTCCGACAGCGCATTCGTGTAGTCGACGCAGGTGCGGCAGGTCAGCGGGAAAAAGTCGGAGGGCAGCTTCGAGATTGGTAAATCGAGAAACGGGATCTCGCGCACTTCACCGTCGTCGAAACGGATCTCGACCTTGAAGTCGGCGCGAAATTCCAGGTAGCAGATTTCGTTCGGCCGTTCGGACAGCAGCGCGAGGAATTCGTGGAAGCGCTCAGTCGTCGTGTTGTCGGAGCAGGGCGTACCGATGACGTACAGCGCGTCGAGGCCGAGCTCGTCTTCCAGCGCACGCAGCGCGTAGACCTGGCAGGGAATACCGATGATGCCGAGGCGCTTGACGCCTTGTGCGATCGCGGGCTCGACGAGTTGTAAGAGCGGCGCGTAGCCCATACGCATGCCGCGGCAGTCGGCCAT
>CAWUHY010000095.1:0-10081 GCA_963922215.1 uncultured Gammaproteobacteria bacterium | reverse complement strand
ATTCGCTGATCGCCGCGGCAAGCTGCGGAACGGAAGCGCTGATATTCGGCAGCTTGATGATGTTCGCTTCCGGCGTCTTCGCGATCTCGCCGAGCTCCTTCAGCGCGTCACCGATTCGCTGATCGTCGCTCAGCGCGTCGGGAAAGTTCGCAAGAATTCGTCCCGCGAGGGAAATGTCTCGTGTCTCGACGGCGAGACCGGCAGTCCCGGCAAAGGCCTGGACGATCGGAAGGAGGGAATAGGTTGCGAGGGCGGGAGCCTCGTCTGTCTTGGTGTAGATGATGTTCGCGGAGGTCATTGTGTCCCTTGAGATTTTTTTATTGAACGCAGGCTCTTTGCGAGGCGAAGGACACGCATTATAGAGCGCTCGCACCCGGCTCGCGCAGCTTTCGTTACAAATGGCATTGCGGCGAAGTGCTATTCTCCTGCGCGCCACAAACGTAAGGAGTAAGTGCGATGCATCGTCTTGCGACCGTCACCCTGCTTGCCATGTGCGCGGCAGGCTGCGACAAATCCAACGACCCCGAATCGGAAGAAATCGTGTCCCTCGAAAACGATCCCTACCTCTGGCTGGAAGAGGTCGAAGGCGAGCGCGCGCTTGATTGGGCGCGTGAACGAAACGCGGAATCTCTCTCATACCTGGAAGCCCTTTCGACGTATGCGGAACTGCGCGACCGGAATCTCGAGATTTACAACTCCGATGATCGCATCGCATCTCCCGCAATCCGCGGCGGCTATGTCTACAACTTCTGGAAAGACGACAACTATATTCGTGGACTCTGGCGGCGCATGACGATCGACGACTACGTTGCCCGCCGCGAAAACTGGGAACCGGTCCTCGACGTCGACGCGCTTGCCGACGCAGAGGGCGAAGATTGGGTGTGGAAGGGCGTCGAGTGCCTGTACCCGGAATACGAGCGCTGCCTGCTTCGACTGTCCCGCGGCGGTGCCGACGCGACGGTCGTCCGCGAGTTCAATACTGTGACGAAGCAGTTTGTCGAAAACGGATTCTTCCTGGCGGAGGCAAAGTCCAATCTCAGCTGGGTCGACGAAGATACGCTGTTTGTCGGCAGCGATTTCGGCGACGGTTCGCTGACCGAGTCCGGCTACCCGCGCACGACGCGACTCTGGGAACGCGGCGAGCCGGTTGAGGAGGCCGAAGAGATATTCGCAGGTGAAGTCGAGGATGTGGCGAGCGGTGTCTCCAGGATCTGGGACGGCGATACGCCGCACGATGTCGCGATGCGCTACCCGACGTTTTTTACGACACAGAAATTCCTGATGAACGGCGACGGCGAGTTCGTCGAGCTCGATCTACCGGCAGATTCTCGGTTTTCGACAATCTTCAAAGGCCAGGTCATCGTCGAACTGACATCCGACTGGGCACCAGCTGGTGAGACTTACGCGCAGGGCTCCGTTATTGCGATCGCGCTCGACGACTTTCTTGCAGGCGGACGCGATTTCGACGTGTTGTTTGAACCGACCCCGACTCGGGCACTGACGCGTAACGGCATCTCATCGACCCGCGACTACATTCTCTTGGGTGTGCTCGACAATGTGGTTAGCAAGCTCGATCGGCTCTCATTCTCCAATGGCGAGTGGACGCGCGAGGCCGTCGACCTGCCCGACGTCGGCCGCGTCTCCATACTGAGCACCGATGACAGGACGAACCTGTTTTTCTACAGCTATGAGGACTTCCTGCAGCCCGACACGCTGTATGTCTCCGATGATGGCGGGGACACCTCGACCGCAATCCGCAAGCAACCCGAATATTTCAATGCAGATGGGATGCGCGTCGAACAACTCTTCGCGACGAGCAAGGACGGCACACAGGTTCCGTATTTTCTGGTCACGCCGAAAGGTTTCGAGGCCGACGGCAAGGCGCCAACGCTAATCGGCGGCTACGGCGGATTCCAGGTCAGCCGCCTGCCGGCTTACAGCGGAACGCTCGGCCACAGCTGGCTCGAACGCGGCGGAGTCTATGTTCTCGCGAATATCCGGGGCGGTGGTGAATACGGTCCTGCCTGGCACCAGGCCGCCCTGCGCGAGAAACGTCAGAACGCCTATGACGATTTCATTGCTGTCGCAGAAGACCTGATCGACCGCGGCATCACGAGCCCGGACCACCTCGGTATCCGAGGTGGTTCAAACGGCGGACTCCTGACCGGCGTCATGCTGACGCAACGCCCCGATCTCTATGACGCGGTCGTCGTGCAGGTTCCGCTTCTGGACATGAAGCGCTTCAACAAGATGCTTGCCGGCGCATCCTGGATGGGCGAGTACGGTGATCCGGATACCGACGATTGGGAATTCATCAAGGAATATTCGCCGTACCACAACATCAAGCCCGATGTTGAATACCCGAAAGCGTTCTTCACCACATCAACGCGGGACCAGCGGGTGCATCCGGCACACGCTCGGAAAATGGTCGCGCGTATGATGGAAATGGGGCACGACCTGTATTACTTCGAAAACATGGTCGGTGGGCATGCGGGTGCATCCGACAACACGCAGGCTGCTCGCAACGAAGCGCTGATCTACAGTTACCTGTGGGATCAGCTTGGTCATAAGGACAACTAAACGGGGGCGTTCGTCGATGTTCAATCGCCGTGACATTCTGATCGCCGGTGCAGGCGCTGCCTTTCACGCGGTGGCACCGTCACTTGCAGAGGGCAGCATGCGCACGCGGAAGCTGCCGGGTACGGCCGTCGAGCTGCCGGTCGTCGGTCTTGGCAATTCAGTCGCATTCCGCGAGAGCGATATCGCGACCAGCACCCGTCTGCTGCGCCTGCTGCACCAGGCGGGCGGTCGCTATGTCGACTGCGGCGGCGTTAGCCGGTTCGTTGTCGCCGAGGCTGCCGCGGCGGCCGGAGCCGCAGACGCTATTTTGCCGGGAGCCTATTTTGATATCAGTGATGCGGCGACCGCGCGCGATGAGGCTGTCAGCCTGCAAAAGGCCTTCGGCCGCGAAAAGCTGCCACTGATGCAGTGCTTTACCGACCAGGTTGACGCGCACTGGGAAACTCTGGTCGCCTTCAAGGAGCAGGGATTGACCGAACGCATCGGTACAGCTCGTCACCAGTCGAGCTACTACGACACGATGATCGCGTTGATGAAGACCGGCACACTCGACGTGTTGCAGGTGAACTACTCGATTCTTGAACCGGAAGCCGAGGAACGCGTGCTGCCGACGGCCATGGATGCCGGTGTCGCGGTGATGATCAATCGGCCGTTCATTAACGGCAAATACTTCAGCGTCGTGAGCGGGCATCCGCTACCCGAATGGGCGGCCGAATTCGATTGCGAGAGCTGGGCGCAGTTTTCATTGAAGTTCATATTGTCGCATCCCGCGGTCAACTGTGTCCTGACCGAAACCGCGAACCCGAAGCACGCCGTTGACAATCTCTCTGCCGGATTCGGGCGGCTACCGGATGCGAGGACCCGCGAGAAAATGCGGGCACACATGCAGAGCCTGCTCTGAAAGTTATTTAAGGAGTGCACGACATGCTCGTACTGCATCATCTTGAGAATTCCCGATCGCAGCGCATCGCGTGGCTGCTCGAAGAGCTCGGCGTCGATTACGAGGTGAAAATCTATCAACGTGACGACGAAGCGATGCTCGCGCCGGATTCGCTTGAAAAGGTGCATCCGCTCGGCAAATCGCCGGTCGTGACAGACGGCGACAAGACGATCGCGGAGTCAGCGGCCATCATCGAGTATCTCCTGGATACCTACGACGACGGTTCAATGCGTCCGGCGGTGGGCACCGACGCGCGCCGTGAATTCACGTTCTGGCTGCACTATGCGGAAGGCTCTTTCATGCCGCTGATGCTGCTGTCAATTGTGCTGCGACGTATCGACGAGGCGCCGATGCCGTTTTTCATCAAGCCGATCGCGAAGGGCATTACCGGCAAGGTCCGCGAGGGCTATCTGAATGACAACGTCAAAAAGCATACGGGCTTCATTGCGAAGACCTTGGCTGCGCGTCCGTGGTTCGCGAGCGAAGAATTCAGTGCCGCCGATATTCAAATGAGTTATTGCATGGAGGCCCTCGACGGGCGCAGCGAAATCTCGGCCGAATACCCCCAAATCGGCGATTTTCTTGCCCGAATTCGCCAGCGCGAGGCGTACCAGCGCGCAGAGGAGCGTGTGGGCTCGTTCGCACTTCCGGGATAAAAGCGGTACAGGCGCACAAAAACGTGCGACAGTGGGCAGATTGAGGCGAACTTCTCAGACGAAGCGCTGCCAAAGAGACCACCGATCACGATGATGTGTTTCTACCCGTAAGAGCCCGATGATTCGCACGATTACTGCCGTTCTTCTCTCAGTCCTGCTGCTGGCCTGCTCCGACGAGCCGACCGGTCTGCCTGCGGGAGACGAGCTTCTGAAGATTCCCGTGTCAACGGAGTCAGAGGCGGCCCGTGATGCTTACCTGAAAGGGCGGGAGCTCGTCGAGGCGCTGCGCTACGGCGATGCGGCGCACTGGTTCGAAAAGGCGATCAGCGAAGATCCGGGTTTCGCGCTCGCGCACCTGAAACGCGCGATGGCGGCGGAAGACGCGAACAAGTTTTTCGAAAGCCTCGAAGCGGCCGAGAAACACATGCAGACGGCGTCGGTTGGCGAACAGCTGATGATCAAGGCGTTTCGCGCCGGCTCGGAAGGGCGTCGCGAAGACCAGGCGCAAATCCTCAAAAAACTCATTGCGCTGTACCCGGACGACGAGCGTGCGCATCTGCGGCTCGGCATTTTCCACATGGCGGTTCGGCAATATGCCGAGGCGGAAAAACACTTCGGGCACGCAATTCAGATCGCGCCGGATTTCGCGGCGGCCTACAACATGCTGGGTTACGCGCATCGCGGCCAGGGCGACTTCGATGAGGCCAAGGCAGTCTTCGAACGCTACGTCGAACTTTTGCCGGACCAGGCAAATCCCTACGACTCCTACGCGGAACTGTTGATGGAGGCGGGCGACTATCGCGATTCAATCGCGATGTATCGCAAGGCGCTCTCGATCGATCCGCACTTCGTGGCGTCATATCGTGGCATTGTCATCAATCACTCGCTGCTCGGCGAACACGAGGAGGCAGCGCAGGTTGCCAGGGAAATGCTTCGGCAGGCGCGCAACGGGCCCGAAGAGTACATGGCGCGACTGGCAGAGCGCGTTGCGTATCTCTACGCCGGCGACCTCGACCGGGCAATCGCCGTGTCCCGTGAAATTGGTTCGCGCGCGAAGGAGGAAAACGATCTTCCGCGCCAGGCGATGGCGGCAGAGCTGATCGGCGACGTGCAGGTGTTCCGCGGCGAATCCGATGCCGCGCTACGCAGCTTCAGGACCGCGTACGAATTGCTGCGCGAAGCACCGATTAGCGACGGCGGCAAGCGCAAAGCGAAATTCCAGTTTCTGTACAAGGCCGCGCTTGCGGCACTCCAGAGCGGCGATTCCCTGAAGGCTGCGAAATATCTGCAGCAATACGAGCGGGAGATTCGCGAGGGTGGCTCAGAGTACGAGAAGCGGCGCGTCTACCAGCTTCACGGCTTTGCGGACGTTCTCAACCGGAAATATGCCGAGGCCCTCGAGAATCTTAACAAGGCAGACCCGAACAACCCGATCGTGCAATACTTCATGGCAGTAGCCTACGAAGGTATCGGACAACCGTCGCGCGCGATGGAGCATGCGCGCCAGGCCGCGTTTCGCAACACGCTCGACAGCCGGCTCGCCTATTTCCGTCAGCCGGCAATCGCGCTTTTGGAACGACTGGATACGGAGTTCGCTGCCCAGGACTGATTGTCGGGAGGCACGATGAAGAACTTCCTGTTGGCCCTGTCACTCGGCGCCGCGATCGGCGGCAGCCTCGTCTTTGCGTTTCTCTCGGCGGACTCGCGATCGCCAGACGGTACATCGCTGAGCATTAGCGAATCTACGATGACGGTCGAGGAGGCGGATGAGCACCGTAACAACGACTACGTCGAACTGAATTCCCTGCCTGCTGTGCTGCAGCTACCAACTCCGTTCAGCCGCAACGCGGCTCTGTACAGCCTGAGCTCGCGTGCGAGCGCCGGGCAACTTGTGGGTCTTGTGAACGAAGCAGCGCGCATCAATGATGCGTCGACTCGTCGACAGTTCCTCGGCACATTGCTCGCGCGGCTCGTCGACGTCGATCCCGTCCTGGCTGTTGATGTCGCCTATGGCCTCGAGTCGGCGGATCGGGAACGCTGGATCGCCCAGGTGTGGACGGTCTGGTCAACGGCTGATCTCGACGCGGCGCTGGATCGTGCGAGCAGGATCGGCAACCGTGATGACCGTTACCGCGCGGCGATTGCGATGTTTCGTGCGCACGGCTTCGTTGAAACCAAAAGTGTGCTTCGTATTTCCGAGGCGCTGGGCATCGAACCGGATGCGACGGTCAAACTTGAGTACGTGACGTTTCTCGCGGAACACGATCTTGAGGGCGCCGTGAACTACGTTCGCGAGCTGCCCGCAGGCATGACGCGACAGCGTGGAACGATGGCGCTGGCACAGTCTTTGTCCGCGTTCAAATCAGACCAGCTTTCCGAGCTGCTAGCATCCACCGGCAACGATGACATTACACGCATGCTCGAAATGCAGATGCGCGCTTTCGGCGTGCAGGCCGATCCCGAGTCGGCGGTGCTTGCCACGTTGAACGGCAGCGGGCAGGACGACGGAATGTTCCACATGGCTGCCCAATCCCTCGCGGAATCGAATCTTCCGCGTGCTATCGAACTCCTTGAGCTTGCGACCTCGCCACGGCACCGACAGGTGCTGTCATCGTCCATCGCGCAGATCTACGCAAATCGTGACCCGGAAGGTGCGCTCGCCTGGGCGCGCTCTTCCAACTTGCCGAAACACCAACGCGACGAGCTCGAGGCAACCGTGATCATGGCGATGGCAAAAGACCAGCCGGAACTCGCGTTCTCAATCGCGCGTGAGGCGGCAGCGCAGGGGGCTAATTTTCAACCTGTCCAGACGGTTCTCAACGCGATCGTTCAGACCGACCCAGGCAAGGCTTTGTCGTTGCTGGAGTCGCTCCCGGACACCCAGATGAACGCGCAAACCCGGCAAATGGTCTTGCAAAATGCGGCGTTCAGGGAGCCGGAGACGGCGCTGAACTGGGTTCTTGCTGACCCGTCGCGCGTCGATCGTTCGAGCATGATCGCGATCGGCCGGACGCTCGCGCGTCACGATGTCAATCTTGCGATAGCAGCCTTGCCACGCATTGACGAAGGGTCCCGTGAAATCTGGCACGTCGCAATCGTCGGGCAGCTTGTTCAGAACGGTGATCTGGATGCCGCTACGCAATTCACCAATCGATTGCGTGGAACTGCTAGCTACGCACAAACGCAGTCAACGTTGGTGCAGCACCTGGCGCAGACCAATCCGGACCGAGCCTTCATGATGCTGGACGGAATGTCGGCAGGACCGGCAAGAGACGCGGCAACGTCAACTCTCGCCAACATGAGTGCCGGGTCGCCCGAAAAAGCCCTGAGTCTCGCGTCATCCATCGAAGACCAGAACATGCGCGAACACACGATGCGAAACGTACTGACGCAGTGGTCATCTCACGATCCTTCTGGAGCGGAAGCCTGGGTTTCGCGTATGCCATCTCCCGATGATCGCGATACGGCATACCAGGCGCTTTCGCATTCTCACTGGGCGGACGCTGACCGCGCCATGCAGCTTACCAATCGTATCCAGGACGAAAGCAGACGGGTCAGCGCACAGTGGTCGATCATTCACCAGCAGGCTCGTCGCAACCCCGATACGCTTGAGCGACTTCTGGAGCAGTCGTCCTTAAGCGAAGAGCAGAAACGTCACTTGCGTGAACGCGTCGAACGTCGAAACAGTTTCGAATTCATCCAGAATCCGGCTTTGTATCGCTGACTTTCCGCTTTGGTCCAAAAAGCCCGCGTTATGACAGCAAGGCCTTCTTTCGGTCACGGCGATGCTGTTAAACTCCGCGTTAAGGTTATCGCCCAAGCATCTGGCGTAACGCTTTTTTTGAAGGCTGTCCGGGGATCATGTTCAACGACAGCCGACACGTAACGAAGTAAGACATCTGCCCGAAGGGGGGCCTATGAAACTGAACTTTCGTCGTGGCGCTGGCGCGCTGCTCGCTTTGGCTGTTGCAGCACCCTGGGGTGCCGCGGTTGCGCAGGACGATTTCCTGCTTGAGGAAATCGTTGTTACAGCACAGAAGCGCGAACAGAACCTGCAGGAAGTGCCGATCGCGGTAACCGCGTATTCCGGCAGCATGCTGCAGGAGTCTGCCATCAAGGACATGCGCGAGCTTGCAGCGGTCGCACCGTCTCTCGTCTCGAGCCAGAGCCAGACGGCAACGACCTCGAGCTTCTCCATTCGTGGTATTGGAACCAGCGCCCAGAACTTTGGCCTGGAGTCGTCGGTCGGTATCTACATCGACGGCGTCTACCGTTCGCGCCAGAGTTCGATCATCAACAACCTGGTCGACATCCAGGCCGTTGAAGTCCTGCGCGGTCCGCAGGGTACGCTGTTCGGCAAGAATACGCCGTCGGGCGCGCTGAACATCCGGACTGTTGCGCCGAGCCACGAAACCGATGGCTTCGTCGAGGCGACGGTCGGCGATCTCGGACTCACGAATTTGAGTGGTGCGATGAACCTGTCGATGGTCGACGATGTTCTCGCGATGCGTCTGACGGGATTCTCGAGTCAGCGCGATGGCTACGTCGACGTTGTCGGTCTTGGCGATGATGTGATCAACGATCGCGATCGCTTTGGCGCGCGACTCCAGTTCCTGTACACCCCGACGGATACGCTCGATTTCCGGATTATTGCGGATATGTCCGAGATTGACGAAGTCTGCTGTGCGGCTGTAACTCGCCTCAATAATTTCTTCGACTTCGCAGGCGATCCCGGATCCGATGCGTTCCTGCAGTTCGGTCTTGGCGTTCCCGTCATTGCGGCAGATCGATTTGAAGACAACGTCGAGGCCCTGAATTTCCTGCCGCGTTCAACGAACGAAGATTCCGGTCTTTCCGTCGAAATGAACTGGGATCTCGACGACATGACGCTGACGTCGATCACGGCTGTTCGCTCATTCGACAGCACCGACTTCATTGACGCCGACTTTTCCGCGGCACGTCTGTTGACGGACAACAATGTCTCGGAGCTGGATTCAATTTCACAGGAGCTGCGACTCGCGGGCACCTGGAACGAATCGACGAACTGGGTTGTTGGTGGCTACTACTTCCAGCAGGACCTGTCGAACGTGTCGACGCTGACGACGGGCGCGAATACAACCGCGTTTTTCGGGCTTGATCCAACGCTTGCTGCCGTGACCGACGGTGTCAACCTGGTCAGCACGCTGTCCGGCGGCGCGCTGCCAATGGCTGCCGAGACCTTCCCGGACGGCGCGTTTGCCACCGACGACATGAAGCAGGAGCACGAGAGCTTCGCTGTCTTCGCACAGGCCGATTTCGCGCTGAGCGATGCGTGGATTCTCACCGCCGGTGTTCGTTACACCGAGGAAACCAAGGACCTGTTCGCGAACTTCATCAACAGCCCGATCGGACCGCCGCCCGACCTCGCAGCCATTCAGGGCACGCTGATCGGCATCCAGACCTGGGCCGTAAATCCGGCCGCACCGGGCGCACTTGATCCGACGAACCCTGCAAATCTGCCGGGCATCATCGCCGCGTTCACGCCGCTGTACACGCCGGGCTGGGGCTACTACACGCTGGCGCCGCTGGCGCCGCAGGCGAGCCGCTTCGACCGTCTGGAAGACGACCAGACCACGGGAACGATCAAACTGTCTTACATGGCAAGTGACGACCTGATGTTCTACGGCTCGTACGGCACCGGCTTCAAGTCTGGTGGCACGAACACTGATCGCATCGATCCGTTCTTCTCGCAGATTTTCCAGGCAGAGACGACGGACGCGATTGAAATCGGTATGAAGGCCGACTTCCCGGACCAGAACCTGCGTTTGAATGTGGCAATTCACGATACCCAGGTTGAAGACCTGCAGACGAACGCGTTCTCCGGAACGGGCTTCAACCTGCAGAACGCCGGTAACGCTGATACGCA
>CAWUHY010000094.1:0-10107 GCA_963922215.1 uncultured Gammaproteobacteria bacterium | reverse complement strand
GTCGCCGAGATCGCTGCGCTCAGCGCCGCGCCGACGGCTGCCGCGCGGCTCCCCGCGCGCCTCGTCGTAGGAAATGATCAGCGTGTCCTTGTCGAACATCGCGCTCTGGAAGCGCGCGTACGGACACATGTACTTGCAGACCTGTTCGCGCAGGTAGCCTGCGTTGCCGTAGGTCGCGAAGCCGTAGAACAGCACCCAGAACAGCGACCATCCGCCGATCGACAGCGTCGCCGCATCAATAACCAGCTCGCGAATAGGCGTGAAATAGCCAACGAAGGTGAGGCCGGTCCAAAGCGAAAACGTGACCCAGAGGAACTGTTTGCTCGCCTTGCGCCGAAACTTGTTCCAGGACATTGGTGCCTTATCGAGCTTCATGCGCTGCGAGCGATTGCCTTCAGTCCACTGTTCCATCCAGATGAACGCTTCCGTCCAGACAGTCTGCGGGCAGGCAAAGCCGCACCAGAGCCGCCCTGCAATTGCCGTAAAGAAAAAAAGCGTCAGGGCCGCGATGATCAGTAGCAGTGCGAGGTAGAGAAAATCCTGGGGCCACAGCGTCAGGCCGAGCAAATGAAATTTGCGTGCCGGCAGGTCAAACAGGAATGCCTGGCGCGCGTCCCACTGCAGCCAGGGTACGAAATAAAACAGTCCGAGCAAGGTCAGCGTCGCGAGCTTTGACAAACTCGCAAATCGCCCCTTCATCTCACGCGGGTAAACCTTCTTCGCGCTCTCGAAGAGCTTGATGACATCCTGCTGTGGTGCGTTCATGGCTTTTTATTGCGTTTCGGTGCCGTGCGAACCAGCCACGCCGTGACCGCGGAAGCGAAACCTGCAACGCTCCAGAAGAAGAAAAAGCCGACGGCATAGCCTGCCTCACGCCCGATGTGGAAGCCGTGCGTCTCCGCGACCATGACCGGATCCAAAACAGCGAATGAAACCACGGAGCCGATTGCGGCAGCCAGGAACGATATCCAGACGACGGTTGCAACCGCCTGCTGGTTCCGGCTCCACTGACGTGCTCCGCGGTAGGTCTCCTGGATCATTCCATTCCCTGGTCCGAGTCGGACAGCGAGGCGACGTAGGCGGCGAGAATCCGGACGCGGTTCTCGCCCAGGAATTCGCCGTGCGCCGGCATCATGCCGTTGCGGCCGTTGACGATGGAATAGCGAATCGCATCGCGCGAGCCGCCGTAGAGCCACGCGTCGTCCGTCAGGTTCGGTCCGCCGAGCATCTGGTTGCCTTTGCCGTCCATGCCGTGACAGGCACTGCACAGTGCCCCGAACATCGCCTGCGACGAGGACGGTCCGTCGATCGACGGATCCGACAGGCTCTGGACATAGGTGACCATGTTGTCGATACCCTCGTCACCGCCGAGCGCGGCACCGAGTGCCGGCATGATGGCATTACGACCGTAGGTGATCGTTCTGACGATCGCGTCCTCTGACTTGCCATACAGCCAGGCGTCATCGGTCAGGTTCGGGTAGCCGGGCGCACCGCGCGCGTCCGAGCCGTGACAGGTGCTGCAATAGCTCGCATACAGGCTGCTGCCGAGCGCATTCGCATCGTCGTTCACCACGAGCTCGCTGAAGCTCATCGCGGCGAAGCGTTCGTAGATCGGCGCGTAGCGTTCTTCCGCGCGGGCGACTTCTTCTTCGTACTGGCCTTCCTGACTCCAGCCCAGGAAGCCGTCGTAGACGCCTAATCCCGGATACGCCGCGAGGTAGGCGACGGTGAAGGCAATCGTGATCATGTACAGATACAGCCACCATTTCGGGGCCGGATTGTTCCATTCCTCGAGATCGCCATCCCACTTGTGTCCGACCAGTTCTGAGTCGGCCGTATCGGACGGCCCCTGCTTGCCGGACCACCAGACCAGCCAGACGCACCAGACGATAAAACTCACCGTGCCGATAGCGATAAACCACTGCCAGAAACTGCTCATTCCCTGTTCTCCCGTGGGGCCTGATCGTCGTTCAGCGGCAGAAGGGCACTCTCTTCAAAGCCCTTGCTTGCGTAGCGACTGAACGCCCAGATCCAGATTGCGATAAAAGCGAAGAAAACGATGGCGGTGATAACACCGCGAACCAGGTTGATATCCATGTCGATCACCGGCGGTTGCTGCGATTGGTGCCAAGCCCCTGCAGGTAGGCGATCATGGCATCCATCTCGGTTTTGCCTTCGACGGCGGCGGCCGCGGCGGCGATGTCCTCGTCGGTGTACGGATCGCCAAGGGTCTTCAAGACCTTCAGTTTTCGTTCGACCAAGGCAGGATCGACGAGATTGTCCGCGAGCCACGGGTAGGCCGGCATGTTGGACTCGGGCACGAGCGCGCGCGGGTCCATCAGATGCAGCCGATGCCAGTCGTCGCTGTAACGATTGCCGACGCGGGCGAGGTCCGGACCAGTGCGCTTCGAGCCGAACTGGAACGGGCGGTCGTAGACCGATTCGCCGGCGATCGAGTACGGACCGTAGCGTTCGGTTTCACTGCGGAACGGCCGGATCTGCTGCGAGTGGCAGTTGTAGCAACCTTCGCGAACGTACACGTCACGCCCGGCGAGTCGCAGCGGGGAGTAGGGCTCGATATTCTCGGCCGGCTCCGTGACTTCTCCGTTCATCATCAGCGGGACCAGCTCGATCAGGCCGCCGACGCTGATCGCAGCGACAATCAGGATCACCATCAGGTTGACGCTTTTTTCAATCGCTTCGTGTCTCATGATTTCAAATCCTTATGCCGGGTCCATGACCGGTACGGCGACCGGTTTCTGGTCCGCGATCGTGCGGTAGACGTTGTAGACCATGACCAGCATCCCGGAGAGGAAGATCAGGCCGCCAAGCAGGCGCAGTCCGTAGTAGGGATAAGTTGCTTTCAGCGATTCGATGAACGAGTAGGTCAGCGTTCCGTCCGCGTTGACAGCACGCCACATCAGCCCCTGGGTGATGCCGGCGACCCACATCGAGACAGCGTAGAGCACGACACCGATCGTCGATGTCCAGAAGTGCACGTCGATCAGTTTCGTGCTGTACATCGAGTCGCGATTGTAGAGCCGGGGTAGCAGGCAGTAGACGGAGCCGATTGTCATCATCGCGACCCAGCCGAGGGCGCCGGAGTGCACGTGACCGATCGTCCAGTCGGTGTAATGGGACAGCGCATTCACCGTCTTGATCGACATCATCGGACCTTCGAAGGTCGACATGCCGTAGAAGGACAGGGAAACGATCATGAATTTCAGGATCGGGTCGGTGCGCAGTTTGTGCCAGGCACCGGACAGGGTCATGATGCCGTTAATCATTCCGCCCCAGCTCGGCGCGAGCAGCACCAGCGAGAACACCATGCCGAGCGTCTGCGCCCAGTCCGGCAGAGACGTATACTGCAGGTGATGCGGGCCGGCCCACATGTAAATCGCAATAAGCGACCAGAAGTGGATCACCGACAGGCGATAGGAATAGATCGGTCGCCCCGCCTGCTTGGGCACGAAGTAGTACATCATCCCGAGGAAGCCTGCCGTCAGGAAGAAGCCAACGGCGTTGTGGCCGTACCACCACTGCATCATCCCGTCGACGACGCCGGTGTAGATCTGGTAGGACTTGGTCAGCGACACGGGTATCGCCAGATTGTTAAAGATGTGCAGGACTGCGACTGTGATAATGAACGCGCCGTAGAACCAGTTCGCGACGTAAATATGCCTGACACGCCGCTGGATGATCGTCGTGAAGAACACGATCGCGTAGGACACCCAGACGACGGCGATCAGCAGGTCAATCGGCCATTCGAGCTCCGCATACTCCTTCGACTGGGTGATGCCCAGCGGGAGCGTGATCGCCGCAAGGACAATCACCGTTTGCCAGCCCCAGAATGTGAACGCCGCGAGCTTGCTGAACGCGAGCCGGACATGGCAGGTACGTTGCACGACGTAGTAGGACGTCGCGAACAGCGCTGAGCCACCAAATGCGAAAATGACCGCGTTCGTGTGCAGTGGCCTCAGGCGTGCGTAGGTCAGGAACGGAAGGTCGAAATTCAATTGTGGCCAGATGAGCTGCGCGGCGAGGATGACCCCGACCAGCATGCCGACCACGCCCCAGATGACGGTCATGATCGTAAACTGACGCACAACCTTGTCGTTGTACTCATTCTTGGATTGCAAGGTTTCAGTCCTTTTAAGGCTTGAACGGTGCGGGCGGATCGCAGTCCGCGCCCAGACGGCAACTTAACAATCGGTGTCGAGTCGACCTATACGGAACGGTACAGCGGCGCATACGTGTCGATACGTATACGAAACGGCGGCAGGGTCTGATGCGATTCGTGGGTGGCCCTCTCGCCGTGCCACAAACCCGCAAGGATGCTAGATTGACGCGCGTGAAGGAAAAGCCTGAAAAGCAGTCCGTTCTGCCCGCAGACGCGCTCGAAACGCTGTTGCACGAATCGCCGGATGCGATGCTGGTTTCGAACACGAAGGGGGAGATCGTGTTTGCGAATCGCAAGGCGTCGGCATTGTTCGGCTATTCGCCGGACGAGATTACTGAACGCACGATCGAGGATCTCGTCGCGGAGTCGCACGCCGAACAGCATCGCGATCTTCGCCGGTCCTTTGCGAAGACGCCCCACTCGCGTCCTCTGCTGTCTGGCCTCGAGATCCGAGCGCGGCGCAAATGCGGCGAGGAAATTCGTGTTGATGTGTCGCTCGCGCCGATCGGTGGCGAGGACGAGATGCTTGTCGCGAGTACGATTCGCGAAGTCGACAGCATTTCGGGTTCCGAGGCTTACTTTCGCACGCTGCTCGAGACTGCGCCGGATGCCATGGTTATCGTCGATGGACAGGGTGTGATTTCGGTGGTGAATTCCCAGACCGAGTCAATGTTCGGCTATTCGCGTTCCGAGTTGCTTGGCAAGCCTATTGAGGTGCTTCTTCCCGAGCGCTTCCGCGATCGCCACATCAGGAATCGCATGAGCTACGTCAACGACCCTACGCTGCGTCCGATGGGCCAGGGCCTCGAGCTGCGTGGGTTGAGGAAGAATGGGAAGGAATTTCCCGTTGAGATCAGCCTGAGTCCCGTCGCGACGGCGACCGGGCAATTCATTTCGAGCACGATCCGCGATGTGACCGAGCGGGACCGCATGGAGAAGCAGCTGATCTCCGCGCGGCAGGAGGCGGAGCGCGCGAATAAAGCGAATACGGCGTTCCTCGCGGCCGCAAGTCATGATCTCCGGCAACCCGTGCAGGCGCTGGCCCTGCTGAACGGAGCCCTGCGCCGGACGGTCAAAGACGCGCGAGCGCTTGAGATGATCGAAAGTCAGGAGCATTCGCTCACGGCGATGACCAATCTGTTGAATTCGCTGCTGGATATCAGTCGCCTCGACGCTGGTGCCATCGCGCCGGAATTCGAGGAATTTCCGATCGGCCGCGTCATCGACCGGCTCGCCGCCGAGTTTGGCCGCCAGGCGAAGCACAAGGGCCTCGCGTTCGCCGCCGAGTCGATCGACGTCGTCGTGCGCAGCGATCCGAGTCTCCTCGCAGAAATTCTGCAGAACCTCGTTTCGAATGCGATCCGCTACACCGAGCAGGGCTCTGTCAGCATCCGCTGCGAACGTGTTGACAGCCACTGCCGACTCGACGTCGTTGATACGGGCGTGGGTATTGCCGACGACGAGATGGAACTCATTTTCCAGGAGTTCCAGCAGGGCGCGAACCAGTCTGCAAACAAGGAAGGCTTCGGTCTCGGGCTTGCAATCGTGCGTCGGCTCGCGGAACTCCTCGGTGTGGACATCACGGTGAGGTCCGAGGTTGGCAAGGGTTCGTGCTTCACCATTCTGATTCCGGCGCTAGCCGCGACGGCAGATCTCGTCGAGCAGGACGGAGGGCCGGGCATCCAGTCGGGTGCGGAAGGCCGCCTGTTGCTGGTCGAGGACAATCTGAACGTTGCCAACGCCTGGTCCATGCTGCTTGAGGCAGAGGGCTACACCGTCGTTCAGGCGGTCTCGCGGCAGGAAGTCGAATCCATGCTTGCCGACGGAATGGAGCAGCCGGCGTTAATCGTCAGCGACTACCATCTCGCCGAAGAGTCGACAGGTGTCGAGGTTATCCAACTCGTCCGTGCCGCGTTCTCGACCTCGATTCCGGCCTTCATCGTCAGCGGCGACACCTCGAAAGTCGTCACCGATGCGCGGCTGGTCGACAATTCCATGTTGTTCAGCAAGCCGGTCAACACCGACGACCTGCTGGCAGCGGCGAAAGATGTTGTTGCGAGCGGCACCGTCCCCGGCTGAGCCTTACAGCCCTTTGCCTCTACGCGGCCCAGCTCAACGCTGACTTCAGCACCGCGGCTCCGGTGACATACACGAAGGCAACGATTGCACCGGTTGCCGCAGCAAGGCGTACTCGCCGGGAACGCCCGCGCCGGATCGCAACTGTGCCGAACAGGATATAAGCCAGAAGCCCCGCAAATTTCGCAAGCAACCACGGGCTTTCCAGTACCGGCCAGGATGCCATGACGATCAGGGCAATCCCGCTCAGCAGAAATAGCGTGTCGATGACATGCGGCAGCACGCGGACGAGGGTGCGCTCCAGGCGCAGCGATTCCGTGTACGCCCACCACGCGCGAATCAGGAAGCCGGAGAACGTGACGATCGCCAGCACGACATGCGCAGACTTCAGCAAGCCATACATGTGCTATCAGGCAGCTTCGTGCGTATCCATCTCGACGGGTGTGTGGAACCAGTCGGGCTTGATGATCAACATGTCGCAGGGCACGTGTTCGAGCGTCCGTTCCGCCGTTGCGCCGATGAACAAACGTTTCCAGCGATTCCTCGCGACTGCGCCCATGATGACGACATCGGCGTCGAGTTCTGTCGCAAGAGCAGGTAGCGCGACGTGCGTCTGCCCGGCTTCGAGATGTACCGCTTCCGGCGCGAGCCCGTGGAACCGCGTAATTTCTTCGAAGCGTTTCTGGTGTTCGTCGTGCATCTGCTTTTCGATCTCGTCGAGCGGCAGTGAGACGGGAACGTAGGCATTCGCTGTCGCTGCCGACACTGCGATCGTCGGATCGTAGCAATGGAACGCATGCAGCTTGCCGTGGACGACTTCTGCGAGGCTCTTGCCCGCCGAGAGAATCTCGTCGTCGAGCGCAGCCGGTTTGTCGTGCTCGTTCATCGGATCGATCGATGCGACAAAGATCGGGTTTTGCCGAAGCTCATGGGGCTTCACGAGCCACAGCGGGGCGGGGCAGGTCCGGATCAGGTTCCAGTCCGTGTTCGAGAGCAGTGCGCGCGACAGCGCTGAGTGATGGTGCGTGTCCTTGAAGACGAGGTCCGCCTTCACCTCAACGGCGTGACGCACGATACCTTCGTGCAGAGGGTGATCCCACAGCGCGCTGGTGGTCACCGCGATGTTTTTCTCGCGCAGAGGTTCCGCGAGCTGCTCAAGCCTTGAACTGTGCGCCTCGATGAGTTCAGCGCGGGCCTTTTCAAGCGACGGTGCGTCAAACAGGCGATCGCCGCTCAGGTATTCATTGTAATAACAGATCAACAAGTCCAGCCGCGCGCCGGACTGGCTTGCGAGCCATGCGGCACGTTCGAGGGCGGGTTGCGATTCGCAGGTCGGATCGACGGCAACGACAATCGTGGATAGCTTCAGCATGATATTCGGTTCTCGGTCTGTCGGTGTAAGAACAACTCGAGACTAAGAATTCCACAAGAACGCGGACCGAAGCGATGACGGAATCTACGTACGGTGATAGCCATCGAGTGTAGGTGCTTTTACGCATAGTCGAAGCGTTTCGATGAGCGCAGCATCGACCGGACCGTGTTGAATTTCCGTGATGGAGTCAGTGGACACGAACACAAATACGATGCGCGAGCGCCTGCTCGCCGAGAAGGCCGAACTCAACGAGCGTCTGGAAAGGATTAAGGCCAGCGTGCGCCGTGGAGCCGACCCCGATTCCAAGGAGCGCGCAACTGAACTTGAGAATGTTGAGGTCGTCGATGCCCTGGGCAACGAGATCCGGCGGGAAATTGAGCTGATCAACAACGCGCTGCGTCGCATGGAGGAGGACAGGTTCGGCGTCTGTGTCGACTGTGGTGACGCGATCGACAGCAAACGCCTCGAGATCCAGCCCTTCGTCGAACTCTGCTTCGACTGCGCCGAGTTTACGGAGAGCCGGGCGACCTGAGTGGCCGGGTCGCGCGCATTTCCTGCGCGTAGCGTCAGGCGGTCAGATGCATCTTCACCAGGTCGGCGAGCGAGCGTGCCTGCATTTTTTCCATGACGCGCGCGCGGTGGATCTCGACCGTTCGCTGGCTGACGCCCAGCTCATACGCGATGATCTTGTTCGGCTTTCCGGTCACGACAAGTTCGAAAACCTCTTTCTCGCGTTTCGTGAGCAGAGCCACCCGGCCGGCGATTTCATCGTTTTTGTTCTTTTCGCTGCGGCCTTCCCGGTCGAGTTCGAGCGCGCGGTTGATCCTGTCCAGGAGATCCTGATCGCGAAATGGCTTTTGCACGAAGTCGAGTGCGCCGTTCTGCATCGCCTCGACGGCCATCGGTACGTCCCCGTGCCCGGTCACAAAAATCACCGGCAGCACGAACTCCCTGTTCGCGAGCTCCGCCTGCATCTCAAGGCCACCGAGACCTGGCATGCGGATGTCCAGAATCAGGCAGCCCGGATCGTCGGGTGAGACGGCATCGAGGAACTCCTGGCCGCTGCCAAATACAGCGTTCGGCAGGCCAACCGAATCGAGGAGCGCCTGCATGCCGAAGCGAATGGCGGCGTCATCATCGACGACGTAAACGGTGGCGGGTTTGTCGGAGGTCATGCAACACGTCCGGCTCTTCTAAACACTGCCCGGATTTGACCAGATTCGACCCCGATTTGCGAACGGCCAATCCGGACCACGTCGCGGCCGTGCGACCCTCCGCGAAAATCACCAGCCGCGCGTTGGCGCCCCGGCTCCGCAACGTGGCCAATGACAGCCAATGCGTTCATAATTCGCCGCTTATGTTTACCTACCTCGATCCATCCGTTCGCGAACGGCTCATTGCAGACGGCAAACTCAAGCGGGTCGGCCGTAATGGCAAGCCGCTTAACGACGGCGAATCAGAGCCCGGCTCGGTCAGTATCCTCGGTCCGATTCCGCTGCCGATGTCACTGGGCGATTTTCAGTGCCAGGCGACCTGGTATGCCTGCGTGCGCAACACGGAACTGCGTGCGATTCACGATATCGCGGACAAGCTGCGTGCCGAAAACGCCCAGGAGTCTTTCGCAAGTCTTGCGTCGTCCATGGCCGTCAACAGCGTCCTGATCGTCGGCGATCCGGCGAGCTGGAAAAACCCGTTGATTCGCGTGCACTCGAGTTGCCTCACTGGCGATGTGTTCGGCTCGGAGCGCTGTGAGTGTGGTCCGCAGCTCAAGTCAGCGATGGAACGGATCCAGGACGATGACGAGGGCGGGCTGCTGATCTACATGTCCGGCCACGAGGGCCGGGGTATCGGCCTCTGGGCGAAGGCCGCGACCTACCTGCTGCAGGATTCCGGCGAGAACACCTACCAGGCAAATCGTTCACTTGGCCTGCCGGACGACTCGCGGGATTTTTCTGACGCCGCAGTCCTCATCCGGCATTTCTACGGCGACGGGCAGTTTCGACTGCTGACGAACAATCCGAAGAAGCGCAATGATCTCGAGGAGCACGGACTGACGCGCATCGAGACCGTGAAACACGTCGTCGGTATCACGGAAAGCAACCGCCGTTACCTCGAGGCGAAACGCGACTGGGGACACCGCCTCGACGACGACGATTTGTCGTAACTACTGGCGCCACATGCGGCCGATCGCCGGTGATGCGCCGTCGGTCGAGCGCCACGGATTGATATCGATACCGCCGCGACGAAGGAAGCGCGCGCTCACCGTCAGGCGGTCGCAGAGACAGCGACCCGCGATATCGACGAACAGCCGTTCAACACAGGCCTCGTGAAAATCCTGGTGCTCGCGAAACGAGGCAACGTATTCCAGCAGGCCGCGCCGATCGATTTTCGGGCCGCTGTAGCTCACGATAATCGTGGCGAAGTCCGGCTGGCTGGTGACCGGACACAGCGAGCGGAATATCTCGCTGTACAGCGTTTC
>CAWUHY010000093.1:0-10372 GCA_963922215.1 uncultured Gammaproteobacteria bacterium | reverse complement strand
TTTTATACCAGCGATGTCGCCTCCGTTGATGCCGGCAATGTCGCCGCCGTTTATTCCGGCCGTAGTTCCGGCACTCTTGTTGTTTCCGTCTAACCCATCAGCGGCCAGCACAGAACTTGACATAACCAATGATGAGAGTGCAGCAAGCGTCGCTCCCAAAGCGCAGAACGCTTTGGCACTTTTTGCCATTTTCATTTTTCGCTCCTAAGAAGTTGGCTCCAACCAACGCAACGAGGAGTCAGAGATCTCCATGATTCTCCAACTCGACGAGTCTAAAAGTTTCCCTTTCCCTACTTGCCCCTTGTTTCTTTTCTTGTGTTTTCTTCTAGCCGAGTTGCACTCGACCTAAAGCTCCAATTGACTGATCCAGACCGCGCTACCAGTCATATCTATTTGTCTTTTTGCTTTTCGAGTAAAACGTCTCGCAAAGACTTCTTGTCCTCGGCCGTCTCCACGTAGTGCACCATGTACAAGCCAGTATCTTTCAATTCCGCATCTTGGGGAACGTCGGCCGTCCTTGTCGAAAACCAGATATCAATTTCCTCAAGGAAGTGCTGGCCCTTAACCTTAATGTATTCATCAAATTTGCCAATGATTTCGTCAGAACACCCCCTATCTGCGAAAACCATTCGATCGAAATATCCGCTACCTTTTTCTTGCTTATCAATATTTTTCGCCGCAGTCGAAAAAACTCGATAACCAACTTCGCCCAATCTTTCTATAAATTCCGGCGACAGAGCTGAAAATTTGTGGTTTCTCCGCAAAACCTTATAGCGACCATCAACTTCAACTACCGATCCAGAAACAATCAATTCGTCTAGCATCTGTCGCGGCGCCATATCGCCGCTGTACTCTCGAACCAACGAAGTGAAACTCTTGCCATCCGAATCGCTCGACTCGTAAGGAAGTTCAAGCGGAATGCCGTACGGTCCGGTGTATTTAGGGTCAGTATGCCAACCTGTAAGCACACGCTCTGGCCTTGACGACTTTCGAGATGAGTTTTCGCTTTCTAGTGTCCGATCTATAACGTTTTTTACTTCTTTCCTTGTTAGCCCGGTAAGGATTGCAATTCGAGATTTATTGATGCCGTTGCCACTATCGAAATTTCGAATAGCTGTCTCGACGTACACTTCTTTCGCTACTTCAGAAAACTCCGCGTGAGTAATTCCCTGGGCCATCAGTAGCCGTATCACCGGCTTGAGCATCAGTGCTACGGCCCGAGCCAAGTGCTCTTTTACAGATTCACTCACAACGGAACCCTTGATAGTAATATGTAAAGTACATTCGAACTAATACATGCGCAACAGAAAATTACGAAGAATTCTTAAACAGAGGTACCCGTTCTGCAACTTTGAAACAGAAAGTTGAATATCTTTTTTTATTGATTTTCGAGGAATATACTTTACATAGATGTAAAATATAGCTTTTCTTCAGTAAAAGCGATCGAAAGTCGTCTTAGAATCGAGCGTAACAAAGACCATTTCTACGTTATGTTGCACTCCCAAAACCAAACCTGGTCGCGCAGTTGTTCGAGCTCCGAAAACAGGTCTTTACCGAGATTGTGAGAATTTCGAATTGCTAGACTTCGAGAGGCTTACCAACTGGAGTCTGATGGGCTGCCCGACTCCTCGAAATAAAAGGCTCCGACCGCGACTAGGTTTTGATTGCCGTCCGACGACTCGGATTCATGAAGGGTTTCGTAGGCCATAAACAGGTCGTCAAACGATTCTGCAATATCGTTTAGTCGATCTTCGCTTATTCTTCTTATTCTGCCCATATCGCTCTTGCGAACAAATTTCGTCGAGGCCGTGATTTGCGGCCAAGTTTCCGACGACCTGTTTGGGTCCAGGTTGTGAGCGATCGTGGAAAGCATCGGATAGGCGCCGTGCAGCAACGACACCAACATTTTTTCGTCCAGGCCGTCCGGAGCTACAGATCTCTTTACGATTTCGAGAGATCCGTCTTCATGCTCGTCGATCGCGCCAATTCTCTTAAGCTCAGTTCGCATAGCGCCTGCCGGAATATCCCCTCCAAATTTCTTGACTAGAGCGGAAAACGTTCCCGTTTCACCAGAAAACGGCAACACCTTAGGACTTCCACTACGGTCGAGGAACTCAGATTCGCTGTGCCAGCGATGCATGACGTCGCTAAGGGGTGTGGCCTTCGTTTTGATTACTTGAGGATCGGACTCGATTTTTACTCGTAGCCGCTTCACTTCTTTGCGAGTTAGCCCTGTCATTACAGCTACGCGGGAAATGTTAGTCGGCCGACCTCGAATCCCGTACTCCTTAGTCGCAACATCGACAAAGGCTAATTTGGCAACCTCTGAAAACTCACGGAATCCGATTCCGCTCCTGAGCATTATCCTTGCCAATGGCCTCATAACGACCAGTAGCGCCAAGAGCATCTTCTGATGGAATTCTTGCGACATTCGTAGAATCTAAACGACGTGGGAATTTTTTGCCAAGCTAAAGGCCTTGAATGGGAAAAAGAAACCAATTCAGGCGATCAACTGAATCGCGGAGCTTCTGCAAACACGAAACTTCCCTCGGCAGTATCTATTCAACCAATGACGAAAAACTTACGCCATCTATCGTGTCCACGCCCAATTCTTGGGCCTTCGTCAATTTTGAGCCGGCGTTTTCGCCGTAGACGACGATGTCGGTTTTCTTGGAGACGCTTCCCGTAACTTTTCCGCCTTGGCGGATGATTGCTGCCTTCGCCTCGTCGCGGGTCATATTTGGAAGGGGTCCGGTGACGACGACGGTTTTTCCTGCAAATGGGCCGTCTTCGACTTGTTCGATTGGTTCGCGCTTTTCCCAGCGGACGCCTTTCTCGATGAGATCGCCGATCACCTTTCGGTTGTGCTCCTCCTCGAAGAACTGGTGAATCCGCATCGCGACGATCGGTCCGATGTCCGGGACTGACTGCAGGCTTTCCTCGTCCGCCTCGAAAATCGCATCGAGGTCACCGTAGTGCGTGGCCAGGGCCAATGCGGTGGCCTCGCCTACTTCGCGAATGCCGAGGGCGTAAAGGAAACGTTCGAGTGTTGTGGATTTCGCCTTCTCGATCGCGTCGAGAACGTTTTGCGCTGATTTCTCGCCCATGCGATCCAGTGCGACAAGCCCGTCGATGTCGAGATCAAAAATGTCGGCAGGACTTTGCAGTCGGTCGAGGTCGACAAGCTGCTCGATTAACTTCGCGCCAAAGCCCTCGATGTCGAGCGCCTTGCGGGACACGAAGTGTTTCAGCGCCTCGGTGCGTTGCGCGGAACACACGAGACCACCGGTGCAGCGGGCGACGGCTTCGCCTTCTTCCCTCACGACCGTCGAATCGCAGACGGGACAGTTTGTTGGAAGCTCGACTTCGGTCAAGCCATCCGGACGGCGACTCAAGACGACAGACGCGACCTCCGGAATCACATCCCCTGCCCTGCGAACGACAACAGTGTCGCCGACGCGAACGTCTTTTCGTCGAAGTTCGTCCATGTTGTGCAGTGTCGCGTTGCTCACAGTGACACCGCCGACAAAGACAGGCTCCTGGCGTGCGACCGGCGTCATATCACCCGTGCGTCCAACCTGGAACTCAACGGCATTCACGATCGTCAACTCTTCCTGCGCCGGAAACTTGTGTGCAATCGCCCATCGCGGTGCGCGCGATACAAAGCCGAGTTCGCGCTGCAGATCGAGTTGGTCGACTTTGTAAACGACGCCGTCGATGTCGTATTGCAGACCGTCGCGTTTCTCACCGATGCCCCGGTAAAACTCGAGGCATCCCTCGATGCCCTCGACAACAGCCCGTTCCGGGCAGACCTTAAGTCCGAATGACTGCAATGCGTCCAGTATCTCGCTGTGACTGCCGGGTAAGTCGCCATCCTCGGTGTAGCCGACGGAGTACGCGTACATGTCGAGCGGGCGTTCCGCGGTAAGCCGCGGATCGAGCTGTCGAAGACTGCCGGCTGCGGCGTTGCGCGGGTTCACGAACGTCTTTTCACCCCGCTCCCGCGCTGCTGCGTTGTACGCCTCGAACCCTTTTCGCGGCATGAACACCTCGCCGCGGACTTCGAGCACACGTGGGAAATTCTGTCCGCGAAGCCGCAGCGGAATCGCATCGATCGTGCGTGCATTGTGCGTCACGTTTTCGCCGGTCGTGCCATCGCCACGCGTTGC
Organism: uncultured Gammaproteobacteria bacterium; assembly: GCA_963922215.1. Classification (GTDB taxonomy): domain Bacteria; phylum Pseudomonadota; class Gammaproteobacteria; order Steroidobacterales; family Woeseiaceae; genus UBA1847. The sequence goes on along the minus strand of CAWUHY010000093.1, from coordinate 6,203 downwards.
CGCTATCTCCAGCACGCCGTCGACGTAAACGAGACTGAGCGCGGCACCATCGAGCTTCGGCTCGGCTGCATAAACAATTGCGCCGTCGCCCCACTCGAGACGGTCACGAATGCGCCGATCGAATTCCGCGAGCTCTTCGTCCGAAAAAGCATTGTCGAGAGACAGCATTGGAAGGCGGTGCTCAACCGTGCCGAAGCTTTCGACGGGCTGGTCACCGACACGCTGCGTCGGCGAATCATTTGTCACGAGATCGGGATGCTCGGCTTCGAGCTCCTGAAGCTGCCGCATCAGGCGGTCGTACTCGACGTCCGGAATCTCCGGCTCATCGAGAACGTGATAGAGGTAGCTGTGGTGGCGGATCTGCTCTCTCAGAGCATCGATTTGCTGCTCGGCGTCGCTCATCGCTCAGTCAGGCAACGCGGTTGCCGAGTTCGAACTGGATAATTTCTTCGCGAAGATACCGCTCGCGCTGAATGCTCAACGAGCTTCCGGATTCATCGAGCAGCTCACCGTCCAGCGCCTTTGCAACCGTGCGCGCCGATTCCATCATCATGTCGAACGCCGTTGCGCCTTCGACGGGCCCGGGCAGGACGAGAAAGAGGCTGATGCCCGGAATTTGCTGGTCGCGAATATTGGAAAGATCGAAGCTTCCAGGCTCCACGAGGCTCGCCGCACTGAAGATCGTGGCCTCTTCGTCATCGCCGTCGATGCGGTGAAAGATTCCGAATTTCCCGTGCCGCATTCCGATGCCGCGCAGGCTCAGGACGAGGTCATCACCTTTGAAGGCACCGCCGTTTCGCGCGACGAGGCGCATCGTGACGATTTTCTGTGGAACGGCGTGATCCGACGGCGGCTCCTCGACATACATTGGCTCCGCGTCGACGTCATCCTCGTCCTCGGACGCCGTCGCCACGAGCGGTTCGTCCGGGTCGAGCACGGACGGTTCCTGTTTGGAGAGCGTTTCCGCTGCGGACTGAGAATCTGCCTGGCGTCGCCCGTAGAAGTAGATTCCGGCGATGATCAGGATTCCAGCCAATAAGAGTAACCAGCGAAGTCCGTCCATTTGCCGTTACCTGCCTCCGATACGCTGTCGCTAGCTCGCAACCATTTTGACGGCTTCGTCAAGATCGACCGAAACGAGGCGAGATACGCCCGGCTCCTGCATCGTCACACCGGAAAGCTGACGCGCAAGTTCCATCGTGACCTTGTTATGCGTGATGAAGATGAACTGCACCTTCTCGGACATCTCTTTCACGATATCGCAGAAACGGCCGACGTTCGCGTCGTCGAGCGGCGCGTCGACCTCGTCGAGCAGACAGAACGGTGCCGGGTTCAACTCGAAGATAGCAAAGACGAGCGAAACAGCAGTCAGCGCTTTTTCACCACCTGACAACAGGTGGATGGTGCTATTGCGTTTGCCCGGTGGACGGGCCATGACCGTAACGCCGGCCGTCAGCGGGTCGTCGCCGGTCATTTCGAGATACGCGTGGCCGCCGCCGAAGAGTTTCGGGAACAGGCGTTTAAAGCCCGCATCGACCTTGTCGTAGGTCTCGCGGAATCGCGCACGCGTTTCGCGGTCGATTTTGCGGATCGCGTTTTCCAGCGTTTCGAGCGCACTCGTTAGATCGGCGAGCTGTGAATCGAGATAGTCTTTTCGCTCTGACTGCTCCTTGAACTCGTCGATGGCCGTGAGGTTGATGGGACCAAGACGTTCGATGCGGCGACGAACTTTCTGCAGCTTTTCGTCCCAGAGCTCGATCGTTGCGATCTCGTCCATTTCCTTCAGGAGTTCTTCGAGTTCGAAGCTCGTTTGCGCGAGCTGTTCCGCAACACCTTCACGGCGGACGCGCAGTTCCTGAGCCGACATCTCTGCGGTCGTCACGCCCTCGCGTGCGGACTCGACGGACTGCTCGATCTCCATGCGTGACTGCTCGAGATCACGAAGCTGCGACTCGACGGTCTCAACGCGGCTGCGCGCTTCGTTCAATTCGCGCTCGACGGAAACGCGTTGCTCCAGGAGTTCTTCGAGCCTTTCGCGGTTTTGTGCGACAGGTTCTTCGCTCTTTTCCAGCTGCTCGCGAATGCTCGCTTCGCGTTCGGTGAATTGGCGAAGCTGCGACTGCATGCGCTCGAGGTTTTGTGCCGCGGACTCCTTGCTGGAGCGACGGCTCTCGAACTGAATCGCGATGGACTGCACTGCCTGCCGGTCCTGCTCAGCCTGCGAGCGGACACGTGACAGCTCGTTTCGGAGTTCATCGCGACGCTGTTCAAGCGCTGCGCGCTCTTCGGCCAGCGCCTCGAGCTCGTCTTTGGCATTCGTGAAGCGACGCTGCGACTCGCGCAGCCGCTCTTCGGTGTCGATCCGTTCCGACTCCAGCTCCTTGGCCTCTGTCGTCAGCGCGATACGTCGCTGCTCCGCCTCTTCCATACGGTAGCGTGCTGCGCCGAGCGCCGATTTCACCTCGGAGTATTCATCGTTCAGTCGACGGGCGTCTTTCTGCAGGGTTTCTCGCCGTTCCTCGAGTTGCGCGAGGCGCACGCGACCGTCGCGCAGCAACTTGCCGGCACTGTCGAATCGGGCCTGCAGCTCCTTGACCTCGCCTTTCAAGCGGCGCATGTCGTGTTCGCGGGCGAGTACGCCGGCTTTCGCATCTTTGTCGCGCGTAACGCGAAGCCAGTCTCGCGTCAGCCAGATGCCGTCCCGGGTTATCACTGACTGATCCGCGGAGAGGCGGTCACGCAGGTCGAGCGCCACGTTCAGCGTGTCAGCCGTGCGCACCTCCGACAACATGCGACGAATGGCTGTCGGCGCATTCTGGACCTTCTTCGCGAGACTCTGCTCATTGACAGAAACGTCGCCGCGGTCATCCTGCAGGACGGTTACGCGACCGGACTGGAGACTGCTGATCGACTGTGTGACCGGTTCGAGACTTGAGACGCACACGGCCTGCAGGTAGTCGCCGAGGACAGTTTCAACAGCACGCTGCCAGCCGTCGTCGACATCGAGTTGCTGCGCGACACGCTGGTTTTCGCCAAGTTCGGCAGAATCCAGCCACTTCCGAACGGTTTCGTCGCCCTCGCCCAGCGCCGCCTGTTGCAGCGCCTCGAGTGACGCGTATTTGCCCTGGGCCGCCTGCAGCGCTTCGCGACGCTCGTCCATCAGGTGCGAGAGTTTCTTGTCCTGCTCGCGGAGCTTCGTGATCTTGTCCGTTGTTTCTGCGAGGTGCGAGTCGATCTCTTCGCGATTCTGTCTAGCCTTCGCTTCCGCGACGGCTGCCTGCTCGACAGCCTGCTTCAATTCGTACTCATTCGACCCGGACTGCGCTTCGAGATTGCGCTGGCTGCGTTCGCCGAGACCCGACAGCTGCGACTCAAACTGCTCCGCACGCGTTTTCTCGACCTGGGCCGCCTGCTCCGCCTGGTTCGCGCGACGTGAAAAATCGTCCCACTTCGTCTGCCATTCGCTGAGTGCAGCTTCCGCCTTCTGTAACGACTCCTGCGAAGCTTCCTGCGACTGTTTCGCTCGCTCGAGCCCCGGGACCAGCTCATTCAGCGTGAGGTCGAGCTGTTGAATCTCACTCTTGTCCTTGTCGATGTGATCGACGATTTCGGCAGCACCGGCCTGCGCCTGTGCGAGGTCCAGCTCCTGCCGCTCGCGGAGCTCTTCGGCGTGATCGATGGTCTGTTCGAGGCGCGCAATCTCTGAGCCGACGCGATAAAACTGACCCTGCACCGTATTGAATTCGTCGCTGCGCTCGCTTTGCTGTTCACGCTTTTCTTCGATCTGAGCTTCCAGCTTGCGCTGGTCAGCGATCGCGGATTCGAGGCGCGTTTTGCGCTCCTCAAGCTCCGCCCGCTTCAAGGCCGCGCTCTCGTCGATGTCGCGCATCTTCAGCGCCAGAAGTTCGGCTGCCGTGCGGCGTTCTTCCTTCTTGTATTTCTCGTAACGCTCAGCGGTCTTCGCCTGGCGGTCCAGGTGCTTGAGCTGCTTCTCGACCTCGTCGAGCACGTCCTGCAGGCGCTCGAGGTTTTCCTTCGTGTGCTTGATGCGATTCGACGTTTCGCGTCGACGCTCTTTGTATTTTGAAATCCCGGCCGCTTCTTCGATGAAGACGCGCATCTCTTCCGGCTTCGCTTCGATCAGCCGCGAAATCATGCCCTGTTCAATAATTGAGTAGCTGCGCGGTCCGAGCCCGGTACCCAGGAAGACACCGGTGATGTCCTTACGACGGCAGCGCGTGCCGTTCAGGTAGTAATTCGAGATTCCGTCGCGCGTGACTTCGCGTCGGATCGCGATCTCGGCGTACTTGGCGTACTGCCCTTCCAGCGTCGTCTCGGAGTTATCGAACAGCAGCTCGACGGATGCGGCGCCGACCGGCTTCCGCGCGCTCGAGCCGTTGAAAATCACGTCCGTGATGGAATCCCCGCGCAGTCGGCTCGCCGAGCTCTCGCCCATCACCCAGCGGACTGCATCGATTACGTTGGACTTGCCGCAGCCATTGGGGCCGACGACGCCGACGAGGCTGCTTGGGAAGGAGATTGTGGTGGGGTCTACGAAGGACTTGAAACCCGCAAGCTTGATCTTGCTAAGACGCATTGGCAGCAAAAGTTTTTAAGTGATCGAGAAGCGCGTCAGTCTAAAGGAAAACCCAGCCCATGACGAACCTCTTTCAAGATTGATTCGGCCAGCCCCGGCACCGGCCATTGCGGAACCTCACAACCCCGAAAAAGCCCCAAAATCAGGGTTCCAACGGCGCTCCGGCCATGTATAATCCCCGCCTTTTCTCGATCCGGCAGGAGTCTGGAATGCCCGCGAAAAAGACCGCTTCCAAGAAGCGCAAGAAGGTCGCCGCCAAGAAGAAATCCGCTGTCAAAAAGACGGCTGGGCGGAAGGTAGCCTCGAAAAAGAAGGCCGCCAGCAAGAAGAAAGTCGCGAAAAAGAAAGTCGCGAAGAAAGCCGCGGCAAAAAAGACCAGCAAGAAAAAGGCGTCGAAGAAAAAAGTCGCTAAAAAGAAGGTTGCCAAAAAGGCCGCTTCCAAGAAGAAGGCCAGCAAGAAAAAAGTAGCGAAAAGGACGGCGAGCAAGAAAAAGACTGCAAAGAAGACGTCCAAAAAGACGTCGAAGAAGAAACCTGCTGCGAAGAAAAAAGTTGCGAAGAAAGCAACCGCGAAGAAAGCTCCTGCAAAGAAAACGGCAACGCGCAAGAAGGCGCGTAAGAAAGCTCGTCGCGGCGACATCCTCTCCAACCCGATCCACGGCATCGATCCCTACAAGCCGAAACGTGGTGAGGAGTACATGAGTGATGAGCAGCTCGAGCATTTCCGTCAGATCCTGACGGCCTGGAAACGGGAGCTGATGTTCGAAGTTGACCGTACCGTTCACCACATGCAGGACGAAGCAGCGAACTTCCCGGACCCGAACGATCGGGCGACGCAGGAATCCGAATTCGGTCTCGAGCTCCGCACGCGCGACCGCGAACGCAAGCTCCTGCGAAAAATCGAATCTGCGCTGAGCCGCATTGACGACGGATCCTATGGCTACTGCGATGAGACCGGCGAAGAGATCGGCCTGAAGCGTCTCGAAGCGCGGCCCGTCGCAACGCTCTGCCTCGAAGCCCAGGAACGCCGCGAACTCGCAGAACGCCAGTTCCGCGACAGGGACGATCGCTACCGGTAAGCCCGGGCTGGCGTGAGGCGGTGACGGCGCAAACCTACACAGGTCGATTTGCGCCCTCACCGACCGGCCCCCTCCACTTCGGATCCCTGCTCGCGGCTTGTGCGAGCTATCTCGACGCGCGCGCCAACGGCGGCCGCTGGCTCTTGCGCATCGAAGACATCGACCCGCCCCGCGCCGTACCCGGCGCTGATGAGGACATCGTCTCGACGCTCGACGCATTCGGCTTCGAATGGGACGACGACGTTATCTACCAGAGTCACTCGCACGAGGCTCACCACGCGGCCCTCGACCGCCTCACCGATAAAGGCCTGCTCTACCGCTGCGACTGCTCGAGACGCACGCTCGCCGACGAACCGGTCGGAGAACTTGGCACCCTTTATCCGGGAACCTGCAGAACACGTAAGGTCGGAGAAGACAGTGCGGTTCGCCTGACTGTCGACGGCTCAGTGAGCTTCGACGACGAGCTGCAGGGCCTGCAGACCATGGATCTCGACGAGGAATCCGGCGACTTTATTGTTCGCCGTCGC
>CAWUHY010000092.1:0-10443 GCA_963922215.1 uncultured Gammaproteobacteria bacterium | reverse complement strand
ATCGCACCCGCGCGGCCGATGGCCATCGTCGCCACCGGAATGCCGGCAGGCATTTGCACGATCGATAGGAGGGAGTCCTGCCCGTTGAGTGCTTTGGACTGAACGGGAACACCGACGACCGGCACGCGCGTCTTCGCGGCAACCATGCCCGGGAGATGCGCCGCGCCGCCAGCGCCGGCGATGATGACCGTCAGCCCACGTTCGACCGCCGATTCGGCGTAATCGAACAACAGGTCCGGCGTGCGGTGCGCCGACACGACGCGGGTCTCGTGGTCAATGCCGAGCGCGTTCAGTGTCTCGCTCGCGTGCTGCATGGTGTCCCAGTCGGAACGGGAGCCCATGATGATGCCTACTCGTATAGTCATGCGCGGATTCTAACAGCCTGTCTATTGGGTGTGTTCGGTCTCGCCGTCTGCGATCGCCTGCCTGATCGCACGAAACAACTCGCGTTTAAGTCGCTTCTGTTCCCGATCCGCGACCGTGCGCTCGTGCTGGGCGAGGAGTTTCATGATCTCGCGCCTGTCTGCGCGGTATGTTTCGGCGAACGTGTCGATCGCGCTGCCTCCGTCCTGCAGCAGACGATCACGCCAGCTTTCGGCAAGGCGGAATTCGCGTTTTTCCCGTGCAGCATCCTTGCCACTGTCGTCGAGCGCACTGCGAATCGAGTCGACGTCGGCCGAACGCATGAGTTTGCCGATCAGTTGTTTTTGGCGACGCAGCGCGCCGTGCGAACGCATGCCTTTCGCCGCGAGGACGGCATCAAGCAGGGCGCTCTCGAGATTCATGTTGCGAAGTACGGCCGCATCGAGATCGATCAGTCGCACGCCGAGTGCCTGGCGTTCTTTATCTTCGCGTTTCAACGCGCTTTTGCTGGGCTTTAAATCGGCCAACGGCTAAGCTACTCCGCTCGGCGCGGCAGTCTATCACGCAGCAGGAAATGACAGGAAGCAAACACGGATGAGCGATCTTGACGTACCAGCAAAGCAGGCCGAGGCAAAACGCCTTGTCGAATTCGCGCTGCAGCGAGCTCTCGCGAAGGGGGCGGACGAGGCCGAGGTTGCAGTCAGCCAGGATATGGGCCTGTCAGCGACGGCGCGACTCGGCGACGTCGAGAACATGGAGTACACGAATGATCGTGGACTGGGGGTTACCGTCTATCGCGATCAGTGCAAGGGCAATGCGAGCACGTCCGAGCTGACCGAGCAGGCCATCGAAGAGGCCGTGACGAAAGCCATTACGTTCGCGAACGCGACGGCGAAGGATCAGTACGCGGGCCTCGCAGACGCGGAGCTGATGTGCCGGGAAATTCGGGATCTGAGCCTCGATCATCCGTGGAGCCTCGATGCCGCGACGGCCGTCGATCTCGCGATCACCTGCGAAAAGGCGGCGCTCGAATTTGATCCGCGCATCAGCAATTCCGAAGGGGCGACAGTCGCAACGAACCGCGGTGTACGCACGTATGCGAACTCGCATGGGTTTATCGGCAGTTTCGCGAAGACGAGCCACAGCATCTCCTGCGCCGTGTTGGGCGAGTCGGACGGCAGCATGCAGCGTGACTACCACTACAGCGCGTCCCGCGACGCCGCTGATCTCGAAGATGCAGCCGCGATCGGAAAAGTCGCCGCAGAGCGTGCGATCGCAAGACTCGGCGCAGTCAAGCCGCCAACGACGACGGCGCCGGTCCTGTTCGTTCCGCAGTTGGCACGAGGCTTCATCGGCCACGCGATTGGCGCGCTCTCAGGCGGCGCCCAGTATCGCAAGTCGTCCTTCCTGCTCGGCGCTGTCGGCCAAACCGTGTTCCCGGACTGGCTGTCGATCGAGGAGCGTCCGCACATCGCCAAGGCCATGGCAAGTGCACCCTACGACGGCGAAGGCGTGGCCACTTACGACCGCTCAATCGTCAGCGGCGGGTCAATCGAGGGCTATATCTTAAGTTCCTATTCGGCTCGGCGGCTGGGCCTCAAGACGACTGCCAACTCGGGCGGCGCGCAGAATCTCATCGTCGCGTCGAACGCGAAGGATCTGGATGAGCTGATTGCCGAGATGGGAACCGGACTGATCGTGGAAGAACTGATCGGGCAGGGCGTCAATGCCGTGACCGGCGACTACTCGCGCGGCGCGGTTGGACACTGGGTCGAAAACGGCAGGATCCAGTATCCCGTCCACGAGGTCACGATTGCCGGCAACCTGCGCGAGCTCTATCCGTCGATTCGCGCAATCGGCGCGGATCGCGACACCCGCAGTGGCATCCGTTGCGGATCGCTGCTCGTCGACTCCATGCGGATCGCCGGCGCGTAGCCGATGTCAGGCAGCGTCCTCGACGTCGTCTAACAATTCACCGAGCGTCTTCGTTCCGATCGCTTTCGCGATGGCCATGTCGACATTCTTGCTGAGCTCTTCGACGGAACTGTGCCAGCGAGGATGGAGCAGCGCGTCGCCGAGGTCCTGGTATCGAACGCTCGCATACACGTCTTCGACGGTCACCTTGCTCGGATCCTTGCCGGGCAGCAGGCAGCCGGCTTCGTCCGCTGTCAACAGGCCAGACTGTTCGAGCGATTCGATCACAGGGGAAATCGACAAGGACGGCATGCGCAGCGTCTCGCTAAGCGTCTCAACGGTGATCGACTGCCCCGGATCCCTGAACTTCAGGCCGACGAGCAGCATCGTGTTGAGCGCAAGGCGCTCACGTACCGTGTTCGACAGCGAAGGTTCGCGACGACCGTGGCGCAGGTAGGCGGGATTCTGCACGTAAAAAGCGATCTGCGAGCCAAGCAGCAGCACCAGCCAATTCAGGTAGATCCAGATCAGCGTGATCACCGCGATGGCGAAGCCGGCGTACACCGCCTGCGTGCGCGCTGAGTTCACGACGAAAGCCGTGAAGACGACACTTAAGGTCGCCCACATAAAACCGCCGGAGATGCCGCCAACGACCGCGGACTTGAGACCGACTTTCGCGTTCGGAATGAATGCATACAGGAAAGTAAACACGGCCATCACGAGCAGGTAGGGCACGAGTTTGCCGGTCGCGACAAACACGGGACCGATGATGTCGTTGTTCAACAGGAATTGAACGACCGATTCGTTCTGCAACGACGTGATCATGCCGAGTGCGATTACGACAACCACCGGGCCGACCAGCAGCACAAACATGTACTCCGTGAAGCGCCGCGCGAAACTGCGCGACTCGCTTACGTACCAGACGTAGTTAAAGCTCTCTTCGACCTTCTGGATCATCGACACAGCTGTGTAGATGAAGAAAGCGAGGCTGATCCCGCCGAGCACCCCGCCGTTGACGTTACGCACCAATGCCATGACGTTGTCCGCGATTTCGATGCCTTTTTCGCCAAGCGGCTCGACGAATACAAACATGCGTTGCTCGAGCACATCATCGACGCCGAAACCCTTCAGTACCGAGAAACTCATCGCGATCAAAGGCACAACCGACAGCAGCGTCGTGTAGACGAGGCTCATCCCGCGCATCGTGAGCTGCCCGGAGAAGAGATCGCGCAGCACGGCGTAGAAGTAGCGCAGCGCGATGGCGACCCAGACGCCGAGGCGTCCGCGTTTTTTGAGTTCGTCGCCCCAGATAATCGCGTTAATCTTGTTGACAGGTTCGAGTTTCATGCAGGTTCCGGCTATGCCTTGGCGCCGCTATTGTAAACTCGCGTCATCCAGCGATCATAGGGCGCCATGTCTTTTTCCTACGCCAGCCGCATCGTCTGCCTCACAGAGGAGACGACGGAAACCTTGTATTGCCTCGGCGAACAGGACCGCATCGTCGGCATCTCCGGCTTTACCGTGCGACCGCCTGAGGCCCGCAAAGAAAAGCCGAAGGTCTCTGCATTTACGAGCGCGAAAATCGACAAGATTCTCGCGCTGGAGCCTGACCTTGTCCTCGGTTTTTCCGACCTGCAGGCCGACATCGCAGCGGAACTGATCCGCCACGGAATCCCGGTCCACGTCTTCAACCATCGCAGCGTCGAGGAGATCCTCGCGATGATCTGCACGGTTGGCGGCTTCATCGGCGAGCAGCAGAAGGCGGAAGACTATGCGGCGCAATTGCTCGCACATCTTGCGCGCATCAAGGCAGACGCCGCCGAGGATGGCGTCCGACCGAAAGTCTATTTCGAGGAATGGGACGATCCGCTGATCAGCGGCATCCAGTGGGTGTCGGAACTCGTGACCATCGCCGGCGGAGAGGATTGCTTCCCGGAACTCGCGAAAAAGCCGCTCGGCAAGGACCGCATCATTGCCGATCCGGGCGAAGTCATTCAATGCGCGCCCGACATCATTTTCGGTTCTTGGTGCGGGAAAAAATTTCGACCGGAGCGCGTTGCCGAGCGAGAAGGCTGGGACGCGATCCCGGCCGTGCGCGACAAGCAAATCTTCGAGATCAAGTCCGCCGCGATACTGCAGCCCGGACCGGCTGCACTGACGGACGGTGTCACGGCCTTGCGGGAGCGGATTCGGGACTGGCAGCGAATGAAGGGGTAGTCAGCTTCGAACCATTGAACTCGGATAGACAGATCAGTCAGTCGCCGATGAAGAGTTCGAGGATTTCGTCGCCGTGCTGGTCAAACGTTCCCGTCGAGCGCCAGCCCAAATGCCTGTAAAAACCGTGCGACCTGCCAGCGGAGTCCGGATTGCAGCCGAGGAAGAGCCGCGTGTGACCGAGATCGGCCAGTTCCTGAATCGTTCTGTCCAGTAATGCCCGGCCGATTCCACGGTTCTCGAATTCCGGGAGCACCGCCAGAACCTGGATTTCGCCTGTTTTCTGCACGCCGAAGCAATAACCCACGATTTTTCCTTCGACGACGCACACGTGACCCGGTAGCGCTCCGGTTCGTATGTTGTCGGACCAGGATTCCGTCGTCACACCAATCGAGCGCAGGAATTCTTCCGACGCTGCATTCTCACGGGTCTGTCCCCGAACCACAACGCACTCGGCGGCGTCCTCCGGCAGCGCCGGCCTGCATTCGATGCTGTTCGATTGCTCGATTGCCACTCAGGCGACCTTTCAGTCCTCCGCCCAGGGATCGTAGCTGCCGAAGTTCCAGAGATGTCCTTCCGGATCCCGGCAGGAATAGTTCTTGCCGCCGTAATCCTCTGCCGTCAACGGCATGACGATTTGAGCGCCAGCCGCAACCGCGTTGCGATAGTGCGCGTCGATCTCTGCAACGACGATATAGGGACTCTGCGTGACCGCAGCGTCCGTCGAACTCGGTGGCACCTGCAGCTTGCCGAAGTCGTCGTCGCGGACGGAGCCCAGCATGATCATCGCGTCGCCCAACGTGAGTTGGGCGTGCCGGATCGAACCATTGTCACCATCGACGACCACGTGCTCGGAAAAGCCGAACGCTTTGCACAACCAGTCGATCGCCGATCGGGCATCGCGATAGCGCAGTGTGGGAATGATCACTGAATTCATTTCTACGCTCCTGTTATTCGCGCGAGCGCCTCCGCATATTTCGCCGCACTCTTGTCCAAAACGTCCGCAGGAATCGTCGGCCCAGGCGCTGTTTTGTCCCAGTCGAGCGTTTCCAGGTAGTCGCGGACAAACTGCTTGTCGAAACTCGGCGGGCTCGATCCAATGGCATAGGAGTGGGCCGGCCAGAAGCGCGAGGAGTCGGGCGTTAAAACTTCATCGATCAGATAGAGCTCGCCGTTTGTCGACAGTCCGAACTCGAACTTTGTGTCGGCGATGATGATGCCGCGTTCGCGCGCGTACTCGGAGGCTCGCGCGTAAATTGCAATTGAGGTGTCTTTGACTCGTACCGCGAGCTGGTCGCCGATCAACTCCGCGGTGCGTTCGAAACTGATGTTCTCGTCGTGGTCGCCGGCTTCTGCTTTCGTCGCTGGCGTAAACAAAACCTCCGGGAGTTGCTGGGCCTGCTGAAGCCCCTCTGGCAGTGCGATGCCGCAAACGGCGCCGCTTGCCTGATAGTCTTTCCAGCCGGAACCGATCAGGTAGCCGCGGACGACCGCTTCGATCGGCAGCGGATTCAGGCGCTTGACGACCAGTGCCCGGCCTTCGAGTTGGCGGCGGGCCGTGTCATTTTTCACGACGTCCTCAATGCGAATGTCCGTGAGCTGGTTCGGAATCAGGTCGGACATCATCTCGAACCAGAACAGCGACATCGACGTCAGCACGCGCCCTTTGCCGGGAACTGGATCGGGCATGATCACATCGAAGGCAGAGAGCCGGTCCGTTGTCACGATCAGCAGATGGTCTTTGTCCACCGCATAGATGTCGCGCACCTTCCCGCGGGCCAGGAGTTCGAGTTCGTCGATATGTGATTCAAACAGAGCGTCGGTCATGGTCGGGACTGTGCGGGACGGCATGGGAACACAAGGATGATCGCCGCTGCCCCGGAAAACGGCAAGCGCTTTGGCGGAAGCGAGCGGCAGCCGCTAGGATAGCGCCTGGACTGTCACGGATGCGCCGGTGTACTGGGGAAAGGTGATTGGAACGCTTGCGGGCCTTGCAACCACGAAGCCGTGGTTCGCACTGCTCGGCCTTGTTCTGGGCCACCAGTTCGACCGCGGTTTCCAGGCGCGTTACTCGACCGACAGCGACGAGATGAACCGACTGGCCCGCCTGCCGACCGGTTACCTTCGCATCCTGTTCGAATCGATAGGCCACCTTGCGAAAAGCGACGGGCGCGTTACGGAGGAGGAGATTCGGGCGGCGCGGCGCGTCATGCATCGCTTGTCTCTGAAGCCCGCGCAAGTGCGCAGCGCCATCAACTGGTTCGAGGACGGCAAGCGCCGCGACTATCCGCTCAAGGCGCGTGCAGCGGAGCTCAAGCGCCGGTATGCGCCGCGCCAGGAACTGCGGCAGTTGTTCGTCCGGCTGCTGATCGAAGTGTCGGTCTCGAAGTCGCGCGTCCGGCCGAAGGAACGGGCGATGATCTGGTCTGTCTGCCAATCGGTCGGTCTTGGCCGCGTGGAACTTGCGCAGATCGAAGCGATGATCCGGGCGCAGCAGGGATTTCGCCGCTCGCCGGCCGGGTCGGCCGACGCCAGCCGTTTACGCGGAGCCTACGCAACGCTCGGCGTATCACCGAGCGCGGACAATGACGAGATCAAGGATGCCTATCGGCGACTCATGAGCCGCTACCACCCTGACAAGCTCAGCGCGTCGGACCCGGACGAGTCAGAGCTCAAAGCCGCCGAACAGAAGACGCGCGAAATTCGTTCCGCTTACGAAATGCTCAAGGCGCGCCGGTCTATTCGCTGAGTGGTATACCGTCGGCAGCAGAGCTCAGGTACAGTCTCGCGCCAAGGAGAAGACTATGACGCCATTGATTGCACCGTCGATTCTTTCGGCCAACTTCGCGCGTCTGGGTGACGAAGTCCGTGCAGTGCTCGACGCCGGTGCGGATGTCGTGCACTTCGACGTAATGGACAACCACTTCGTCCCGAACTTGACGATCGGGCCGATGATTTGTGATGCCTTGCGCAAGGACGGCATCACCGCGCCGATCGACGTGCACCTGATGATCGAGCCGGTGGATCGCATCATCCCGGATTTCGCCGAAGCCGGCGCGTCCTGGATCAGTATTCATCCCGAAGCGACGCGGCACCTTGATCGATCCTTGAGCCTTATCCGCGACTCCGGCTGCAAGGCTGGCGTCGTCTTCAATCCGGCGACGCCGCTGGATTGCCTGCGCTACGTCATGGACAAGATCGACCTCGTGCTGATCATGTCCGTCAATCCGGGCTTCGGCGGACAGAAATTCATTCCGGCGGCGCTCGACAAGCTGCGCGAGGCCCGCAAGCTGATCGACGAAAGCGGATTCGATATTCGTCTTGAGATCGACGGCGGGGTGAAGGTCGACAACATCGGCGAGATCGCGGCAGCCGGTGCTGATATGTTCGTCGCAGGCTCAGCAATTTTCGGCAGTGACGACTACGCAGCGACGATCGCGGCGATGCGCCAGAACATCGGCGAAAACTAGCGTCCGTCGCTCGCGCCGTGGCATGGCGCCGCGTCTTGTAAGGACGTCGCCCCCTTTTTGCCAATCACCCACAACGAATAACAGGCAGTCTCAATGATTGATCCCGCGCTTATTTCACTCCTCGGCTACTTCGTCCTTATGATGGCGATCGGCTACTACGCCTTTCGCAAATCGACCGACGACGTTTCCGGCTACATGCTCGGCGGCCGGCAGCTGCACCCGGCAGTTGGCGCGCTGTCGGCCGGCGCGTCCGATATGAGCGGCTGGATGCTGATGGGCCTGCCCGGCGCGATCTACGTTGCCGGCTTTAGCGCTGGCTGGATTGCGGTCGGCCTCGTGATCGGTGCGTATCTCAACTACCGTCTCGTCGCGCCACGGCTGCGTGTCTACACGGAGATCTCCGACGACGCGATCACGATCCCGGACTTTTTTGAAAAACGCTTCAACGACAAGTCGCACGCACTGCGCATCATCTCGTCCATCGTTATCGTCATTTTCTTCACGCTGTACACGTCATCCGGGGTTGTTGCCGGCGGCAAGCTCTTCGAAGCCTCGTTCGGGCTGAGCTACGAGCTCGGTCTGTTTTTGACAGCGGGTGTCGTCGTCGCCTACACGCTGTTCGGCGGCTTCCTTGCGGTCAGTCTGACCGACTTCGTGCAGGGCTGCATCATGTTCGTTGCGCTCGTCCTCGTGCCGATTGTCGCGCTGTCCGCACTCGGCGGGACCACGCCCGTCGCGTCAGCCGTCGACAGCGTCGACACGAGTTTTCTGAGCTGGACGACCGGAGTCACTGCGCTCGGCCTTATCTCGAGCGTGTCCTGGGGTCTCGGTTATTTCGGCCAGCCGCACATCATTGTGCGCTTCATGGCCATTCGCACGCTGGCAGACATCAAGATTGCGCGTTGGATTGGCATGAGCTGGATGATCGTGACGGTCGTCGGCGCAGTTATGACCGGCATCGTCGGGCTTGCCTATGTCGTCTCGACCGAGGCGACCCTGGACGATCCGGAAACTGCGTTCATCTTTCTGTCGCAGATCCTGTTTCATCCGTTGATCGCCGGCTTCCTGCTTGCAGCAATCCTTGCTGCGATCATGAGTACGATCTCGTCGCAGTTGCTCGTCTCGTCGAGCTCGTTGACGGAAGACTTCTACAAGACCTTCTTCCGTCGCGAAGCCTCGCAAAAGGAACTGGTTCTGATTGGCCGGTTGTCTGTGCTTGCTGTCGCCATCGTTGCGATCCTGCTTGCCTTCGATCGTTCGAGCACGATTCTCTCGCTGGTCAGCAACGCGTGGGCAGGATTCGGTGCAGCCTTCGGCCCGATTATTTTGCTGGGACTCTTCTGGCGGCGCTTCAATCGCGCAGGCGCGCTCGCCGGCATGATCACGGGAGCCGTGACGGTGTTGGCCTGGATCTACCTGCCGATCGAGATTGCCGGTCAAACGCTGCCACAGCACATCTACGAGATTGTGCCCGGCTTTATCTTCGCAACGGTCGCTGCAGTTGTCGTGACGGTAATGAGTTCGGCGCCGTCGGACGTACTGACGGAACGCCACGACCGCATGCTCGCAATGATGGACGAGGCCTGAAGGGGTGGGCGGCTAAGTAAGCCTTGGCGCTATTTCAATTCGAAGATGGGCTCGAATCCGCCGTAGATCAGACGCGTCCCGTCGAACGGCATAGGATTCTTTTCGGGATCCATGCGCTCGTCCTTGAAGTCTTCCGACATCATTTTCTCCATCGCCGCATCGCGCGTGGCCTTGTCGGGCCACTCGATCCACGAGAAAACGATAGATTCGTCATCCGTCGCCTGAACCGCCTTGTGAAAGTCGGTGACTTTGCCTTCGGGCACATCGTCACCCCAGCACTCGACCACGCGAGTTGCGCCCATTTCGAGGAAGATCGAATCGACGTGCTTCGCGTGATCGATCAGGGCTTGTTTGTTCGCAGTGGGAACTGCAATCACGTAACCGTCAACGTAGCTCATGCAATCTCCCCTTAGGAGTAGTGCGAAAGATCCGACCGCGCTACAAGTTCCGGTTCGGCCGTGCCCCGTATACGACAATTGTCTTGCCGCTCGCGGAGACCAGGCCTTGCTCCTCGAGCACTTTCAGAACGCGTCCGGCCATCTCCCGGGAACAGCCAACGAGTCGTGACAGCTCCTGGCGGCTGACCTTGATCTGCATGCCGTCCGGGTGCGTCATGGCATCCGGTTCGTTGCAGAGGTCCATGATGGCGTGGGCGACACGGCCGGTTACGTCGACGAACGCGAGGTCGCCGAGCTTCCGATTCGTACGATCGAGGCGGGTGGCAAGCTGGGTGGCGAGTTCAAAAACCAGTCCCGGGCTTTCGCTCGCGATCTGGCGGAAGCGCGGGTAGGTCATCTCGGCGATTTCGCACTCCGTTCTCGTGCGGACCCAGGCGCTGCGGGTCGGCTGCTCGTAAAACAGCCCCATCTCACCAAAAAACTGCCCTTTGTTTAGG
>CAWUHY010000091.1:0-10466 GCA_963922215.1 uncultured Gammaproteobacteria bacterium | reverse complement strand
CGGACTGGCCGGCGCTGTTGCGCGGCGGACACACGCTCGCGGTGTACATGGGTATCGGTTCGATCAAAGACATCAGAACCCAGTTGCTCAATGGTTCTGCTCCGAAAGACCTGCCCGTCGCGATTGTCGAGAACGGCACGACGCGCGATCAGCGCGTGATCTTTTCGACTGTGGGGCGCATGGAATCGGACGCCGTCGCAGAATCGATTGCAGCGCCTGCGCTGATTTACATCGGTCGTTCAGTGGCAGCGGCGAGAGATCTGCAGTGGTTCAATGCCGGCGATAGCTCGGGCGGGTTTGTTCAGGCGACTGCGCCAGCGCTGCAAACGGCCGTTCCGGCGTAGCGCGGCTCCGCCCCGATATACTAGTCTTTGAAAGCTAGAAAAGCCGCGGGCGCCTCGGTCAGGAGGCGCCCGCGAACTTTTAATGTTGCCGGAACAATCCCGGCAGTTCTATCGAGCGATCGAGCCTACTGCAGCAGGATGATCCCGATCTTCGCAGCGCTGAATGTATTCGTCGCGCTGTCGTACTGGCCGACTGCGTGCATGGCACGGGCCGCCGTCGCTCCGTCGAGGCTCGCTGTCAGATCGGTGAGGAAGTCAGCGAAGTCCGTGTACAGGCGGATGCTGTCGCCGGTCTTGATCGAGAACAGCGTCCGGCCCGCGCTGCGCGGCACAATCGTCGTCGAGGAGGGCAGTTCGGTGATGTCGATCAACACCGGTCCCTGCTTGATGTATTTGCGGACGTCGATTGCCGGATTCTGGTTATCCAGCACCAGTCCGCTGTCACCCATGCTTAAGAATGGAACGGTTGTGCCTTCAGCACCCCAGCCGATTCCGAGTTTGCTGCGGACGTCGCTGAAATCGATCAGCGTGCGACCGGTGAAGTCCGGCGGCGCCATGCCGAAGGCGGTCGGGAATCCCTTCGCAACGACCGGCTTGCCTTCCGCAAAGTTGGCGAGCAGCAGCGGCCCCGTCGCGACCTGGTAGTCGGCCGGATCTGCGTCGGTTTCAGGCGAGCTGCCGGTGCCGGTGAAATCAAAGATGGAGACGCGGCGCCGATCGATAGACTGGAGGTCAATCGTCGTTTCACCCGGCATCACCGTGTTGACAATTCCCGATAGGCGCGTGAGGTGCATGCGAACGACGCCCTCTGTTGCATCGAACAGTACGTCCGGCGCGCTGGCGTCTGTTGTAGCGACAGGCTGGTTGCCGCGGACCGTCACACGCTGGCCGACTGAAAGATCGGCGATCGTCACGTTAGCGTCGCGATCACCGTCCTTGAAAACGCGGGTCTGGTCACTGACTTCGACGACGACATTATCGTGGAAGTGTGCGCGGCGGTCCGACGGAATAATCGTTGCGCCCCGAATCGTCAGGAAGTTGCCGTTGCGCGCAATGATGTTCCCAACGACCGCATCGCGATCGATGCCGGGCACACTGCTGCCAGCGAGCACGAGATTCGCCGTGAACTCACGTTCGCTGACGTTGAAGACTCCGACTGCGACACTAGGCGTCCCTTGGCCGGCAGCTTCCAGCGCTCTGAGACCTTCGGCGCCGACGAATGCCTCGTCGTTCACCTCGAACTCGGTGTCGTTGGTCGTATGCACCGTGACCCGACCGAAGTCGCCTGCACGGTCGCGGAAGGGGCGAATAGCGACGGTGTAGGTCATTGCGTCGAGCGCGACCTCCGTCACCGGTCCGCGAACGCGGATGGTCTTCTCGTCAACCGGCGTCACCTCGGCAAGCACGACCGGATCCGCATAGGCGAGCGCCGGGTCCGTGCTGAGATCCACGCGGTGCGAGGCCTCAAGATCGAAATCCAGTTGCAGGAACGCCGGACGACCGCGCGTTACGACCAGCCGGTCGCGATTGGACAACTGAACGGACACTGAAGCCTGGGTCAGCGCATTGCCGTCGGCGTCGACGACTGTCGCTGCTTTCGCTTCGCCACTTTCCTCGACGAACACTTCCGCCGATGTGAAGTCCAGCGTGATTGTGCCGGCAACATAAGTGGCGGGCGGGATCGTCAGCGCCGTGAAGAGCTCCGTGACGTCGACGTATTCTGCAAAGTTGATGCGCGTGTTTCGCGGCAGCGTTTCGATGATACGACCATTCGCGGTCTCGAGAGACAGCGAGACAACGTCAACGGTGTAATTCAGAAAATCGCCGTCCGCATCGGTCAGCCCGACGAACAGCGTGCCGCATTCGTCGTGTGTTGCCGGGTTGGCGGGGTCGCAGGTCGCTGCGACCGGCGTTGCGGGGCTGCTCGACGAACCACCGCCGCCACAGGCGGCGAGGACGAATGGCAGCAAGAATAGATAGAACAAACGAAACTTGGGTTTCATGGCGAGTCCCTCTGCGTGTGAAAGCTGTGTTACTCACAACAACGCCGGACTCGCGAGTCGGTTGACAGCAGTTTGAAGAAGGGCACGCTTTAAGACTTAAAACGGGCTTTGAGAAAGGCCCGCAACAGACGTTACAAACTTGCTAACTGCTCGCTGCAACGCTCGCGAAACGCCTCGAATCCGGCTTCGGACAGGCGTCGCAAGCGTCGCGCTTGCGCTTCCTGTTCGCCATACAGACCAAAATCGGACAGGTAGGCGTAGAGCAGGTCGGGATTCAGTCGTTCGAATTGTTTTCGCGCGCGCTCGTTCGACACATCGTTAACACGAGCTTGTAGGGCCTGCTGCCTGGCCGTTTCGCGCTCTTCAACCTGCTGCACTTCGCCACGGGTCTTCAGTGCAAACAGGTCGATGGACTTCGCGGTCTCGGAAACGATATCCGACGTCGCTCGGTTCCGGATGTTGCTTGCGTATTGCTCGCAGAGCCGCACGCGGTAGGCGTCTGAAATGGCGGGATCGAGGCAGGCGTAGCTGTGATACTCGTAGGCGGGCAGGACACCCGCCGCGAGTCCAAACGCAAGTCGCGCCGCGCCGTAGCGGTTGACCTCACCGCTTGCCTCGGCGCCGTTCACGATGACGCCCAAATCCCGCGCAAAGTAATCGTCAGTGCGAGTTGCATTGGCGGCGCGCTCGAGCGCAGCAATTCCTGCCGCCTCATCGCCCTGCGAAAACCGCAGTCCGGCGATGCGCATCCAGACTTCCGAATTGTCACCGTCGATCTCCTTTTGCAGCTCAATCCAACGCTCGCGAGGGCAGGCGAATCCGCTACCGTTTCTCGACAGGCAGCGATTCACCGCTTTCCAGACGAGGTAGGGCGACATCGAACCGCTGTCGATGACATCGACAAAACGTGACAGCGCCTGTCCATCCTGTTCGGCGAGCAGGGCGTAGAACACCAGCTCGTCGGGGTTGTTCGACTGTGCGTAGTTGACTTCGGCAAAGTCGGCAATCCTGCCGATGGATTCTTTACTGAGTTCGCCGTCACTTGCGGCGGCAGATTCTTGCGCCGGAATCTCGCATTCGTCAGCGATGGGGTCTGGAGACGATATTTGCGTGGTGGTTTGTTGGGTGCCAGAGGCAGGTTCCTGTAAAACCGGTGCAGCCTCCGGTTGCTGACGTGGCTGCGGTGCGATGTCCGGCCGGACGGCCCAGCCGATAAAGACCAGCACGACGCAGAAGAGGCAAAACCAGGTGAGTATGCGGTGACGTTTGATGAGTTCGAACATGGGGCTCCAGTTAGTGTGTCTTGCTCGCGCCGAATGAGTCTCTGGTGACTTTTACACAACTTCAGTGGCAACCGTGAAACGGAGTGGCCAGTGGCGACTTGATCGATTCGAATTTGGCTACTGATGTATTCGACGCGAAGCTCAATTCGGATGCGGCCACATTCAGAAAGGCCGGATTGTCGTGAAGCCGGCTTCGTGTTTGCGCTGGCGGAGATTCGCAACAATGAGCCATGCCGATGTCTGCTTGCGTTCGTCGCTAAAGACGTTATGCGATACGTGGTAATTTTGTCGTGTGTGATCGATTGAAGGAGTGGCGCGTGCTTTCCAGCCGGTTTTGGTTTGTCGTTGCACTGTGCTGCATGGTCCAGGCCTGCGCAGCCGTTGACAAGAATCCGACAGGATCCCTGACGGCCTGCGGACCCGAAGTTTCTCGCAACTCCGTTCGGATCATTGACGCGCGAGACGAGTTTGATAGCGGTGGTGTCGAGGCCGCCATCGAACGCGCTCAGGCGTCGGTCGGTTCGATTCAAATGCTCGATCTGGATTTGCATCGCTCAGTTCACTTCGTTGCGCTCAAGGGAATTGCTGCGAGACGTGGTTGCGATGTCGTGATTCACGTGCAGAAAGTCAAAAACGTCGAGAACTCTGGCTGGGACGGGCACTTTGTTTTGCTGGCGCGCAGGGAGTCGGGTGTTGGTGAGTGAGTGTTGGTTGCTTGCTCTCTTGCTATTGATGCAGCTTCGCTAGAGCAAGTCTGGTCGTTGGGGAATCGAATTGACTCGCGGCATTCTGCCGCTCGCCCTTCGGGCGCGCTTCGCGCGTCCAAATCGGCTAGAGCCGATTTGTCGCTACGCGGTTCGATGCGGCAGCGATCAAAAAAAGGCGTAGCCGACAGTTAGTCAGCTCCTCGCTTATGTTAGTGGAGCTTCGCTGGAGCTAGTCTGGTAGTTGGGGAATCGAATTGACTCGCGGCATTCTGCCGCTCGCCCTTCGGGCGCCCACGCATTGCGTGGGCGTCCAAATCGGCTGATGCCGATTTGTCGCTACGCGGTTCGATGCGGCAGCGATAAAAAAAGCGTAGCCGACAGTTAGTCAGCTACGCCTTTGCGTTGGTGGAGGTGGCGAGAATGGATTCGGCCTTACAGGCCTCACCCCTTCGGGGCGCCCTCGCTGTGCTCGGGGCGTCTGTCGGCCGCGCTGCGGCCTCGGATGAACTCGCTACGCGCGTTCGCTTCTCGCCACGCCAACAAAAAAGGGCCGCCGAAAGGCGACCCTTATTTGTTGGTGGAGGTGGCGAGAATCGAACTCGCGTCCGCAAGTCCTCTGCTTCGAGGTCTACATGCTTATTCCGTCTTTAATTTAACCGCAGGCTACCCGACGGGCAGGGAAGACCTGAGGCGGGTCCAGTTAGGATTTAACAGCCGCGACCCTGAACACGCCGCAAACTGCGATCCTGTGTAAGCGACCCCCAGGTTCCACCAGCACAGGCACCGATGGTTGGAGGGCATTAAAAACCGGTTTTTAGGCGGCTAATGCGTAGTTGTCTTCGTTGGCAACTATAAGTTTTACAGTTGGATTTACGAGGTACTCTGTCCCTCGGCATGCACCCGAAGTTTCGCGACCCACGTCGAAGCCATGTCACCCCCGGTAACCGACAGTCTATGGGTTTTGGGCGGACAATCAATGGGCAGAGTCGCAAAATGACCGCCGCGTCGGCCCGGCCGATCAGGCGTTTTTGAGAATTCGCGCCTTCTGGCGGTTCCAGTCTTTCTCTTTCTTGTCGGCGCGTTTGTCGTGCTGCTTCTTGCCCTTTGCCAGGCCCAGATTGAGCTTCACATTGCCTTTCGACCAATGCAGGTCGAGCGCCACGAGCGTGTAGCCCTTGCGTTCGACAGCGCCAACCAGCCGATCCAATTCGCGGCGGTGCAGCAGCAGTTTGCGGGTACGCGTCGCATCGGGCTTGATGTGACTCGACGCGCTGATCAGCGGCGTAAAATGCGCGCCAATGAGGAAGGCCTCGCCGTTTTTCAGGTGAACATAAGTCTCGGTGATCTGGCCCTTGCCAGCCCGCAGACTCTTTACTTCCCAGCCTTCCAGGCTCAGGCCGGCCTCGAAAGACTCTTCGATAAAGTAGTCGTGCCGCGCCTTGCGGTTAACGGCGATGACGTTGTCTTTTTTCGCGGGCTTCTTGGCCATGGGCTGGGAGATTGCGACGGGCGGGCGATTATAAAGGCTTTCTTAGATAATGCGCGGGAATGAGCCGATCGGCGCTTCGAGTTGTGGCGTGCGGCCGTTTATATAAGAATCTTGCCTTCCATTATCAGCCTGCGAATAAAAACAATGCTAAGCCAACAAGCTGACACCGGCGCCAAGCGCACATCTCTTCATGGCCAGTGGTCGGGCCGACTCGCATTCATCCTTGCCGTTACCGGCTCCGCGGTCGGGCTCGGGAATGTCTGGAAGTTTCCCTACGTCGCAGGCGAAAACGGGGGCGGGGCGTTCGTGCTGGTTTATCTCGCCTGCGTTCTGTTCGTCGGCATGCCGGTCCTGATGTCGGAAATTCTGATCGGCCGGCGCGGTCGGCGAAACCCGGTTGCGACGATGCAGCTGCTCGGCGAGGAAGAGGGCAGCACGCGCAAGTGGGGCATCATCGGTCTTGTCGGTGTGCTCGCGGGCATCCTGATTCTGTCTTTTTACAGCGTGATCGCCGGATGGACGCTCGCCTACATCCCGAAGAGCATCACGGGGAGTTTTACCGATACAACGCCTGAGGCTGTCAGCTCGGTCTTCGGGGCACTGGTCGGGGACTGGAAACAGCTCGCAGGTTGGCACACCTTGTTTATGGCGCTGACAGTGTTTGTCGTCGCACGCGGCGTCGAGCGTGGACTGGAGCAGGCGGTGCGGTTCATGGTGCCCGCGTTGCTGCTGATTCTGGTCGTTCTGTTCGGCTACTCCGTGACGTCCGGCAGTTTCGCGCAGGGCGTTGCGTTCCTGTTTACTCCTGACTTCAGCAAGGTGACGTCTGACGTCGTCCTTGCAGCGATGGGACAGGCATTCTTTACGCTGTCGATCGGCATGGGCGCAATCATGGCGTACGGCGCCTATCTGCCTGAAGAGACGTCCATCGTCGGCGCATCGACTGCCGTCGTCATCGGCGACACGATGATCGCCATTCTGTCCGGCCTCATTATCTTCCCGCTCGTTTTCGCGAATGGACTGTCACCAGGTGAAGGTCCGGGTCTCGTCTTCCAGACGCTGCCGCTGGCTCTTGGCCAGATGCCCGCGGGCGCGTTTTTCTCAACGATCTTCTTTATCCTGCTCGCGTTCGCAGCCTGGACGTCGGCGATCGGTCTGATGGAGCCTGCCGTTGCCTACCTCGTTGAGCGCTTCAATCGAACGCGTGCGCAGGCGGCCGTGATCATGGGTGTCCTGATCTGGGTCATCGGCTTCCTGACGGTCTTCTCGTTCAACGAACTCGGCAACGTGACGTTTGCATGGTTCGGACGACCGACGGACGGAACGATCTTTGACAACATCGACCACCTGACGAGCAACATCATGTTGCCGCTCGGTGGCATGCTGATCGCAATATTCGCTGGCTGGATCATGTGTCGTAATTCGACAGCAGACGAACTGGGCGGTGCGGGCAACGTGTACAGCGCGTGGCGTTTTCTCGCGCGCTACGTTGCGCCGATCGGCGTGGCCTGGCTGTTCCTTGACGCGACGTTTTGCGACTTCGCCTGGTTCCCGCAGGCTGTTTGCAGCAACTGATCGGTCGCGATGCGCAAAATTAGCCGCAGCGCGCACGTTGCCTACAGCGCGGAGCAGATGTTTGCGCTCGTCGATGACTGCGAGAGCTATCCCGACTTCTTGCCGTGGTGTTCGGATGCGACCCTGCACTGGCGGGATGGCAACGAACTCGAGGCGACGCTGGAGTTGAAGAAGGGCGCGATCCGACACTCGTTCAGAACGCACAACGTCAACGTGCCGGGTGAGTCCATCAAGCTTGAGCTCGTTGACGGACCGTTCAAGACGATGGAGGGACGCTGGATATTCGACGAACTCGACGGCGGCTCACGCGTCAGCCTCGACATTGAGTTCGAGTTCAAGAACCGGCTGACGGACAAGCTGCTTGGTCCCTTCTTCGAGGAAATCTGCAACAAGCTCGTGAATGCGTTCATCGAGCGAGCCGATGCCGTCTACGGCGACTGACGAGGTGGAGACGATAACCGTCGAGGTTGTCGCCGGCCTGCCGGAACGGCAGCGCCTGGTCGAGCTCAAACTTCCGGAAGGCGCGACGGTTGCTGACGCGATCGCGGCGGCGAAGATTTTTCGTTACTTCCCCGAAATCGACCCCGGGGAATCGAAGGTCGGCGTCTGGGGCGAGCTTTGCGAGCCGACCCGTCCCCTGAAGTCGGGAGATCGCGTCGAGGTATACCGGGAGCTGAAAATCGATCCGCGGGAAGCGCGACGCCAGCTCGCACGGCTGGGCCGAACGATGCGCGACGGTATTCGCGACGACGACTAGCAGGCTGCTAGAGGTCTTCTTCGAGCTCGAGGTCTTTGCGGATTTCGCTCACGCGGCCGTCTTCGAACAGGATCGCCACCCAGCGCTTGCCGAGCGTTCCCTGTCGGCCAACCTTGACGTAGTAGGCATAGTCCCAGCGATCCGCATTGAACGGGTCATCGATCATCGGGGTGCCGAGCAAAAACCGCACCTGGTTGGTCGTCATGCCGACCTCAAGCTGATCGAGGTCATCCTGTTCAACGATGTTGCCCTGCGCGATATTCGCGCGAAACACGCAGCCTGACGTCGCTACCAGCAGGAGCAGTGCGGTCGAGGTGACGAGCAGTTTCGAAATTCGTTTTACGAGCATGGAGCTTTCAAAATCCTTTGGTCACGCGGGAGCCGTCATCGGCAGCCCTGTGTCATAATAGGCGCGCATCATAACCGCTCACTTGCCAACAAAATAGCCGTGTCTTTTGCGGCGACGGACAAACCGACCATGCAGCAACGCCAGGAACTCCGCAAAGCGGGACTGAAAATCACGCTTCCGCGGCTGAAAATTCTCGAGATTCTCGAAAGTGACGAGCAGCGTCACAAGAGCGCCGAGGATATTTACAAGGACCTCCTGGAATCCGGCGAGGAAATCGGCCTCGCGACCGTGTACCGGGTGCTGACACAGTTCGAATCGGCCGGTCTCGTGACCCGCCACAATTTCGAAGGCGGTCACTCGGTTTTCGAACTGGACGACGGCGAGCATCACGACCACATGGTCTGTGTTGACAGCGGCGAAGTGATTGAGTTCTTCAGCGAAGAGATCGAGCGCATCCAGCACGAGATCGCGGACAAGCACGGCTACGAGCTGCTCGACCACAATCTTGTGCTCTACGTGCAGCCGAAGGGCGCGGGCGGCGACGCGGAATAAGTCGTTCGGCCTGAAAGTCTGTCAGGCGCGCTTTCGCGACGCGTCTTTCAGTAACTCGGCCGCGTGCGCCAGCGTCTTCTTCGTGATTTCCACGCCGCCGAGCATCCGCGCGAGTTCTTCGATTCTCTCTTTTTCGTTCAACGCGGCAATGTTGGTCTTCGTGGCCTTTCCGTCGGAAACCTTACTGACTCTCAAGTGTTGATGCGCAAGACTTGCCACCTGCGGCAGATGGGTCACGCTCAAAACCTGGCGTGCCTCACCCAGCTCCGCGAGTCGCAACCCGACCATCTCCGCGACGCCGCCACCGACACCCGAATCCACTTCGTCAAAAATCATCGTCTCGATGTCGCTGCCGTCGCTGGCGATGACCTGGATCGCGAGTCCCATCCGGGCAAGCTCACCGCCGGACGCGACTTTCGACAGCGGCATCGGCGACTGGCCGGGATTCGCGCTGATCAGGTACTCGATCGTGTCGATACCGTGCGGACGAGGTTCGCCGCCTGCGTCGACGGTCGCCTCGAACTTGCCACCGGGCATGCCGAGTCCGGACATTGCTTCGGTGACCGCGGTTGAGAAAGTTTTCGCTGCTTTTTTCCGACCCTTGCTGAGCGCCGCCGCGAGCGCGTCATAACTTTCACGCGCTTTCTCCTGCTGCGCTTTCAATTCGCGGCCTTCCGTCTCCGCGTTCTCGAGCGAGTCGAGTTCCGCGGTCAGGGCTTCCTGGTGTTGCGGAATCGCTGTTGCCTCGATCCGGTGCTTCCGGGCTACGGAGTAGGCGGCGTCCAGTCGTTCATCGACGGTCGCGAGACGGCCGGGATCGGCATCCAGATTGCTGGCGGAGCGGGTCAGATTGTCAAAAGCCTCGCTCAGCTGGATGTCGGCAGAATTCAAGAGCTCGATGGTGTCATTCAACGAGGGATCGAATTCGGCCAGGCCCTCGAGCTCGCGGACGCAGCGCGACACCAGTTGCATGGCGTTGCCATCGGCGTCCCCGAGCAGATCCATCGACTGCTGGATTCCTTCCGCAAGGCGAGTGCTGTTGTTCAGGCGCTTGCGCTCGGTCTCGAGCTCTTCAACTTCACCCTCGTTGAACGCAAGCGTCGAAAGCTCCTCGAGCTGGAACCGGAGCAGGTCAACCCGCGAAGCGCGGTCCGCTTCGCGACCCTCGAGGTCGTTCAGCCGATCGGTCAGCTCGCGCCACTCGGCAAACGCCGCCTCGGCCTTCCGACGCGTCTCGTTCAGGCCGCCGAAATGGTCCAGCAAATCGCGCTGGACTGAACGCCGTCCGAGCGACTGGTGAAAGTGCTGGCCGTGGATGTCGAGGACGAGCTCGCCGAACTCCTTGAGCTGGGTCAGCGTCACGGGCGCGCCGTTGATGAAAGCGCGCGAACGGCCGTCGCTGTTAAT
>CAWUHY010000090.1:0-10607 GCA_963922215.1 uncultured Gammaproteobacteria bacterium | reverse complement strand
GCAGTCCGCGCGCGTCGACCGCGCTGTAGTCCAGGTCGAAAGCCAGCGGGATCGTCCAGGTCGACACGTCGTAGAACGTCGCATCTTCGAATTCATCTGTCGTTTCAAAAATGCTCCGGATCAGCCTGTGCTGCGACTGCCTGCTGCGCACGACAAGTGACAGCTCCGCCGGAAAACGCTTGCCGTTGATGGTCGCGGCGGACGTCAGCTGCTCGACATCGATCCGGTGCGCAGCCAGCTTGTCCGCGAACGCGCGGAGCCGCTCGACGTCGTCGCCAGCCGTGAACACCCAGGCCTTCGTCGACATCTGGTCGGCGTCGGCAAACGCGCGCCGATAGAACTCGCGCTGATAGCCGAGGTACTCCTCACGCAGCGCCGCGCCGGCGCGGATGCTCGCGATGCTCGTGCGGAACTGCTTGCGGATGTTTTCGCGGAAAGTGCGAAGACCGTTCGGTGTGTCGATCTCGCGGCCGAGTGCTGCCGCAGCTTCGTAGAGAATGCCGACGCCGCCGTTGACGAGCGGGAACGTCGAGCCCTTGCCGACGTAGTAATTGTCGAAACGCTCGCCGTGGTAGTACAGCCGCCCGTCAGCGTCGAGCACGTCGCGGGAAAACTCGGCCGTCATGTCCATCAGTTCCTCGGCGCGATCCAGGGCGAGCGGATTCGTGCGCGTTTTGACACCGGGGTGGAAGTAGTAAGTCTGGCTCGATCCCATCTCGTGGTAGTCGACCGTGAGGTTCGGGCGCCACTCGTGCCACTTCCGCATCCAGGCCTGCGCTTCCGGTTGCGTCAGCAGCAGCCACTGCCGGTTTAGGTCAAACCAGTAGTGATTCGTGCGGGCGAATGCCCAGCTGAACTGGTGCTCGATGTGCGCGGGATCCGCGATGCGGCGCACGCCGCCGTAGGCATCAAACCATGCGATGCGCTTTGCGTGCCCGTCCGGATTGAAGATCGCGGTGATCAGTACGACGCTCGCGTCGAGGATGTTGTCGAGTTCCTCGCTCTCGGCCGCGGCGAGGTAGTAGATGAACGGCACCACGGAGTCCATCCCGCTGGACTCGGCGCCGTGCACGCCGTAGTTCAGCCAGGTCACGATCGGCGTGTCGTCGGTGATCTCGGCCGATGCGTCGCCGTTACTGATTTTCAAGTGGTTCTCGCGGATGGCATCCATTCGCGAGCGGTTCCGGTCGCTCGTCGCGGTCAGGAAGAGAATCGGCCGACGCTCGTGGGAATAGCCGATGGTCTCAACAGTCAGGCGATCGCTCATCCCGGCCACGAGCGTCAGGTAGTCGACAAGCTGGTGGTGCCGAACGGGTTCTGCACCGAGTTCGAAGCCTAAGAATTCCGCAGGCGTCGGAATGTCCGCGCGATAGCTGACGTTGTCGGGGAACATCACCGCATCGGCATCGCGGACGTTGACGTCGGCGACGGCGAGTGTTGGAAGAAACAAGAAGAAAGCGAAAAAACGCATGGCAGATCCCGTAAGGCAGAAAAATCAGGAGATGGACTGGCTCACCGCCGTGGATGCTTGAGAGGCTATTGTGGCGGCGGCAATAGCCTACGCATTTTCGTGAAGAATGTAATCCGGACGCCTGAACGCAACCGAACCGGGACGAATCGCGTAACTGCCACGGGGCGGGCTTTTTTCTTATACAAATCATTAATTTACAGACATTTCCTGACGCTTGTATGACGAACTTTTGCGGGCACTGACAGCACAGTAAGTCATTCGCATGGAGCAAGCGTCATGCTACGGTGTCACACAGTGTGACGGAAAGATGACCAAGTCGTTAACCGAGTGCCAAGGTGTCACCGAACCGTCAAGAATTCGTCATGAGAATGACGCGGAGTAATTCGACAATGCGCCAATCGTATGACAGTCGGAGCCTGGGAATGTCGAGCGTCGTCACTTACATGAATGACGTGGAGGTCGGCCTGTGCCTGCGCGTGAACCGCCTGAGTCGGCACACGCGGTTGCGGCGCTTCTTTTCCATTATCAGCCGTCTGGGCGACGGCGGCTTCTGGGCAATCATTGCCGCCGTCATATTGGCAGCGCATGGCACAGCAGCAATACCTGCTTTGCTACAGGGCGGCCTGACGGCGCTGGCCGGCGTTTTCCTCTACAAGTTTTTGAAGAAGCGACTCGTCCGCGAGCGCCCCTACATCCTGAACGGTGAGATCGTCTGCGGAACCGCGCCGCTGGATCGCTACAGCTTCCCCTCCGGCCACACCCTGCACGCAGTCAACTTCACGATCATGTTCGGCAGCATCGAGCCTCTGCTCCTGCCTGTCCTCATCGTGTTTGCGCTGCTCGTTGCGATGTCGCGCGTTATTCTCGGACTTCACTATCCCAGTGACGTGCTCGTCGGCGGACTGCTCGGCGGCGCGCTGGCGACTTTGAGCCTGACTTACGTTTGAGTCGCAGCGGGCGCTCGCGGCCCAGCTAGAAAAATCGCTGCCATGTGATCGTCCCCCAGGTGAGGCCTGCAATCAGAAGTGCGATTGAAACGGCAGCCGAGCCCATATCCTTCGCACGTCCGGAAAGCTCATGATGTTCCTCACCGTGCCGGTCGATCGCGGCCTCAATTGCGGAATTGACGAGTTCAATTGCGAGGACCAACAGGCACACCGAGATCAACGCGACACGCTCCAGCGCGGTGCTGCCGATCCACAGTGCAAGCGGGAACATGATTACAGTCAGGGTGAGTTCCTGGCGAAAAGCCGATTCGTGCAGCCACGCGTGTTTCAGGCCCTGAGCCGAGTAGCGCGCGGCCCTGACGACGCGAAGAAAACCCGTGTTATCTGGCTTGCCCAATGCACGATCCTGCTTCGGAACGACGCCTGACTCTAGCCGATTGAGGCCTGAATCTCGACAGCGCCGCCGGCGCGGATTGATGCCGTCGGGCGAATGGTCAATCATAGCCGGAGCTGCAACAAGGACGCCGCACACCATGCTCAGCCTGTTCATCCTCGGCGTCGGTCGTTACGCGCACCTGTTTTTGCTCGCCGTCGCGGGCTTGTTCGACAGGCGCCGGCGGTTTCTTGGCGCGCTGCTCGCGTTGCTCGCCTGGCCGTTGATCGTTCTGCTGCAGCTATTGCACTGGGTGTTCTGGTGCATCGACGAGCTGCTGTTCGCCGGTTATCGGAAAGTCGACGTCACGCAACCTCTCTTCGTGATCGGTCCGCCGCGCACCGGCACGACGTTCC
Organism: uncultured Gammaproteobacteria bacterium; assembly: GCA_963922215.1. Lineage (GTDB taxonomy): Bacteria > Pseudomonadota > Gammaproteobacteria > Steroidobacterales > Woeseiaceae > UBA1847. Next base: position 7,400 of record CAWUHY010000090.1, on the reverse strand, counting down.
TGCACAAAGTGCTCGCAGACGATAAGGATGTTACGACGCTGACGCTGTGGGAATGCCTCTTCGGCTTCACCGTGACCGGCAACAAGCTCTGCCGCGGACTGGCAACACTCGACCGGGCGATCGGCCGACCTGTCGCGCGGCTCTCCGGCTGGCTTGCGAAGTCGTTCGCATCCGATCTTGACGACGTGCATCCGCTGTCGCTGGGCGAACCGGAGGAAGACTTCCTGACCTTCCTGCCCTTCGCAGGCTGCTTCCTGCTCGTCGCGCCCTATCCGACCGCGCGCTGGCTGTTCAAACTCTCGCGCTTCGATCGTGCAATTCCGGAAAGCGACCGGCGCCACGTCATGCGCTGGTACCGCCGCTGCATCCAGAAGCACCTCTACGTGCACGGTCCGGACAAACGTTTCCTGTCGAAGAACGCGTCGTTCGGCGGAATGACGGAATCGCTATTGGAAGAATTCCAGGACGCAAACATCCTCACGACCTGGCGCGAGCCGGTCGCAGCCGTCTCCTCGCAGCTGAGTTCGTTAAGCCCGTCATTGTCCTGGTTCGGCTTCGACACGATCCCGCTCGAACTGCGCGACGCGCTCGTCGACCAGATGGTTTTCTATTACCAGCACGTGGCGGAGACCGAGGCCACGCACCCGGAGCGCGTCGTGCGCATTGCAAACGACGAGCTTCGCACGACGCTCAAGACATCCGTCGAAAACGCCTACGCACATCTCGGGATCCCGCTGTCCGACAGACTGCGACGCCGGCTCGAAGACGCGGAAGAAGAATCCCGCCTGCACAGGTCGTCGCACGACTACGCCGCCGAAGACTTCGGCCTGTCAGACGACCTGATAAGATCGCGATTTGACGCGTCAAAAGTCTGATCAGCCGCATGCGCCCTGAGGATCCAGGCTCAATCAATGAGTTCTTGAAGACGGCCGGCTCGGGACCATCCGGGTCTGCGGGTCGCGTTGTCATCGTGTCCGACTCCATCCCGGAACGAAACGGTGTCGGCGCGTACTACCAGGATCTCGTCCACCAGCTTGAGGATCGCTGCGAAGCGGTCGGCTTCGTCTGTCCGGATCGGGCAGGCAAGGGCCCGCGCCTTCCGCTGCCGGGCGATCCGACGCAGAAGATCTGGTTCCCGTCCTACCGACGCTATCGCACCGTCATGCAAGAGGTGCGACCGCAGTGCATCATTGCGGCCACGCCGGGTCCCTACGGTCTGCTGGCATGCTGGTTTGCGCGGCGGCTAAAAGTGCCGTTGATCGTTGGCTTTCACACACATTTCTCCGGCGTAACGGACCAGTACGACAACATTTTCTTGAGAACTTTCAGCCGCCTCTATTTCAATCTCGCGGACTGGATCATGTTCAAGAGCGCGGACCTTGCGCTCGGCAACTCCGAGGCGATGGTCGATCTCGCGAAGCGTCTTGGCGCAAAGCGCGCGGAAATCATGGGCACGCTGCTGCCAGACGATGCCCTCTCGAAGCCGGTCTCGCCGCCGCGTGAGGAATTCAAGCGCGTCATCTTCGCGGGCCGGCTTGCGCCCGAGAAGCGCATTAACTGGGTTATCGATGCCGCGCGCGAAATCCCGTCGATGACATTCACGATCGCTGGCGACGGGCCGCACCTGGATGAGTTCAAGAGCGTCGAGCGGGAACTTGCCAACCTGCACATGCTCGGCTGGGTCAACCGCGAGCAGCTCATGGCCGCGATGGACGACGCCGATCTTCTTGTGCTGCCGTCGGTCGTCGAGTCTTTCGGCACGGTCGCGCTCGAGGCAATGGCCCGCGCGCGGCTGGTGCTTGTGACACCGACTTGCGGCATCGTGGAATGGCCGGACCTGCGACCGTGGTTGTTTGTTGTTGAAGACGGCGAATCTGTCGCCGATGCACTACGTCGTATTGCCGAACTTCCCGCCGACGAACGCCGCCGCATCGCTCTGGGCGCGGCCGATGCGGCGCGCGAGCTCAACGACAAGAGTGTCCGCCACTGGCTGGGCATCATCGACGCGGAGCGCGTCTCGTCGGACGATGACTGAACAGCAAAGGCAATGGGTCATCTCGATCCACGACGTGATGCCGGAAACGCTGGCGCGCTGTGAAGAACTCGTCGGCTTTCTCGGCGACAACGGCCTGCACGGCCCAACGCTGCTCGTCGTGCCGGGGCTCGACTGGTCGCAGGATCAAATCGAGCGCCTGCGATGCCTGCAACAGTCCGGCGCGATACTTGCCGGCCACGGCTGGAAACACCGCGCGGATGCAATCCGTACGCCCTACCACCGCCTGCACAGCCTGCTCGTGTCGCGCGACGTTGCCGAGCACCTGTCGTTGGACGCGCACGGTATCGTCGACATGATTCGCCGCTGCCACGCGTTCTTCGAAGATAACAATCTCGAGGTGTCAGACCTCTACGTCCCGCCCGCCTGGGCGCTCGGTCCGATCCCGAACGGCATGCTGATCGACACGCCCTTCCGACTCTACGAAACACTGACCGGCGTACTGGACGCACGCACGCAAAGCTTCACGCGCTCACCAATGATCGGCTTCGAAGCCGACACGGCATTTCGCGCGGTAAGCGTACGCTGCTGGAACTGGCTGAATCTTGCCATCGCGGGACGCCGCTCACCGGTACGACTGTCCATTCATCCGAACGATTTGTCGCTAAAGCTTGCAGACAATCTCAAGCGACTCGTCAATGCCGGCGGCACGAATCTGTCTTACGAGACGTTTGCGACTGCGCCGAATTGAGACGACAAAGACAACGCCGCCGCCCATGGACTGCGCGATGGCCATCCCGGCACATAGAGAAACAGCAATGCCGCCAGAACTGTCAGCGCCCAGGCCGTCGTAATACCGTTGATCGCTGGTCGTACCAGGCGCCCGCCGAAACCGCAGACCAGCCCGGCCACGAAACCCAGAACCGACAACTCAAGCAGGTTTCCGGTTCCTTTCAGCGAAGGGTCCGCGTACGCGAGGACCACCCAGAAAGCTCCCGGCACCAGGGCAATCAACGGCAGTGATAAGGAGAAACCGGGTTTCTGTCGGCGCAGAAAACAGGCCAGCAAACCTGTGCAGAAGCTGACGGCAAAGGGGACGGAATAAAGGATGAAAAGTCTTTCGAAGATGCGAGCGTAGGTGTAACCGGGATAGCCGTTCGGATGCAGAAGCCCTGAAAGCTGCGCGGGATCACCACTGTGTGCAAGAACTTCGAACACGATTCGACCTCCGTTCGAACGCTATTCTAACTCCCGAAGTAAGCCGCGCGTTCCTCTTCCGCGCGATCACCGAAGAACACCTCGCAGGCTTCAAGCAGTCCTTCCGACGCGCGCAGTCGCTCATCACGAATCACAAGGCTGATCTTCGAACGCCGTCGCAGGAAATCTTCCAGCGTCACGATCATCTCGTGCTGCGCGGTGTACTCGATTTCGCAGCGGAGGTAATCCGCCTCCGGAATCACGCGCTCGGCCATCGATTCGTCTTTGCGAATCGACTCCAGCATCTCGAATGCGTCGTCGGCGTAGCGACGCCACAGACGTTCGGCGAGCGTCTCGTAGTTGCCGGGCCGGCCGAAGCGCTCGAGGTCCATCGCCTCGGCTTCCGCGAAAAAGCGCTTGCGCACGTCGTCACCCGGTTCGCCATACCAGTCCGGCGGCGCGGGCTGCATCTCGACACCGAGCTCCGCCACATAGTCACAGACTTCGTCGCCAACGTTGATGCAGTCCGTGATCTTGCCGCCAAAAATGCTCAATGTGCGGCGGTCGGCATTCACATCGATTGCATGTTTGCGCGAAAGGCTGATCCAGTCTCCGCCGCCACCGCCGCCCTCCACGGCAAGCGGCCGCACGCCGCAGCGTTCCGCCACGATGTCGTCGCGCGTCAGCGGTTTATCCAGCGCTAACAGTTCGTTTGCGTTCGCAAGAACAAAATCCCGATCCTCCGCCGTGACCGCAGTTTCCGGCGATTCGACGCGCGTGTCCGTCGTGCCGATGCAGGTCTTCGCGCCCATCGGCATGACGAAAAACAGGCGGCCGTCGCTCGCGAAGAAGGTCAGGATGCGGCCGTGCTCCAGATCTCGATCCACAATCAGGTGGATGCCCTTCGAGAAGATGTGCCGGTGATCGGTCTCTACAGAAAGCGCGCCGTTGTACTCATCGACCCACGGACCGCAGGCGTTGACCAGCACCTCCGCCGAAAACTGGATCGCCTCGCCGCTGGTCTCATCCTGCGCTGCAATCGTCCAGCGTCCGTCGTCGAAACTCGCGCCGGTCGAGCGGCAGTAGTTGACCGCGACGCAGCCGCGGTCCATCGCGCTGCGCACGAAGTTCCAGGTAAAGCGTGCGTCATTGTCGTGCAGGTAGCAGTCGGAATACTCGACGCCCGCAACCGCATCGCGTTCGTTAATTCGGCGCTCACGGTGTTTCAACGCGTGGCGCGACAACCATGCCGGCGCCCGCGTTCTGAATCGCCCAAACCCCCAGTAGATCAGCGCGCCGAGGTAAACGAAAAAAGCCGGGAACCGGAAGTCGTGCTCGACCGTTGTGAGAAAACGAATCTCTTTTACCGTCGACGGAAACCGATCCATCAGCTCGTTGCGGCTGCGACAGAGCTTCCACACCAGCCCGATCTCACCGTTCTCGAGATACTTGATGCCGCCCCAAGCGAGGTTCGAGGACTCCGAACTCGTCTCGCCGGCGAAGTCGCCCTTGTCGATCAGCGCGACTTTCAGGCCGCGGGCAGACAGCGCTGCGGCGGACACGGCACCGTTGATACCGCCACCGACGATGCAGACGTCGAAATGCGCATCCCTTAACAGGGTCAGTTGCTGGTCTCTTGGCACGGCTTAAGGCGGTCGATCAGGCGAGCAACGTCGTCACTTTCTGCACGAGTTCGGCAGAGTCGCAGGGTTTTTCGAGGTAACCGGCGATTTTCAGATCCTGTAGTCGTTGCAAAACAGTGCGCTCGTCGTCCACGCTCAGCACAAGAATTTTTGCCGACGGGTCGATCTTCAAGCTTTCTTCGATGATGGCGGGACCGGACATTCCGGGCATGGACATGTCCTGAATAATACAACCGATGTCGCCCCTGCGCTCGCTTAAGGTCGCGAGCGCCGCTTCCCCGCTGTCCGCTTCTAAAGTCGCGATGTCTGCCGTTTCGAGGACCTGAACAATCAGTTTCCGTACGAGTTCGTGATCATCGACCACCAGGACCAATGAAGCCTTGCCGGTGTTCTTTTCGTCGGACGCATTCAAAAGCTGAATTCCGTGTGACACGTCGCATTGCTTCAACGGGAATTGTCCCATACTCGGGCCGGGAGACAAAATATTTCTGATTCCGAAATTAATTTGCCGTAATGTTACAGAATCAAGGACTTGGGCCGATTATGGCTTATGATGGACGAAGTTCCCGGAGAGCCTAAATGACGGAAAGCAAGCGAATACTGGTTGTCGACGACGATTCGATGGTCGCGACGGTCATCTCGCTGATGCTGAAAGAGCTCGGTTACGAATCCGTGGTCAGGGAATCGCCGCAGGAGGCGATCGAGACCTTCGAGGCCGCGCCGAACGACTACGCTGTTGTCATCACCGATCTCACGATGCCGGAGATCAACGGCGTGCAGCTCGCAGGCCGCTTGAAAGACCTGCGCGCCGACATCCCGGTGCTCGTCATGAGCGGCTACACCGGCGCCGCTGCCGATATTCCCGACACAGACCAGGTCGACCGCTTCCTCTCCAAACCGCTGCTGATGGACGAACTCGGCAGCGCACTCGACTCACTCTGTCCCTAGTGGGCCGCTTGGTAAAAAAGGTAACGCTCAGCGGGCCTGACCGCCGCCGGGGCAAGGCGGTCATGTACCAGCATAGCAGCGCTATGGTGGTGCGTGACCAACGCAGCACGGGCGATGGTCAGGCTCGCCCTGCGGGTCTTTTCAGGGGCACAGTCTACGGCGTTGCAATGCTTGGTAAGGACCCGGCCATTACCGGCGCATCGCGCCTTGTAGGCGGTGACCCTGAAAAGACTGAGTGTCACCTTTTTTACCAAGCGGCCCACTAGCTCCCTCCTTCGCGTCGGCGCTGGTATGCTGACGCCATGAACAACGGCAAGATCGCAGTCATCCTGCTCGCACTCATCGCGGTCGCAGCCGCGCTGTGGATGTACCGGCGCGAGGGCGTCATGGACGTGGCGCCCGTCGTCGAAACGCCGCCTGCAACCGAAGAATCCGTGGAAACCCCGCCGGTCGAAAAATACCCGGTGCCGTCAATCAGTGAGTCCAGGGCCGGCAAGCTCGTCGAATTGCCCGAACTCGCCGACAGCGACGGCTACTTCAAGCTCGAACTGCAAAGCCTGTTTGGCAAAAGCATCGACAGCCTGTTGCGGGAGTCTGGCGGCATCGAGCGCTTCGTCGCGACGGTCGACAACCTGCCGCGTCGCCGCTTTGCTGAACGCCTGCGCCTTCTCGACGGGCCAACCGGCTCGATCCAGGTCGAGACCGACGACGACACCGTCACGCTCGACGAGGCCAACTACGAACGCTACGCGCCCTACATCCGGCTCCTGCAGTCAGCGAGCACCGACGACATCGTCAGCGCCTACCGCCGCTTCTACCCGCTCATGCAGGAAGCCTACGTCGACCTCGGTTACCCGAACGGCTTCTTCAACGATCGCATGGTCGAAGTGTTGGACGACCTGCTCGCGACGCCGGTCCCGGACACGCCGCCGACACTCGTCCGGCCGCACGTCCTTTACGAGTACGAAGACCCCGACCTCGAATCGCTCTCGGCCGGGCAGAAAATTCTCGTGCGCATGGGCCCGCAGAATGCCGCAGAGGTCAAAGAGCGCCTCCGCGAGATTCGCGAGCGCATCGTCAGCCTTGACTAGCCGCCTGTTGGGCAGCCCAGGCGGCTAACACTTCCGCTTCCTTCTCAGCCGGGATACCGGCGCGTAGAGTGGCCTGCCGTTGTTCCGGCAGCGTCTTAAACCACGCGAGCGTGTCGCGAACGGTTTGCTCGACCGGCCTGATCGTTAAGCCTGCTGCGAGCGATTTCTCGGCCGACCAGGTCAGCGAGCCGGACACCGGGCTGTCAGAGTCGGCCCACATCGGAATCTGCTGCCAGGCCTCGAGACCGTTCTCGGACAGGAAGTCTGCGGGCACCCAGGTGAGTTCGGTGTCGCTGTCCGCGACCGTCACACAGGCCTCAAGCACTTCACCCATGGGCCGCGGCGAACAGATGCCGTTGTAGCCGCCGGCGAGTTGTTGTTCTGTACACAGCACCATGAAGGCCGCGAGGTCGCGCACGTCGATGTACTGCGTGAGGTCGGCGGGCTTGCCCGGCGCGATCATCTCGCCGCCGCGGTCGGCGCGGACCGGCCAGTAAGTGAAGCGGTCGGTGCGGTCGCGCGGCCCGA
>CAWUHY010000089.1:0-10687 GCA_963922215.1 uncultured Gammaproteobacteria bacterium | reverse complement strand
CAGCGCCGTGTGCGCCGCCAGCGTGCGCGCGACGAGCAACAGGCCGCTCGTCTCCTTATCGATCCGGTGAATGATGCCGGCGCGCGGGAGCTGCTCGAGCGCGCTGTCGAAGTGAAGCAGCCCGTTCATGAGCGTGCCGTGGGTGTTCCCCGCGCCCGGATGCACGACGAGGCCGGCCGGTTTGTTGACGATCAGGAGGTGTTCGTCCTCCCATGCGAGGTCCAGCGCAATAGGCTCGGGGCCTGACGTTACCTGCGGTTCGTCGACGACGTGAAGCTCGACAACCTCGCCGCCGCTGACCGTGGATCGGGGTTTCGGGCTCTGGCCGTCGACCAGCAGCTGGCCGTCGACGAGCCACTGCTTCAGGCGGCTGCGCGAGTATTGCGGGAACAACTGCGCCAGGGCCTGATCCAAGCGAAGACCGGCCGACGAGTCCGGTATCTGGCCCGACTCGTTCGTCATTGAATGTCGCGAGCGGGCGGCGGCACCGCTATACTCTGCCGCCTCGCGGCGGCTGGCCGGCTCGTCCAGCCCCGACACGATCGAAGTAAACGCAGGAACATGATGAGAAGTGTAAGTCAAAATCGGCAGCGTCGCGCCCGCGGACTGCTCGCAACGATCGGCCTCGCGCTGGTGCTGGCAGGCTGTGCGTCGCAGGACAACGAAGTCCGCTCGGTCGCGCAGGATCTGCAGCAGGGGTACGACGCGGCGAAAGAAGCCGCGCTGCGCGGTAATCATCGGCGGGCGATCCAGATCTACGAGCTGATCCAGGCACGCTATCCGTTCAGCGACATCGCCAAGCAGGTCCAGCTTGAGCTGATGTACTCCTATTACAAGACGGGCCAGCGCGACCTCGCGATTGAAGCCGCCGATACGTTCATGCGCGAAAACCCGATCGACCCGCAGGTCGACTACGCGCTGTACATCAAGGCACTGTCCTACTTCGAATCAGAGCCAGGCTTCCTGGAGCGGCTGTTCAAGCGCGATATCAGCAAGCGTCCGCCGAAAGACGCACAGCAGGCGTATTCGGTACTACGGCGCCTCGTGGAACGCTACCCGGCCAGCGAGTACGCGCCGGACGCGCGGCAGCGCATTGTCTATCTGAAGAATCGTCTTGCGGCCTACGAAAACGCGGTTGCGGAGTATTACCTGCGCCGCGGTGCGTACATCGCGAGCCTGAACCGGGCGAAGACTGCGCTCGAGGAATACAACGGCGCCGACAGCAACCGCGAGTCGCTGACGTTGATGATCGAGGCTTACGAGAATCTCGGCATGGACGATTTAGCGGCTGACACGCGGCGTGTTTTGGCGGCTAACTTTCCCGGCAGTTCTTGAGCGAATCGAAGATCCAGCCCCGATTCCTTCGATTTCCTGCTCTACCCCGGAAAGCGATACCAGCTCGTGATGGGATAGCGCCAGTCTCTGCCGAAAGCACGGCGGCTGATGCGGACACCCGGGGGCGACTGGCGACGTTTGTATTCGTTGCGCTTCACCATTTCCAGGACGCGGATAACGATCGCGCGATCAAAGCCGCGTTCGACGATTTCAGCCACCGACAGGTCCTCCTCGATAAACGCCTCCAGAATCGGGTCGAGCACGTCGTAATCGGGCAATGAATCCGTGTCTTTCTGATCCGGCCTTAGCTCCGCCGACGGCGGGCGGGTAATGGCCCGCTCCGGTATCGCAGGGCCCAGCGTGTTGCGATAGCGCGCGAGGCGATAGACCAGTGTCTTGCTGCAATCCTTGATTGGCGCAAAGCCGCCTGCCATGTCGCCGTAAAGCGTCGCATAGCCGACCGCCATCTCACTCTTGTTGCCGGTCGTCAGCAGCATGCGGCCCGTCTTGTTCGAGATCGACATCAAGAGAAGCCCACGACAACGGGACTGGATGTTCTCCTCGGTAACGTCCTCCTCGCGGCCTTCGAAGACCGGCGCCAGTTGCTGGACGACGGCATCGTAGATCGGCGCGATCGGGATCGTGTCGAAGCGCACACCGAGAGACTTCGCCTGCGCGGCCGAGTCCTCGATGCTCATCTCTGCCGTGTAGTGAAACGGCATCTGCACGACACGCACCTTGTCTGCCCCAAGCGCATCGACTGCGATGGCGAGGACGAGTGCCGAATCGATACCGCCGGACAGCCCGATAATGACGCCGGGGAAGCCGTGCTTTTCAACGTAGTCGCGCGTGCCGGTGACGAGCGCCTTGTACTGCCGGGAATCGGAGTCTGCAACCTCGACGATCTCGCCCGAGAGCCGCACGCTTTCGCCGGCATCCACTGTCAATTCAAAGAGTCCCGCATCGAACTGCGGCGCGCGAGCAACGATTGTTCCGTCCGCATGCATCGCAAAGGAGCCGCCGTCGAACACGAGCTCGTCCTGGCCACCGACCATGTTGACGTAAACGAGCGGCACGGCAGACTCACCAAGACGCTTTTTCGCCGTCGCTTCGCGATTCGCCTGGCTGTTGGTTTCGAACGGCGAGCCGTTGATCGCGATCACGAAATCGGCCCCGGCGCCTTTCAGATCCGCGAGCGGCCTTGGCTTCCAGATGTCCTCGCAGATGCTGAGTCCGATCCTGACTCCACGGAAGTCGAAAACGGCGGGCGCATCGCCCTCCGTGAAATAGCGACGTTCGTCAAACACGCCGTAGTTCGGCAGGCAGCGCTTGCGGTAGCGGCTCAAAATCTCGCCGTCCTCAACGACGAGCGCCGCGTTATAAATCGTGTCGTCTGCGTATTCGGGATAGCCGAAGACCAGAGCGATGCCGCGGACCTCTTCGAGGAGCCGCGAGATCGCCTGGTCGACCTTACGCCGGAGTCCCGTGTGGAACAGGAGATCCTCAGGCGGGTAGCCGCAGACGCTGAGCTCGGGGAAGACCACGATGGCCGCGCCGAGGCGGTCCCGTGCCTCGGTTGCGGTTTCCACGATCTTGTCGACGTTGCCGGAGACATCTCCAACAATCAGGTCGAGCTGCGCGACGGCTAACTTGAAGGACCCGGCCATCGGCGGTTGGGCGCTCGTCTGCCCCGGACGTTCTAGCCCAGGACCTCCTGCATTTTGCTGCCAAGCTCAGCGGGCGAGCGAACGGTCGCAACGCCGGCCGCTTCCAGTGCCTCAAACTTCGCTTCGGCCGTGCCTTTGCCGCCGGCGACGATCGCGCCAGCGTGACCCATGCGCTTTCCGGGAGGAGCCGTGACGCCTGCGATGTAGGCAACGACCGGTTTCGTGACATTGCTCTTGATGAATTCCGCGGCCGCCTCTTCGTCCGTGCCGCCGATCTCGCCGACCATGATCACACCATCCGTCTCGTCGTCGGCCTGAAACAGCTCAAGGCAATCGATGAAGTTCATGCCGCGAACAGGGTCACCGCCGATACCGACGCAGGTGCTCTGGCCAAGCCCGTTCTGGGTCGTCTGGTAAACCGCTTCGTAGGTCAGCGTTCCAGAGCGCGACACGACACCGATCCGACCCTTCTTGTGAATGCGGCCAGGCATGATGCCGATCTTGCATTCGTCGGGCGTGATCACGCCGGGGCAGTTCGGGCCGATCAGACGGCAATCGTGATCGCGGAGCGCGGATTTTACGCGAACCATGTCGAGCACCGGGATTCCTTCCGTAATGCAGACGACGAGACCGACACCCGAGTCGGCCGCTTCCAGAATCGCATCGGCCGCGAACGCTGCGGGTACGTAGATCATGCTCACATCGGCGCCGGTTTCGGCAACCGCTTCGCGCATCGTGTTGTAGACGGGCAGGCCGAGATGCTCTTCGCCGCCGCGACCGGGCGTGACACCGGCGACGACTTTCGAACCGTAGGCGAGACACTGTTCGGTGTGGAAGGAACCCTGGTTACCGGTCAGGCCCTGGCAGATGATCTTGCTGTCACTATTTATCAGAATACTCATCGCTCTCTCCTCACCCTGCCGCCGAAACGACTTTCTTCGCAGCGTCGGTCAGATCGTTCGCCGCGATGATGTCGAGGCCACTCTCTTCGAGCAGTGACCGACCTTTTTCCACGTTCGTGCCTTCGAGGCGCACGACAACCGGCACTTCGACACCCACTTCTTTCACCGCGCTGATGATGCCTTCAGCGATCAGGTCGCAACGCACGATGCCGCCGAAGATGTTGACGAGGATCGCCTTGACCGCTTCGTTGGAGAGAATCAGCTTGAACGCCGCCGCAACGCGCTCGCTCGTGGCGCCACCGCCGACGTCGAGGAAGTTCGCCGGGTCGCCGCCGTGCAGCTTGATGAGGTCCATCGTCGCCATCGCGAGACCGGCGCCGTTCACCATGCAGGCGATGTCACCGTCGAGCGTGACGTAGTTGAGTTCGTGCTCTGCGGCCTTGCGCTCGGCATCGTCTTCCTGGCTGATGTCGCGCATTTCGAGCAGTTTCGGATGACGGAACAGCGCATTGCCGTCAATGTTGATCTTCGCGTCCAGCGCGACGACGTCGCCGTCGGTGGTCGTGATCAGCGGATTGACCTCGACCAGGCTCGCATCCGTCTCCAGATAGAGGTTGTAGAGCTTCTTCACGATGTCGCCGAACTGGCGCATCTGCTTCTTGTCGAGGCCGAGGCCGAAAGCGAGCTGGCGTGCCTGGTAGTCCTGCAGGCCGGCATCCGGCGCGACCGCCACGGTGAAGATTTTCTCCGGGGTTTCTTCGGCGACTTTCTCGATGTCCATCCCGCCCGCTGCGGACGCGATGAATGCGACGCGGCTGACTTCGCGATCCACGAGCATCGACAGGTACAGCTCACGGTCGATGCCGGAGCCCTGCTCGACGTAGACGACGTTGACCGGCAGACCTTCCGGGCCGGACTGGTGGGTGACGAGCTGCGTGCCGAGCATGCCTTTCGCGTAGTCGGCCACTTCGTCCAGGGTCTTTGCGAGCTTGACGCCGCCGGCCTTGCCGCGGCCACCGGCATGGACCTGGGCCTTGACGACCCAGAGTTCACCGCCGAGCTTCTCGGCGGCGGCGCGCGCCGCCTCCGGTGTTTCGGCCGGAATTCCTTCCGGGACGGGGATGCCATAGTCGGCAAACAATCCTTTGGATTGGTATTCGTGGAGGTTCATTCTTCGCCTTGGAGTCTTTGAAAAAGACGTCTTTTTGTTGGGAAGCCGCATTCTGAAGGATCGCTTGCGGCGAATCAAAGCCTTGAGCCCGGCGACCCTGCCCGGCAGCGGTTTGCGTGATGCAATCGCCAACGGCGGCGCCGCGCTTGGTCTACACTACGCGCACTCGAACGGCGCGACACGACACGAACGCGATGGCAGGCGACGACAATTCTTCCCTGTTTCGGACCACGGCGATTGCTCTCGCCGGCTCGAAGCAAAGCGACGAGGCGGATTTAAGCTGGCGCATGCTCGCCATGCTGGGCGTCTTCCGGCTTCTCGTGGCAGGCGGGCTGATCCTCGCGTTTTTCTTAAGCAGCGATCCGCACATGTTCGGGGACCGCTACCCGCTGTTATTCGCGTCCACGGTTTCCGCTTACGCAGTCTTTGCGATTGCAACGCAGCTCTTCATCAAGAGCCGACGCCTGCCGGTCGCGGTGATCGCCGCGGCGGCCCTCCTCGTCGACACGCTGGTCACGATCGGCCTCATGCACATGAGCGGCGGCTTGAGCTCCGGTCTCGGTGGCCTGCTGATCGTGTTCGTCGGCGTCGCCTGTCTTGTCCTGCCGGCGCAGTGGCCCGCCGTCATGGCTGCGATCGCGACCTTCGGAATCCTGGGTGAGCAGTTTTTGACGCAGGTCAGCCGCGGGGACCCGAATTTCCCGGCGGCAGGTCTGTTGAGCGCCCTCATTTTCATGATGGCGATCGCGGCGCAGTCGCTCGGCAAGCGTATCCAGGCCAGTGAGGCGCTGGCGCGTCAGCGCGGCGTCGACCTCAAAAATCTCTCGGAATTGAACGAATACATCGTCCAGCATCTACGCGAAAGCATTCTCGTCGTCGACGGCAATAACCGCGTTCGTCTGAGCAACGGCTCAGCCGCCCGACTGATCGGCTCTGAGCTCGATCTCGCCAACCTGTCGCTCGGGGACGCGTCGCAGCCGCTTGACGACTACATCAGTCGCTGGCGCGACGATCACAGCCTGTCGTCGCATACCGAGATTCCGCTCGTGTCGCGCAATGCGAGCCTGCGCATCACCGCGCATTTGGCGCCGCTCGTCAAAGACGGTGAGCGTTCGGGACCAATTCTGATTTTCCTCGAAGACTCGAGCCTGATGAACGAACGTGTGCAGCAATCCAAGCTCGCGTCCTTAGGCCGGCTGAGCGCCAGTATCGCGCACGAGATCCGGAACCCGGTTGGCGCGATGAGCCACGCGGCTCAACTCCTTGCTGAATCGGACGCGCTTTCCGACGACGACCTGCGCCTGACGGACATCATCCAGTCCAACTCGGAACGCGTCAGCCACATCATCGACAACGTGCTTCAGCTTTCGCGACGCGAATCCAGCCGGCCGGAACGCCTCGAGCTGGGTCCGTGGCTTGACGATTTCGCAAGGGAATTTACGCGCACGCTCGAGCTGCAGGAAGGAGAGCTGAAACTGCATCCTGTCGATGACGACATTTCTGTCCGCATGGACCGCAGCCATCTGCGGCAAGTGCTCTGGAATCTCTGCGACAACGCCGTGAAGTACGCGAGCGAGACCGGCGGGATTCTCGTCGAAATCCGCGTCGGCCGGCTCGAAGGCCACAGCCGCCCTTTCCTCGAAGTGATGGACCACGGATACGGCGTCGACGCCGCAACCGCCGACAAGATATTCGAACCCTTCTTTACCGCGCGCCACGGCGGGACCGGGCTCGGACTGTATATCTCAAGGGAGCTGTGCGAACTGAACCGCGCGACACTGCTGTACCTTGACCGCGAAGGTGGAGGCAGTATCTTTCGTATCGTTTTCGCAGACCCGGAACGCTGGGGCAACCAGGACTCTCAATGAACGCACGTCACGCTCTTGTCATCGACGACGAACCGGATATCTGCGAACTCCTGACGCTGACGCTGGGCCGCATGGGCATCGAGACAGACACCTGCCTGGACCTCAAGTCCGGCAAGAAGCGGCTCGCGGACGGAAACTATGACGTCTGCCTCACCGACATGCGCCTGCCAGACGGCGACGGCCTCGAGCTTGTCGAATGGATGCAGACACACACGCCGAACGTCCCGGTCGCCGTGATTACGGCGCACGGCAATGTCGAAACGGCCGTAAATGCCTTGAAGCTCGGCGCGTTTGATTTCCTGTCCAAGCCGCTCGACCTCAAGCACCTGCGCAACATTATCGAAAGTGCGTTGAAACTCGACCGACCGACAAGCGGCGAGGGCTCGAGCCTGCTGGGCAAGTCGCCTGCGATGGACGAGCTGCGCGATCTCGTCGACAAGGTATCCCGTTCACAGGCGCCGGTGCACATTTGCGGAGAATCGGGTACGGGCAAGGAACTCGTCGCCAAGATGATTCACGAGTCAAGTTCGCGCGGCGATGGACCGTTCGTTCCTGTGAACTGCGGCGCAATTCCCTCGGAACTGATGGAAAGCGAATTCTTCGGGCACAAGAAGGGCAGCTTCACGGGTGCAGACGCCGACAAGATTGGACTCATCCAGAGTGCCGACGGCGGAACACTGTTCCTCGACGAAATTGCCGACCTGCCGCTTGCGATGCAGGTCAAGCTGCTTCGGGTCATCCAGGAGAAATCCGTACGTCCGGTCGGCGAGTCGCGGGAGAAGCCGGTCGACGCGCGCCTGCTCACCGCAACGCACAAGAATTTGCGGAAACTCGTTGCAGACGGCGAGTTCCGCGAAGACCTTTACTACCGCATCAACGTGATCGAGATTTCGGTCCCCGCCCTTCGCGATCGCAACGACGATGCACTGGAACTCGCCGAGTTCATTCTCAAGCGCCTCGGCTCGGACGCGACGCTTGACGAATCCGCGCGAGCAGCGTTGCTGCGCTATCCCTTCCCCGGCAATGTCCGCGAACTCGAAAACGTGCTGGAACGCGCCGTCACGCTCTGTACGACGGGCGTACTGACTGAGCAGGACCTGAATCTAAAGAGCGATACGGCGCCGGGCATCGCGCCGAGCGGCAAACTGGGCGAACAAATCGAGGATGTGCAGCGCCAGGCGATCATCGATGCGCTTGAGAAGACGCGGTACAACAAAACGGCTGCGGCAAAGCTATTAGGCCTCTCCTTCCGGCAGCTGCGCTATCGCATCGAAAAACTCGGGATTAAGTAAGTCGTCGTCGGCATTTTCTGACAGTCGGGCTGACAAAAATTGTCAGTTTTGGACAAGAGTGTCAGTTTTTGTCGGGGACACAGGCGGTCGGAAAACCCCGATGCTTTGCAATCTCCTCAATGTTTTCATTGAGTTAGCAACTCCCGTCCGGACTTGGCACATCCCTTGCTTTACTGGGATACGAACATTTTGTCGTACACCATTCTCGATATCTTGGAGATGAGAAATGAAGAAAGTCCAGCAAGGTTTTACGCTTATCGAACTCATGATCGTTGTCGCGATCATCGGTATTCTCGCTGCAATCGCAATCCCGGCTTACCAGGATTACACGATTCGCGCACAGGTTTCTGAAGGCCTGAGCCTCGCCGGTGGTGCTAAGACCGCCGTCGCGGAAGTCTTCCAGGACTCTGGCGCATTCCCGGGTAACAACACGGCTGCCGGCCTGTCTGGCGCAACAGACATCAACGGCAAGTACGTCACGCAGGTTGCTGTCGGCGCGAACGGCATCATCAACGTTACGTACGGTCAGGACGCAAACTCAAACATCACGAACGCTGTGCTGCGTCTGACGCCGACGGGTAACGCTGGCTCAGTTGAGTGGGCTTGCTCAGGTCAGAACATCCTGAGCGGCAACGCGAAGTGGCTGCCGGCAGCATGTCGCCCGTAAGCACGGATGACAGGTTTTTTGCCTGACAAAAAGCCCCGGATTCTTTCCGGGGCTTTTTTTTAAGAAACTGATAAGAAAGTGTGACGACGATCACACTCTTGCACGTCGACACCACCAGCGGTTGTAGTTTGTCAGTACATGAGACAGCATGCCGCAAGAGCACGAGGGTTAGGTCTAGTGAAGCAGGATAACCACGGATTTACGTTAATCGAACTGATGATCGTCGTCGCCATCATGGGCATTCTGGCGTCGCTCGCAATCTCCGCCTACCAGACCTATACGATTCGCGCGCAAGTCAGTGAAGGTGTCTTCATGGCCGGCAGCGCCAAGGCCCCGTTGATCGATGCCTACCTGCAGTCCGGTACTGCACCCGCCGATCGCGTAGCCGCCGGCATGTCACCGAACCCGACCGACACGCGAGGCAGCTACGTAAGCCAGGTCGCGATCAACAATGGTCGCATCGAAATCACCTTCGCCGGTCCGCTGGTCCACCAGGATATTTTGAACGACACGCTTTTTCTGACGCCTTACGAAACCAGCACAAGTTCAATCGCCTGGCGCTGCGGCAAAGCTGGCGCCCCTTCCGGTGGCGCGCTTCTGAACAACGGACAGGACCACCAGACGGGTGGGACGATCGAGGAACGCTACCTCCCGCAAGTCTGTCGCTAACGCGCAGTTCGGGCACCAGAAATAGCCCGAAAACCCCTGACTGACGCGATCCGACGCGTTTTACTTAATTATCTTTCGCATTTGTGAAAAGGCGCACAAAATCGAGTTGATCCGAGGTAAGGGATCAACCAAACTGTGAAATCCACGCGGACCGATCGGATTTCATGGTAGCCACTGCGTCACAGACCAATCTCGCCGGATTACCCCGGCGCCTCGTTCAGGACGGCATTATTGCCGAGGCCCAGTTGCTGGACGCTGTTGAGACGGCCAAGAAGAAAAAGGTCTCTCTGGTTGCCCATCTCGTGAATGAAAACCTTGCGGACCCGCGGGAGATCGCCGTCGCGGCCGCACACGAATTCGGCACCCCGCTATTGGATCTCGATGCCGTCGACGTCGATCTCGATGTCCTGCGTTCAGTCAAGCAGACGCTGCTCGAAAAGCACCAGGTCCTCCCGCTCGTCAAGCGCGGTCAGCGCCTGTTCGTTGGCATCGCCGACCCGACCAATCTCGGCGCAATCGACGAAATCCGCTTCCAGACCTCGCTCCGCATCGACCCGGTCGTCGTCGAGCAGGACAAGCTCTCCGACAAACTGAAGGTCGCGCTCGAGGCGGTCGACACGAGCATGTCGGGCCTCGGCGACGACGACGACTTCGGCGACCTCGACAACCTCGATATTTCCGGCGGCGACGAGGAGCAGGACGCGAACGAAAACGACGACGTCGAAGACGCCCCGGTCGTTCGCTTCGTCAACAAGATTCTGCTCGATGCAATCCATAAGGGTGCATCGGACATCCACTTCGAACCCTACGAAAAAGAATTTCGCGTGCGTACCCGCCTCGACGGCGTTTTGTCGGAGATTGCGAAACCGCCGGTCGTGCTCTCCAATAAGGTGTGCGCCCGACTGAAAGTCATGTCGCGGATGGACATCGCCGAGCGCCGTATCCCGCAGGACGGGCGCATCAAGATGCGTCTGAACAAGAACCGCGCGATCGACTTTCGTGTCAACACCTGCCCGACGCTCTTCGGCGAAAAGATCGTACTGCGTATCCTCGACCCGTCGAGTGCCAAGCTCGGCATCGACGCTCTCGGTTACGAGGAGCAGCAAAAAAATCTTT